>CABUPM010000090.1 GCA_902493345.1 uncultured Eubacteriales bacterium | reverse complement strand
TCGTTCGCAAGCCGTTGGGAAAGCCTGCGTGTGCCATCACAGCACCATCATTCCACCAAGCAGTAAGCTGCTTCGCATCGGCAACCTTGGCTTGGCGGATTGTTAGATTTTTATGTTGTATTCTCACTTGGTTGCTCCTTGTAAACAAAGTACACGATCTCATCGGGGACATTTACGATGTATTCCTTTGCCTGTGGCGGATAGATATTCTTATTCGGTACATCTTCAAGCGGTATCCAACACATATCAAGCTCAATACGCTCGTTGCCAAGCTCGTCGAGTGCTTTAAAATCTCTGTCAGTCGGTATTTGCGTTTCGTCCTTCAAGGAAACCAAATAATATAGGTTTATCTGCTGACACGGATGAGTACCCCAAGGGAAGAAATTCTCGTTCACCATAAATAGTCTTTCCACATTGATATCAGCGCCGATTTCTTCCTTGAATTCTCTTACAATCGTTTCAGCGGTCGTTTCGCCAAACGCGACGTGACCACCAATAAAGGCATATCCGTCATCATCAACCGCCTTTTGCATAAGCGCCTTGCCGTTGTGGATGAGGAGCCCACCGACACGGTACGAAAAAATATAATCATCTGTTTTGAAAAGTATATCTGCCATAATAATTCCTCAACTCCTATTCGCATCATAAAATGCGGAGCAATTCAGATAGCGAACCAATTTGATAATCTACAGCACCTTTACCAAGCACTGCTCCTTGATCCTGTGCAAGACCATTCTTTATCCAAACAGTTTTCATTCCAATCGCTTCCTCAGATATAGTGTCGTTATCAAGATGATCACCAACTTAATCATTATCTTTCGTCCTAAAAAAGCTTTACCGTATCTGTTAGATTTTTCAACTCTGAACTTCAGCTCCACGCAGCCACTATCCATATTGTATCACAAGGATAGCTCTGTTTTCAATAGAATACTCGGAAGTTATCGCCCTAAAATATAACTTTTCTGCAAATACAAGCTGATTTTCCACTATTAAACATACTCTGCATCGAAATAGCCACTTATCGGTTTTACAGAGCAGAAAATCGGCGATTTTCAACCCTTAGATGTACACAAAACAGGCAGCGCCCAACCAAAGTTGAGTGCCGCCTGTTTTGTTGTCCAATTCTGCTTAGCCGATGTCGATTTTGTAGTTTTCACACGGCAAATCCCGGCTCATTTTTCATTCTTCTACTTTTTCAAATTCATCCTTGCCTACTCCGCACAGCGGACATAGCCAATCCTCCGGCAGGTCCTCAAAAGCCGTTCCTGGCTCAATATCATTCTCAGGGTCTCCTTGCTCCGGATCGTAGATATACCCACATACCACGCAAACATACTTTTCCATTTTACATTCTCCTTCCTTATTTTATTATACGGTCTCCTACAGTTTCTCTCAACGAACAAAGCTTATCCGCCAAACATACTACCATAGCCTCCCGGCATCTTGGAATTCTGAAAAGCGTCAATGGCCACATATGGCTGATAATAATATTTTCTTCTACTTTATTGATATCAAAATGTTTCTTTGCGTTATTCAACGCTGTCACCGGATGCCGGAATCCATGCAGGCTCTGTGCCTCTTTCGGATTATGCCAATCATACAAATAAAAATCATGCAGCATCGCGTCGCGAATCAGGCTCTGTGTCCGAAATCTCATCGGAAGGCGCCGGCTGATCCAAAAACTCATCTCAGCTACCCGGATGCTATGCGTCAACGTACTTGTCGTCCCATGCTGACAAAACTTCCGCATTTTCCGCACTTCCCGATGCGCCAGAATCCTCCGGATCCTCATTCTAAACTCTTGACGTTCCCCTCTAGTCACTTCTGCACCTCCCGCTATGGAATTTATTATACTCTACTCCTACAGATTCTGCAACCCCTTCATTGTATTCCTTATTATCAGGTGTACCAGACTCTTTATAGGATTCTCTTGATTTTTCGCGGAGGGACGGAATTCTAAGAGGGTGTGGGCTAATGATCTGAATGTCTTGTAATCTATATTATAGAGAAACTACGATAAAATCATGATGTATATATGGAAGAAACCGCTGCAGGAGGTCCTCCATCGATAGCTTGAGGCTGCCGGTATTTACGCACGGATGGCATCCAACCCAGGGTTCCTCCATAAGCTCCTGGTCAATCAATAACTGGACATGATTTTCATGATCGTTCATGAGCCCCATAACGCTCACCGCTCCAGGCTGAATGTTCAAATATTGCTCCATGTACTCTGGTTCCGCAAAGGATAAGCGTGCTGAACCAATCTGTTTCGATAGGTCTTTGGTATGAAAAATCTTCTCACCCGGGAGCATCAACAGATAAAATTGACTATGCTGGCGATTACATAAAAAAAGATTTTTGCACATTCGTGTTCCCAGCTGCCGATCCGCCTCGGCGCAGCTGGCCATGTCCATCGCTGCTTCATGGTCCACACTCGTCCAGCAGATCCCCAGAGTGTCCAGCAAGTCATATACAGCAAGTTCTTTGGGCAGGCGTTTTGATCGATCCATGTATATCTCCTCCTTTGGGTTCATTGTAAATTCTTTTCGACGAAAAAGCAAGGTTTTTATTTGCATGCACGCCTTTTTATGGTAGAATCATAGTATAGAATAAGGAGGCTGTTATATTATGGACACACATCCTTTAGGACTCGTGCTTGCCGGCGGCGGCGGGAAGGGCGCTTACCAGATCGGCGCCTGGCGGGCACTCATTGAACTTGGTTGGGACAGCCGGATTCAGGCGGTATCCGGTGCCTCTGTCGGTGCGCTGAACGCGGCGCTCATCGGATGTACAGATTATGCGCAGGCAGAGGCTCTATGGAAAAGCATCTCGCCGCTGCAATTTCTGGACATTGATCTTCCGCTTGCGGACGGAATCTTTTCACGTGAGGGTCTAATCCAACTGATCCAGAGGAATCTGGACTTGACCAAAATCGCATCCTCTGCCAGGCAGGTTTTCGCTAACACTTCGCAGAGAAATGCGGACGGGAGCTATCTGGCGCGTTATTTTCAGCTAAATCATCAGTCCCCGGATCGGATTCTGCAAATCCTTCTGGCATCCTCTGCCATGCCGGTGGCTTACCCTTCGGTTCTGTTGGACGGTCAGCCCAATCTGGACGGAGGCATCACAGATAATCTTCCGATCAAGCCTCTGTATGATATAGGGCTGCGGCATATTATCGCGATCAATATCGCGGAAGAAGAGGATTTGTTGATTCCTGCTGTATATCCAGGGACGGAATTCATTGAGATCCTGCCCAGCCGGGATATCGGCCATCTGCTGGACGGTACATTGGATTTTTCCGCTCAGGGCGCACGATTCCGTATGGAGCTGGGCTATCGTGATACTTTGCGAACCTTGCGCGCTTATGAAAACGGAGAGCTGAATCATCCGGACTTTATGCGAAAAGCAGCCATTGAGGCGGCTGCCGATTATGAACAGATCCGGGTGGAAATTCTCCACGAAAATCTAAATCAAAATGTGTCGCAGCATATGAATCAGCTGGACGCTCTTTTGAAAAAATATGGTCTGGATTAAGTACAGCCGATTGACTGAATGGTCAATCGGCTGTATTATTGCGTAATCTCGCTACCGCTTCCGGTATTTTCCGCAGCATATATTGAATCTCTTGTTCGGTATTTTCCTCGCTTAGGCTCAGACGAAGCGCCCCTTTGGCCGTCTCATGATCCCGGCCGATAGCCAAAAGGACATGGCTTGGTTCCAATGAGCCGGACGCGCAGGCCGATCCGGCCGACGCGCAGATCCCCATCGAATCCAGCAAAAGCAGCAGGCTCTCGCCATCCACTCCAGGAAAACAAAAATGGACATTTCCCGGGAGCCGCTTCTCCGGATCGCCGTCCAGTACGGCTCCCGGAATCTCCGAAAGCCCCTGTATCAGCTGATTCCTTAAGTGAAGCACTTTTTCTGTATTTTCCTGCATATGAGCGCACGCCTCTTCCAAGGCCGCCGCCATCCCAGCGATCGCCGGAAGGTTTTCCGTACCGGCACGTTTTCCTCGTTCCTGGGCTCCTCCCGTGATAAGACTTGTCAGTGAGAAGCCTCTTTTCGCATACAAGACTCCGATTCCCTTGGGGCCATGGAACTTGTGCGCGGATAATGACAGCAGATCGATCTGCTGCTCCCGAATATAGATCGGCAGATGTCCTACTGCCTGAACCGCGTCCGTATGGAACGGAACTCCCCGTTCACGGCAGATTTTTGCGATCTCCGGAATCGGCAATATGGAGCCGATCTCATTATTGGCATACATCACTGATACCAGGCAGGTATCATCCCGGACCGCCCGCGCTACCTGCTCCGGCGTAACTGTCCCTATGGGACCGACATCCAGCAGCTCTACCTCAAAACCTTCTTTTTGCAGCCGTTCCAGGGTATGCAGCACGGCATGATGCTCAAACGCCGTGGACAGAATATGCTTTTTCCCTTGCCGCATGCCTGCTGCCGCCGCCGAGAGGAGCGCCTGATTGTCAGATTCGCTGCCGCCGGAAGTGAAATAAATCTCCCGCGGTTCACAGCCAAGACATACCGCGATTCTTTCTCTCGCGGAATTCAGTACGGCCGCCGCGCGCTGCCCTATGCTGTGCGGGCTGGAAGGATTGCCATAGACATCCTCCATGCATGCCGCAGCGGCGTCGATCGCCGGTCTGCACATGCGGGTTGTGGCCGCATTATCCGCATAGATAATGCTCATCCCTGCTTCCACTCCTCCGCCTTAAATCCTATGTGCAGCCCCTGATCCGTGATCAGAATCGGCCGCTTGACCAGCATCCCGTCTGTCGCGAGAAGACGCAGCTGCTCCTCTTCGCTCATCTCTGGAAGCTTCTCTTTTAAGTGCAGAGATTTGTACAGCAATCCGCTTGTATTGAAAAATCGCTTCAACGGCAGGCCACTCTGTGCATGCCATTGTTTTAGTTCTTCATAGGTTGGGTTCTGCTCTTTGATATTGCGTTCCTCATATGGAACGCCCTGCTCCTCCAGCCACAGTTTTGCCTTTTTACAGGTACTGCAGGACGGATATTCTATGAACTGCGTCATACTCCATACCTCCGAATAATCTGCTGAAGGATTACCGTATCCGCCGGGCAAAATTCATATTGTCCGATCTCCTCCGGCGTGATCCACCGCATGTCCTGATGCTCCAGCATCTGCGGTGTTCCCTCTGCGATTCTGGCCTGAAACAGTGTCAGATGTACAGTAATATCCGGGTATTCATGGATTACCTCCATAAAAACATCCCCCACGGACAATGTGATCGCAAGCTCCTCCTGGCACTCCCGGATCAGCGCCTGCTCCGGCGTCTCTCCGCGTTCTACCTTGCCCCCCGCGAACTCCCACATCAGTCCTCTCGCTTTGTTCGCCGGCCGCTGGCAGATCAGAAAACGTCTTCCATCCCATATCAGCGCCGCAACTACTTCCGTCATACTGCCACACCTCCCGTCTCAGATGGTTATACTATAACGCATCCGACAGGCTCTGTCAAGCAGGGTCCATGCAGACTCCGATAAACAGGACTTCCCCCTCCTGGTCCCGTACTGCATAGATAAAGGGACGGTTCAGCTCCATGGTGTACTCCATTTCTGATGTATGAGGATCACCGGCGGCTTCTCCCCCATCCACGCAAATATAGGTCCTCTGGCAAACCTCGCCATATTTCACTTCTCCCTGATAGGAAAAGCCGGGGATCTCCCATCTTACAGTATATTCCTGTCCCTCTTCCCCTTCGATCGCCTCTCTCAAAACCCACGGATCTTCCAGAATACTCTGGATCTCGCCGTTTCCCTCAGGCAGGACAAACACAACTTCTCCTGCCGCCAGCTCCAGACTTCCGGATATATATCCCTCTCCCTCTCTGATCCGTGAAACACTCTGGCCAACGATGTAGGACACCGTCTTATCGGTTCCGTCTTCACGTGCAAATATGCTCTCCCTCGTACCCGGTTCCTCTAAAGACGCTGTCCAATCCGCATCATATCGAATCGTGTTGATCAGCTGCGACTCCTGCTCTACAGTATACGAAACCTCGCACCCGAATGCCGTCAGCCGATCTTCCGAATCGGATCCCAGTCCATAATACATCCCCTCCGGACTATATGTTCTATTGTCCGCGGCTCCCCTCAGAACTTCAGAGGCCGATGCATATACGAATTCCGATTTGCTGTCTGTATCCTTATAAAATGCGTCATCCACCATCGGGGCACACTCCATCCGGGCAAGATCCGCCGTTCCCTGCGCCGTCATATCATTGGAGGCTGCGTTTTTACGCTCCAGTCCCCAGACTCCGGTCAGAACCAACACCAAACAGGCGGCTATTGCCAGATACCGGAAGCCGTTCCCTCTACGGCTTCCGGTCCGATTCCCTGCCCTCTCAATCAGGTCGTCATCCAGCAATTCCAGAGCTTGCTCCAGATCTTCCCTCTTCATAGCTTATACCCCTCCTTCCGCAAGGCCTCCCTCAGTTGACCGCGCATACGAAACAGCATGGTTTTGACTCTTCCCTGACTCATCCCAAAGTCACGGGCCAATTGCTCAACCGAATCAAAATACCAATACCTGCGGATAAAGAGATCCCCCTTTTCCCGCGGCAGAGAACGTACAAAGCTGTTGATGTAACGCGCCAGCTCTCTGGCATCATATGCCGTCTCGACTGTCTCCGGCGCGCACAGCATTCCCTCCAGCTCCTCCAATGATTCCTCCACCTGTTCGCAGCGCTTGCCTGCCTGATTATAGCGATACCTCTTCAGCGCGAGATTCCTCGCAACCCGCCGAATATAAGCGGGCAGGATCCGGGGACGTTCCGGAGGAATCCGATTCCACAGTGCCAGCCAGACATCGTTGAGGCACTCCCGTACATCCTCTTCATCTTTGAGAATGTTGCCTGCAACCTGTGCGCACATCTTTCCGTAGCCGGCCTGTACACTCGTCACTGCTTCTTCATCCCTCGACCAGAACAGCTCGATGATCTCCTCGTCCTCCATGTCGTCCCCCCTTCCGGCCTTACACTGAATATGTACCGTATTTCCCCAATTGGTTTCAAAAAAATATATTTTTTAGCGGGACAAGATGTCAAGCCCTCCCATCCCGCCATATTTACTTATCCATGACCTCAATAATAATCATCTGTTATTTATAACGCACATCATTGTCCCCTTCAAAGAAAAGGGCCAGCGCGCCGGGACCGATATGTGAGCCTGTGGCAGGCTCATGCTTCGCCAGAATGATTTCTTTGGGCGCGAGCTTTTCCTGCAGCAAACTTGCCAGATACTTGGCATCCTCTTCGCAGTCAGCATGGGAGATGCCGATGGTCTGATGCGTCGGATTTTGAGCCAGGATAAAATATTTCTCAGCCAGGGCCTTTATGGCCTTCTTTCTTCCTCTGATTTTTTCAAAAGCGACAATCTTGCCGTTCTCATTTCCTTTTAACAACGGCTTGATTCCGAGCACGGAGCCTACGATAGCGCTTACATTCGACAGTCTGCCGGTTCGTCTAAGATGCGCCAGATCATCCACGATAAATACCTGATATATCCGTTCACGGACGAGCCGCATCCTCTCAGCGGTTTCCTGTAACTCCATTCCGTTCAGGCGGCACTTGGCAGCCTTTAAGACCAACAGGCCTTCTCCCAGCCCGGCGCCCTTACTGTCGATCAGTTCGATCCTGCGTTCCGGAAAATCTTCCAGCAATTGCTTTCTCGCCATTTCCGCAGAGGCATAGGCTCCGCTTATCCCGGAGGCTATCCCGATAAAAAGGATATCTTCACCGGACTCCAGTATCGACTGCATAATGTCGATATAACCCTGAGGGTTGATCTGGGAGGTAGTGACTTTCGCACCGCTTCGGATGGCGTCATAATACTGTTTGGCGTCAAAGCTCTCGAGATCCTGATACTTATATTCCTGATTGTTTAAAAAATAAGGAAACGGAATCGCGATTACATTATTTTCTTCTAATTGTTTTGCGGACAGGTTTGCAGTTGAGTCTGTTACAATAGCATAAGACATGAGCTTTCTCCTTTATATCGAAATTTTCTTTAGTATATCCGATCGTTCGGGGCAACTCAATCTACGGCTGCTTTTCTACGCTAGATTTCTTGCTCTCTAACGGTAGAATAAGGAATTCTACCACTCTACCAGCAGGAGAGTCCATGAAAAAAAGCCCGCATTTTCGAGGTTTGCGGGCCTTAAGAAATGTATCAGACAGGTTCTTCCTGTTTCCGGGGCTTTTTTATCA
>CABUPM010000089.1 GCA_902493345.1 uncultured Eubacteriales bacterium | reverse complement strand
CCGCCGATCGGAAGCACCCTTCCCCGCAGGCTCAGTTCTCCTGTCATCGCAAGATCGTTTCTGACCTTACGTCCGCTTACGACCGAATAGATGGCCGTTGCCAGGGTTACGCCTGCCGAAGGTCCATCCTTTGGTACCGCGCCCGCCGGAATATGAATATGCAGATCATGTTCTTTATAAAATCTGGCATCCTTCTCCGGTATCGAATGCTCGCGCACGACGCTCAGCGCAATCTGCGCCGATTCCTTCATGACATCGCCCATCTGTCCCGTCAGCTCCAGCTTGTCGGAACCATCCAGCACAGCCGCTTCCACTGTCAGCACCTCTCCGCCCATGGCGGTCCATGCCAATCCGTTTACAACACCGCATTCCGGACTCTTACGGTTTTCTTCTTCCTTTATCGGAGGCTCATCCATCAAAGCGGCAAGATTTCTCTCGGTGATACTCAGACTGGCGCGCTCTCCTGCCACAAACATGCAGGCAGCCTTCCGGCACAGAGACGCAATCAGTCTCTCCAACTCACGTACTCCCGCCTCTCGGGTATACTCCACAATCAGCTTTTCCATCACAGCGCGGCTGATCTTAAGCTGAGCAGCCTTTAGACCATATTCTTTACGCTGTCTGGGCAGCAGATACTTCATCGCGATCTCCAGCTTTTCCTGTCTGGAATAGCTCTCCAGCTCAATAATCTCCATACGGTCCATGAGCGGCAGAGGAATTCCGTCCAGCGTATTCGCTGTCGCAATGAAAAAGACACGGGACAGATCCACCGGAACCTCCAGATACGCATCCCGGAATTCATGGTTCAAAGATGTATCCAATACTTCCAGAAGAGCCGCTGTCGGGTCGCCTCGCAGATCGCTGGCCATCTTATCGATCTCATCCAGAAGCATTACCGGGCACATAGAATCCGCCTGAATCAGCGCGTTTACGATTCTGCCGGGCATTGCCCCGACATAGGTACGCCTGTGTCCGCGAATCTCCGCCTCATCCCGGACGCCTCCCAGGGATACGCGCACATACTTTCTTCCCAATGTATCCGCAATTGACTTGGCAATCGAGGTCTTACCGATTCCCGGAGGACCGACCAGGCATAGAATTGGGCTGGATATCTCCGGCCGCAGACACTTGGATGCTATGTATTCAATCACACGGTCCTTCACTCGCTTCAGTCCGTAATGATCCATCTCCAATAATTCTCTGGACGTCTCCAGGAGCTGCTGCGGGTCCTCATGCCATTGCACTGTCTCTGTCATATCCCACGGTACCTGACGGATCCGGTCCAGATAATCCTGGATCACACTGGCCTCCTGAGACATTGGCGGCAGTCCTGCCAGACGCTTTCTCTCCACTTGGACCTTTTTCCGAACCGCAGCCGGAATATCCGCATTGTTCAGGAACTCTTCCCAATCTCCGCCTTCTTCCTCCGACTCCTCGCCCAGCTGCTGCTGAATCCGGTGCATTTCCTCCCTGAGGAAATTTTCCCGCTGATAATTCTGCATCTCCTGCGCTACTTCGCTTTGCAGATCTTTACGCATCTTCAGAATCTGCTTCTCCTGCGCCAGGCACTGAATCACCTTATGAGCTCTCTCCACCGGATCCTCTTCCAGAAGGATCTCCAGCTTCTCCTGAAAATCTCCCGGTATATTCGAAGCGACCAAGTCCGCGATGTCTCCCGCATAGCGCAGTCCCAAAGCCATGTATGCCGCATGGGGCACCAGATCCGCCATATGCGCGTATTCTTCAAAGCTTTCCTGCATGGTTCGGCACAAAGCCTTCTCATAATCCGACTCCGTCTCCATTCGCGGCAAAACATCCGCTTCCGCGCGATAATAGGAGCCGGAAGGGTCAAACTCTATCAAACGGCAGCGATTTTTGACTTCTCCCATCACACACGTGCCATTCTCTTCTTTCAGAATTTTAGTGATCCGCATACGCAGCACCACTTCATACAGATCGTCCGGATCCAGCTTCTCCTTCAGCATATTCTTCTGAAAGCCGACAAGAATCTCGGAATTCTCTGCTATAGCGCGTTCCAGCGCTTTGAGCGACGCTGGCCTGACCACATCAAAATTGACCAGTTGGTGCGGAAACACAATAAATCCCCGCAAGGGCAGTATAGGAAGATTGATTCTTTCTTCCATTCCTTCTTCGCCTGTCTTAGGCAGGCTCTCCTTTCCGCATTTGTTAAAGACAAAACTCCCCGAATATCCCGGGGAGTTTCCTTTTATTCTCTGTCTGTTCGATTATACTCACCCGAAAGCATCTCTTTATGCAGTCTGTCCATCCTGACGTGAAGCTTTCCTCTTGGTATTGTGCGTCGGGATTCTTTTTCCGTCGCCCTCTATCAGAGTCGCTTTCTCCACTTTCTCTACGACCTTTTCTGTGATGATACAGCGTTCCACCTTCTCCATCGATGGGACCTCATACATAATATCTTCCATAACGCTCTCGATGATTGCCTTCAGTCCTCTGGCGCCGGTTTTACGCTCCGATGCCTTGTGGGCGATTGCCTTCAGCGCCGCATCTTCAAATTCCAGCTGAACACCGTCCATCTCCATCAGTGCCTGATACTGTTTCACCAGAGAATTCTTAGGCTCTGTCAGAATATTGACCAAAGCCTGCTCATCCAGGTTATCCAGCGTTACCATCACCGGCAAACGGCCGACAAATTCCGGAATCAATCCGAACTTCAGGAGATCCTGAGGCTCCAGCTTTTCAAGAATATGCTCTTCTTCCTGCGGCGTCTCGTTCTTAGCCATAAAGCCCATCGTCTTTTCGTTGGTTCTAGCCTTGATCACCTTGTCCAGTCCCTCAAAAGCGCCGCCGCAGATAAACAGAATATTGGTCGTATCGATCTGAATGAATTCATGATGCGGATGCTTGCGTCCGCCGCCGGGCGGTACAGAGGCAACCGTACTCTCCAAGATCTTCAGAAGCGCCTGCTGTACGCCTTCGCCGCTGACATCTCTTGTAATCGAAGGATTCTCTGACTTTCTGGCAATCTTATCAATCTCATCGATATAAATAATTCCCAGCTCCGCGCGGCTGATATCATAATCCGCCGCCTGAATCAGCTTCAGCAGAATATTCTCTACGTCTTCTCCCACGTATCCGGCCTCTGTCAAAGAGGTGGCATCCGCGATCGCAAAAGGCACGTTGATGATCTTGGCCAGCGTCTGTGCCAGGTAAGTTTTACCGCAGCCCGTGGGGCCGATCATGATGATATTGCTCTTCTGCAGCTCAACATCATTCTTGCCGGAGGTCTGCTGTGCGCGCACCCGCTTATAGTGATTATAAACGGCAACGGACAGCGCCTTCTTAGCCCGGTCCTGACCTACCACATATTCATCCAGATATTCCTTAATCTCCTTGGGCGTCATAAAATGATCCGCCGCCGTCTCTCTGCCGCGCGGTTCTTCATCCAGCTCCCGCTCGATGATCTCCGCACACAGATCGATGCACTGATCACAGATAAAAACTCCATTGCCCGCTACCATCCGGCGAACCTGATCCTGGCTCTTACCGCAGAAGGAGCAGACAACTTTTTTTCTCTCATCCTTTCCGGTCATTCTTTCACCTCAATTCGTGAATCCGTCACTGCTTGGTTACAATCTTATCTACCAGGCCATAGCTGACAGCTTCATCCGCGGTCAGCCAATTATCTCTCTCTGTATCCTGCTCAATCACGGAGATGTCCTTGCCCGTATTTTCACTTAAAATCCGGTTCATGCGCTGCTTGATCTTCAGGATGTGCTCTGCCTGAATCTTGATGTCCGTAGCCTGGCCCTGCGTACCGCCCAGCGGCTGATGAATCATCACTTCGGCATTGGGCAGAATATACCGCTTGCCCTTGGCGCCGCCGGCCAGAAGAAACGCTCCCATACTGGCAGCCATACCCACACAATACGTCGCTACATCCGCATGCACCATCTGCATTGTATCATAGATCGCCATGCCGGAGCTGATTGAGCCTCCGGGGCTATTGATATAAAAGGAAATATCCTTATCCTTATCCACGGAATCCAGGAACAGCAGCTGTGCTACAATCAGACTGGCCGTCGTATCATTCACTTCATCTGAGAGGAAAATGATACGATCCTGCAAGAGTCTGGAATAGATATCATAACTGCGCTCGCCTCTACTCGTCTGTTCAATTACATAAGGAATCGATACAACATTCTTGAATCCGTCCATACGAATTACCTCCCTCTTCTAAACGAATGGACTGGGCGCGTGCGCTCAGTCCAAGTTCACACTGTTTCAGGCTTCTTTTGCGTTCGCAACCAGCCACTCTACGGCCTTCTGCGTCTTCATTTCTTCCTTCATGCCTTCCTTTTCGGCATCGCTGATATTCGCCTTCAGCTTATCTGCTTCCATCTTGTACATATCAGCCATCTTCTGAACCTCTGCGTCGAAGTCCTCATCGGTCACTTCCAGGTTCTCAGCCTTAGCGATCGCCTCCAGCACCAGAGCTTCCTTGATCGCCTTCTCCGCATCCGGGCGAACATTGGCGCGCATTGCCGCCATATTGCTGCCTGTCATGCTCATGTACTGCTCAATGGAGATTCCCTGATAACGCAGATTGTTAGCAAAGTTCTGGATCATGCTGTCCGCACGGTCATCAATCATTGCCGCCGGAATATCCATCTCCGCATTCGCAACTGCCGCCGCGATCAATGCCTTGGCACGCTTGTCGTCTGCTTCCTTCTGCTTGTTGGCCAGCAGCTTCTTCTGCAGATCTTCTTTGTATTCTGCGATTGTATCAAACTCGGAATAATCCTTAGCGTAATCGTCATCCAGCGCCGGCAGCTCCTTCTTCTGAATCTTCTTCAGAACTACCTTGAAGACTGCGGGCTTGCCTGCCAGCTCCTTGGCGTGATAGTTCTCCGGGAACGTTACATTAACGTCAAACGCCTCTTCCGGATTCTTACCGACGATCTGATCCTCAAAGGTATCGATGAAGGAATGAGAACCCAGTGTCAGTCTGTAGTCCTCGGACTTGCCGCCCTCGAACTGCTTGTCGTCTACATATCCGTCAAAATCAATCGTAACCTCATCGCCCAGCTCAGCCGCGCGATCCGTTACATCTACCAGACGGGAATTCTTCTCCGCGTCCTTCTTCAGCTCTTCATTGACGTCGTCCTCAGTTACAGCTACGGTCTCCTTCTTCGCAGCCAGACCCTTGTACTCTCCCAGAGTCACTTCCGGCTTCACCGCAACCGTTGCGGTAACTACGATGGGCTCTCCGGCTTCCATCTTCTCTACATCCACTTCCGGACGGGATACGACATCCAGCTTCAGCTCCTCTACCGCTGCGGTATATACGCCGGGCAGAACATCGTTCAGGGCATCCTCATAGAATACTTCCTTGCCGTATACGCGCTCGATCATCTTGCGGGGCGCCTTTCCCTTACGAAAGCCGGGCAGGCTGATCTGATTCTTATTCTTCTGATATGCATGCTCGCATGCCTTGTCAAACTCCTCCTGGCCAATCTCCATGGAGATCTTGACCATATTGTGCTCTAACTTCTCAAACTTGTTGCTCATCGAATGCTTCCTCCTCAACACGTGTCTATTGATAGACCGCTTATGCTATACTTAATACTCGCATTGTACTATTATAGCGCACTCTATACCCATGCGTCAAGGGCTTTTCATGGTTTTTTATTTTTTTCGTCTTCTTGCTACAATTCCGCCGATTTTCCCGGTATCTCTTGAGCTTAATCCCTTCCAGCCCTTTTCCCGCACCAGATCCAGAAGTCCCAATTCTTTGGCGACCTCGTATTTCATGCGCTCTGCCTCCGGCAATTCCTGCCAGGAGATTTTCTGGTCATTCTTCTTACCCATCCAACTCCCTCCATTTCCGCCTTCATTATGCGCTGTATAGAGGGATTCTATACATCAGAAGCCGTCCGGAAGCTCCGGATACTCTGTACGTTCTTCCATCAATCCCAGCTGTTCCTGATTGACAAAATGGATTGTAATTCCAATTTGTAAAAGAACGGTAGAGAGCGCCGCAATCGCACTGACAGCCGCGGATACCAGGCTATAAAGCCAGGCATTGCCCGCCAGGACAACAAATGACGATGTGAGTGTCTCCAGCAAATAAGCTACCGCCGCGCTTACAAGCTGAAAGATCAGAACGACGCCCAATGTTTTTCCCCATCTGCGGCGCATTACATTCATCGCGTAACGGCAGGCTGAAACACCAGCCTTTTCCCGAATCGCGGTCGCCGTAACTCCCATGTAATACACCATCGTCATTCCTATCGTTAAAGTTATCAGAAGAATCATCATAAGCGGCAGTAAAAAGGTTCCCACCAGTATTGTCAGCATCGCAGCCGCCAGTACGGCAAGCAGGAGCAGAATGGGCATCAGCATGCCCGCCGGCCACCTTTTGACCGCCGCAAGCAGCATCTCTCCAAAGCGCATCTCCTGTCTCTCCGATTGCAGCCAACGGTCTGTATACACTGCCACCGCCAGATTGCAATAGATCCATATCAGATTCATTCCCATCTGCAGTCCATAATAGATCAGATACGGACTCCAATCCATTGTATACAGTGTCTCCAGGTTTTCTCCCTGCATCAGACTGATCAGCTGATTGAGCGGCAGCTGCATCGCCGCATACTGCAGAATAAACCCTGTCGGCAAAAAAACGATTGCTGCCAGTAAAAGCCATTTTCCGATATGCTCAAACAATAGGCCTCCGGAGAGCTTGATGATCTCCCAGACAGAGAATTCTCTGCTTCCGATCTGCTGACTTACTTCCTGTCTTGTCATGTGCCAAACCTCCTTCTCTTTCTCTCCAGCATTTCATCCAACCTTGTTATGTATTCTTCGACGTTTTTCACATTGGGCAGCCGTTCTATACGGTTCTTTTCCGGTTCATAAAATTTACTGACCGCTCCCGCCCCCATCGCAAGAATACTCTGACGCTCCTCCATAATCTCGATGTTATAGAGGCATTCCTTTCCGGGTGTACTGTAGCCCACATTTTCAAAATTGCCGGCCATATTCTTCTGCCGATACATGTAATATGGATGCATCCCCAGCTGCCGCGCCGCCTGTGCGCCCAGCTCTACCATCTCTTCAATACTGTCCGATGTCAGAACCTCTCTGCGTTCCTCTTCCTGACTCAGCCTGGCCGCCCGCTTGACCGCCAGCGTATGTACCGTCAGATTGTCCGGACGCATTCTGCATGCTTCCTGCATAGAATACTCGGCTTCACTGACACCCTCTCCGGGGAGTCCCATGATAAAATCCATATTGATATTGGAAAATCCCATCTCTCTTGCCAGATCAAACGCCCGGCGCGTATCCTCCACTGTATGTCTCCGGCCGATTCTGAGTAGCGTCTCTTCGTTCATTGTCTGCGGATTGACGGAGATCCGACAGATTCCATAATCACGCAGCACGGCCAGCTTTTCTCTCGTGATTGTATCCGGCCGTCCGGCTTCCACTGTCGCTTCACTCATATTTTCGAATCCAAAGGTCCGCTGCACCGCCGCAAGCACCCTGTCCAGCTGTCCGGCTCTAACGCTGTCGGCGTTCCGCCGCCCATATAAAAGCTTCGCAGTTTCCTTCCCTGCGCAAAACTGCCGCAGGCAGTGATCTCCTGCACCAATGCCTGCGTATACCGTTCCATTGTGTCTCCCAGCGTATGAAAATCATAAGAAACAAAAGAACAATATGAGCACCGGGTCGGGCAGAAGGGGATTCCTACATACAGATCCAGATCCGTTCCCGCATGTCCGCTTAACAAACTTCGCTCCTGCTGCGCGACACGGATCATCAGCTTTGCCTTATCTTCCCGAAGGAAAAAGTACTTTTTCAGATGCTCTTCCAGCTCCTCCGGCTGCACTCCCGCATCCATCGCACTATACGCGAGCTTGGTCGGCCGTACTCCGGTCAGAATCCCCCATGGAAGATCCTTTCCTGTCGACCGCCAAAGCAACAGATAAAACCCTGCCTTCATTCGATTTTTTTCCGGGTCTCCTCCCATTCCTTCATATGCTGTTTTCTCCGGCATTGGCTGCACCAGCGACTTTTCCTTATCTTCAGCCCTCCAGGCCTCTCCCTCGAAATAAAGATTCAGTTCCGATTCGCTTTTGGCAATCTCCGCCGACGGAAAGAATTCTTTCGCAAGCATTTGCAGTTCGTAAAGTCTGCTCTGTGTCAAATTCTCCCCTGTCAGATAAAACTCTTTTATATCCCCCATGACATCTCTCCATTCAGATACGGATTCTCCGCCTTTTCCTGATCGATTCGTGTTGCCGGTCCATGCCCCGGCAGGACTACGGTATTCTCCGGCAGCGTAAACAGCTTCTGCCGAATGCTCCTCAAAAGGTCTTCTCCGTCGCCCCTGTACAGATCTGTCCGGCCGACGCTCCGATAAAAGAGCTGATCTCCGACA
>CABUPM010000088.1 GCA_902493345.1 uncultured Eubacteriales bacterium | reverse complement strand
GCCGATCCTCTGCAGAAGCTTTACTTCCAATATGCCGCGTATCCCCTGTTCCCACTCCGTGTACTGCGTCTTCTCCTCCAAGATCTCCGCTCCGCAGTCGCTAACAAGCGCTTCTTTTTGTTTCTGTAAAGAAGCATTCAGCAACACTTTCATCTGATCCTCTCGGTAAGTACGCGGAACTGTTTCATAAAAGAAATACGTCCTCCGCAGAAGTCTGATATGTGGAAGGATGGGAAGTTTCTCCAAAAAATTGGAAAATCCGGCTCCCGGCATCTCCTCCAGGCAATCCGTATTTTCAAGATTTCGAAAGGGATGGTACAGACAGATAGCCTGACCGTCATGCAATAGCCAGAGTTCGCTTACACGATCTCCCGTATAGATCTTTTCCATATAATTCTCAGACACCTCCGCTTCCAGATATTCCGTCCGCGCCGCATATACATCTCCCTGTGCCTGTGTGTAGCGATATCCGGTCGTTCCGTCTTCTTTTTCAAACTCCATTGTACCAGAAATCAGCACATCGCCCGTACGCACTACATCTCCGGCCCGCACCTGCGGTTTTCCATGTTTTGTCACGATCGAATAGATGATGCCTTCCTGATCCGCTACAAGATCCGACGGACTTCCTTCCTGTTGTATCTCCGGCGGCGCCGTCGCTTCTTCCAGACGCACCTCCAGTGTCGCCCCTTCAATGCTCAGGGAGAGCCACGCCCACTCCGGATATTGCAGAAGAAGTTCGTTCTTGATCTTTTCCAGATCCTTTCCGCTCTTCCAGACGCCCTCTCCCAACCCGTATTCTTTCAACCGGCGTATTACCTCCGCATCAGAGACGCTTTCGTTTCCCCGGATATCCAGCCGCCAAATATAGCAGTTTAAAAAGAACATAACAGCGACCGCCAATAGGATTCCTGCCAGAAACCCATATCGGTTTCCATAGCTCTTTCTCCATTTGGGAAATCCTTCCGCTCTTACTACTTCTACCCTACAGCCGCTTTTCTGTGCGCATCGCTCCAGCTCTCCGAGTTTGTCTGTATCGACCCATAACTCCAGTCCATTCTCCTGCCGCCTGGCTCCCCGGACTTCCGCCTCTTTCCCCAATAGGAGATTCAGACAGCGCAGCACGCCGCTGCCCTCGATCCGAACCCGAGTCTGTCCCTTCATAAACCGCTTTACGGATCCGCTCATACTTATCTCCTTCCCGGCTGTATATTGGAAAAATCTCCTTCAATATCCAACTCCCCGGATTTGGCGAAGCGGATCTGCAGATCCTTGCCCTCGACTCTCCAAACTCCCTGCGAGGTCTGTAGAACGACCAGTTCTTCATTGAATTCCAGAATCCTCTGATAATGGTCCAAATGCAAATGACCATTTCCGGACATTTCGGCCTGCGGAATATTCAATATCACATCCTCCGGCAGTCCCAGGGCCCGTACAACCCGCTCTCTTCTGGACATAAAAATACCCCCGGCTTTTTGTAATCATACTTATGCCGGGGGATCCTGCCTCATTCCTTTAGATCAAGGACTGTGCCGAAACGCTCATAATCGCCGCCACTGTTTTTCCATCCACAATCTCTCCGCTGCGGATCTTATCTACGGCTTCTTCGAGCGGCAAAATCTCTACCTCTACATCTTCATCGGGATCCAGATGCTGCTGACTGGGCATCAGATGCTTCGCCGCGTAGACTCCTACGCATTCTGTGCAATACCCGGGTGAAGAATAAAAATCAAACAGATGCGTAATCTCCAACGGACGGAATCCCGTCTCCTCTTCAGTCTCTCTGGCAGCGCACTCTTCCATCTTTTCTCCCGGCTCCAGAAGGCCTGCCGGAATCTCCAGCATCTCTCGGCCCACCGCATATCGGTATTGCTTTACCAAGATGACTTCTCCGTTCTCTGTCACCGGAACCACTGCCGCCGCT
Source organism: uncultured Eubacteriales bacterium (assembly GCA_902493345.1). Taxonomy (GTDB): domain Bacteria; phylum Bacillota; class Clostridia; order Lachnospirales; family Bianqueaceae; genus Faecimorpha. The sequence goes on along the minus strand of CABUPM010000088.1, from coordinate 6,598 downwards.
CCGTGATGGCGGACCACTTCCCGTGTAACTTCCATTCCGTTATCCAAAAGCACCTGATCCTTATATACTTTTAAGATTTTACCGTCAAACTGCAGCTCACTCTTTTTTACTTCCATGTCTATGCCTCATTTCTTTGTCATTTCCTGTGATTTGATCCACGCGGCTTCCTCCGCGGCGATTACTCCGTATCGAAAACCGTTTTCTTCCAACTTCTTTACTCCCTGTATTGTCATTCCGCCCGGTGAGCATACCTGATCCTTCAGCTCGCCAGGATGCTTTCCTGTCTCCAAAACCATTTTGGCTGCCCCCAAAACCGCCTGGGCACACAGCTCATAAGCCTGGGCTCTGGGGACTCCCAATGCGACGATTCCATCCGCCATAGCCTCAATATACATATATGTAAAGGCCGGAGAAGCGGAAGATCCGGTCATCCCCGCATCCAGCAGACGCTCAGGCATCTCGCAGACGCGTCCCACACAGCGGAAAATCTCCAGGATGTCCTGCCGTTCCTCACAAGAGACCTCTGCTCCGAACGTAATCAGTGTAATCCCTTCTCCTACCATGGCCGGCATATTGGGAATCGTACGCGTCAACGCCGCATTTTCTCCCAATGCGCCCTTCAGCCACTCAAAATCAAATCCCGGCGTAATACTGATCACCAGCTTACGCTCTGTCAAGGCCTGCTGAATCTGAGGCATTACCTCTCCAAAGAATTGCGGCTTGACAGCGATCAGAACGATATCGCTTCCGCTAACTACTTCCCCGATACCTCCGCAAATAACGGCTCCCACCGCCTCAGCCCTGCGGCAAGCCTCTTCCGATACATCGTAGGCCAAAACCGTATGCTCAGGACGATGTGTACGAATTCCGCGCAGCAATGCGCCTCCCATGTTGCCGACCCCGATAAATCCGATTCTCAACTCTTTCATCCTTTTCTCCTTTCTCAAAAAAAGAACCGCAGAAATACAACTCTGCTCCGAGCAGTATCCCCGCGGTTTTATGTGCTTTATCTTTTTATTTTGCGTACTCTGTTGCTCTGACCTCACGGATGATATTGACCTTGATCTGACCCGGATATTCCAGTTCATTTTCAATGCGCTTCGCCACATCCCGCGCCATAATCTTCATATCATCGTCACTCACCTGCTCCGGAATCACCATCAGACGCAGCTCACGGCCGGCCTGAATCGCGAATGTCTTCTCAACGCCTTTGAACTCATTTGCAATGCTCTCCAGCTTTTCCAAACGAGTGATATAACTCTCCAGCGTCTCTCTGCGCGCGCCCGGACGTGCCGCCGAAATCGAATCCGCCGCCTGTACGATCACCGCGATCAGAGATTCCGGTTCAACATCGCCATGGTGCGCCTCCAGCGCATTGACTACGATGTGAGACTCCTTATATTTGCGCAGCAACGCCGCGCCAATGGATACATGCGAGCCTTCCATCTCATGATCCACTGCCTTACCAATATCATGTAAAAGTCCCGCACGCTTGGCAAGACGGACATCCAGTCCCAACTCCCCAGCGATCAGTCCGGATAGATGCGCAACCTCAATCGAGTGCTTCAGCACATTCTGTCCGTAACTTGTCCGGTACTTCAGTTTGCCCAACAGACGAATCAATTCGGAATGCAGGCCATAGACATTGGTCTCAAAGGTAGCTGCCTCACCCTCTTCGCGGATGATATTCTCTACCTCTTTGGTGGCCTTATTCACCATCTCTTCGATACGGGCCGGATGAATACGGCCATCTACAATCAATTTCTCTAAAGCAATTCTTGCAATCTCCCTACGAATCGGATCAAACGAAGAGAGAATTACTGCTTCCGGTGTGTCATCTATAATCAGGTCAATACCGGTTGCCTGTTCCAGAGCACGGATATTCCGGCCCTCACGACCGATGATACGACCCTTCATCTCATCACTGGGCAGCGCTACGACGGATACGGTGGTCTCTGCTACATGATCCGCCGCACATCGCTGAATAGCGCTTGTAAGAATTTCTCTAGCCTTCTTGGTAGCTTCTTCTTTGGTCCTTGCTTCTGCTTCCTTCAGCATAACAGCCATGTCATGCTTGACATCTTCCTCCACAGACTGCAGCAATACATCCTTTGCCTGTTCCGTGGTCATCCCGGATATTCTCTCCAATTCCTGCAGCTGCTGCTCATGGAATTTGGTGATCTCCTTGTTCTTGCGGTCCAGTTCCTCCCCCTTACGGTTCAACTGGTTTTCCTTGCGTTCGAGCCCTTCCATCTTGCGATCCAGGGTCTCTTCTTTTTGTACGACTCTCTTCTCCTGACGCTGTACTTCACTACGGCGTTCACGGACTTCCTGTTCCATATCATTTTTGACCTTCATCGCTTCTTCTTTTGCTTCCAAAAGAACTTCGCGCTTTCGGGCCTCTGCTGTCTTTAAAGCATCGTCTACAATCTCACGAGCTTTGGCTTCTGCCGTTCCGATCTGCTTCTCGGAAATATTCTTACGGAACTGAATTCCGCCGAAAAAGCAACCGAATCCGACAGCCGCGATAATTACTATCGCTATAATATACTCCAAGACAAACTACACCTCCTTATTCAATTTTCATAGTTCATTGTATTCAAAACAACATCATAATTCTACACCGTTTTTTATCGTTTGTCAATAAAAATAGCGGATTATCTTATATCTACGTTTTCTCCGTCACTACGCCTCAGTACCCGTTCGATCACATCATAGGAAAAACCGTGTGCCTGCAGGTAATTGCCGCATTTTCTCCTCGCCTCCGGATCTTCGGGATCTGACAGCCTCTTTCGAACCAAGGCGGAAGCTGCCTCCTCATCAGAGGGCGCTTCCGCTTCCATCACCAGATCGATCAGTTCCTTGGACAATCCCTTCTGCATCAGATCATACCGAATTCTCCGACAGCTATGATGCTTCAGTCGGGCCGCGTCCCGGATAAAGCTCCTGGCATATTCTTCATCATCGATAAAACGATATTCTCTGGCAAACGCCAGAAGCTCCTCCTGCAGCTCTTCCGGACAATCCAATTCCCTCAGGTGCCTGGCTGCCTCTTTTTCTGTCTTACGGCGTTCCAGATAATACAGAAGGCGATTCTTATAGTATTCCTTCCGTTCTTCCTCAGAGTATCCGGACAAGTCCCTCGTGCGCTTCTTCTTTTTTCCGAAGCCGCTCACTCATCCATCTCCAACTGTCTCTGCTCAGGAGTGTCCTCATTGTCGTTCTCCGCGGTAACTTCCTCCATCTCCGGCTCGTCCACCTCGATCATCTCATCCGCATCCTTCAGGGGCAGTCCATGCTTCTCGCGAACGGCATTCTCGATGTCCAGCATAAGCTCCGGATGCATGCCGAGATACTGCTTCACATTCTCCCGTCCCTGGCCCAGACGCTGCTGATCCTCTCCATAGTAGAACCATGCGCCGCTCTTATTGATGATCTTTTCCTGCAGCGCCACATCCAGAAGATCTCCTGTCTTGGAGATTCCCGTGCCATACATGATATCAAACTCCGCTTCCTTAAAAGGAGGCGCTACTTTATTCTTAACTACCTTGACACGGACATGGTTGCCGACAAAATTATCCTTGACCTTCAGTGTCTCCGTACGCCGCACATCCATACGTACAGACGCGTAAAACTTCAATGCCCGTCCGCCCGTCGTAACCTCCGGATTGCCGAACATAACGCCCACCTTTTCACGCAGCTGGTTGATGAATACTACGGCGCAGCCCGAACGGTTGATACTGCCCGTCAGCTTCCGAAGCGCCTGACTCATCAGTCTTGCGTGAAGACCTACATGAGAATCTCCCATCTCGCCGTCGATCTCGGCCTTGGGCACCAATGCCGCTACCGAGTCCACAACGATGATATCCATCGCGCCGGAACGCACCATGGTCTCCGCAATCTCCAATGCCTGCTCACCATTGTCCGGCTGGGAAATATACAGATTATCGACATCCACACCCAGTCTTCTGGCATATTCCGGATCCAGCGCGTGCTCCGCGTCGATAAATCCGGCAATTCCGCCGCGCTTCTGCGCTTCCGCGATCATGTGAAGAGCCACTGTGGTTTTACCGCTGGACTCCGGTCCATAGATCTCAATGATTCTTCCGCGCGGAATTCCGCCTACTCCCAGCGCTACATCCAGACTGAGCGAACCTGTAGGCAGCACTTCTATCATGTGATCCGTCATGGATTCTCCCAGCTTCATGATGGATCCTTTACCATAGGCTCTGTGAATCGCCGCTATCGCGTCATCCAGCGCCTTTTCCCGTTCTGTCTTGTCTTCACGCAGATCCTTGACTTCCTTTGCCTTCTCCTTGCTCTCTTTTGCCATTGGAATCCTCCTCCTTGTATCAAAGTCTCATCCTATATTATCGCACACAATCCTGTTCTGGCGATTCTTTTACCGCTAAAAGTCTCATTCTGAGTCCGTTCAGCGCGCGCACAACCGCGTTGTCCCGATTGACCCGCCGATTCTTGTAAAAATGATGTTCTTCCGATGTAACTTCGCCATTGACATAATATCCGATGTACACCAGTCCCACCGGTTTTTCCGGCTGATCGCCATGCGCCGGTACAGCTCCTGTCGGTCCCGCAATGCCGGTAACCGCAATCGCCGTCTGCGCGCCTGCCTTCTTGGCCGCTCCCGCAGCCATCTCCCTTGCGCATTCCGCGCTGACCGCGCCGTATCGTTCCAGAGTTTCACGGCTGACTCCCAGGATCTCTTCCTTTGCCTCATTGGCATAGGTGATATACCCTTCCCGGAATACACGGGAAGCCCCCGGATAATCCACCAGTCTTCCCGCCAGAAGTCCCCCTGTACAGGATTCTGCCGTTGTGACACTCCATCCCCTTTGGGCCAGCATTTCGATGATCGTCCCTTCCAGGGTCTCTTCATCGCTTCCAAAAACATACTCGCCGAACATGTCCCGAATCTCCTGCTCCACCGGTTCAATGAGCGCCTGAGCCTCCGGCTCCGCAGCCGCCTTGGCCGTAATTCTGAGGTCGACCATTCCTGTCTTGGCATACGGCGCAAGCGTCGGATTCACCAGCTCATCCATCCGCTTTTTCAAGCGATGCTCCACAGCGGACTCACCGATTCCGCATATATGCAGTGTCTTGGAGATCAGCATCTGGTCGCTGTGCTTCCGTAAGTACGGCCGTACTCCCTCTTCAAACATTGGCTTCATCTCTGACGGAGGCCCAGGAAGCATAATCAGCGTCCGTCCCTCTCCCTCCAGAATGAATCCGGGAGCTGTGCCGTTCTTATTATATAAAACCGTCGCTCCTTCCGGCAGATCCGCCTGCTTATAATTGTTGGGAGTTACCTCATGTCCGCCCAGCTTCAGGCGCTGTACCAGCTCATCCAAAGCCCTTTCGTCCCGCACCATCCGGCGGCCGAAAAAGGCTGCGGCCGTCTCCTTGGACAGATCATCCGTTGTCGGGCCCAGCCCGCCGGTCGTGATCACAAGCTCCGCTCTGGAATACGCTTCCGCCAGTGCTTCTGACAGGCGTCCAGGGTTATCCCCCACTACCGCCTGATGATACACGAGAATGCCCAGCGCAGCCAACTCCTGCGACAGGTAAGCCGCATTGGTATTGACGATATTCCCCAGCAAAATCTCCGTTCCAATCGACAGGATTTCCGCCTTGATCTCTTTCATATTTACGCCTTCTTTTCTTCAGCTAAAACGCTGCGGTTATTCCAGAGATAATCCACCAGCGATACGATGGTCAAGATCACTGAGAGCCAGATGAAGATCTGAATCAGTACCTGATACCAAACCCACTGGAAATTGAGAATCATCAGCATGACCATGATCATCTGCGCAACAGTCTTCAGCTTTCCCCAGATGCCTGCCGCAATGACCACTCCGCGGCTGGCGGCAACCAGCCGGAACCCACTGATGATAAACTCGCGCGCAACCAGAAGAATCAGAATCCATCCGGCCAGCTGTCCGTTTTCCACAAAGCAGATCAGCGCCGAGATTACCAGCAGCTTATCGGCCAGAGGATCCATGAATTTGCCAAAATTGGTAATCAGATGTCTCTCTCTTGCCAGCTTTCCGTCCAGATGATCCGTATAGGATGCCGCCGCAAAGATGACAAATGCCAGATACCGTCCCCACGGCTGCGGAACCAGTCCGAACAGCAGCACATACACCGGCACCATGAGCACCCGCAGCATCGTAAGCTTATTCGCTATATTCCACATCTTCATCCACTCCCATCAAATCGTATTCATATGCCCCGACGACCTGTGTCTGAACAAAGTCTCCGGACAGATACTCCTGTGATGAACTTAAGAATAAAAATCCGTCGATATCCGGCGCGTCCCGATAGGTTCTGGCCGAATACACTTTGGTGCCCTCTTCTTCCTCTTCTCCCGGAATCTGGCCCTCGATAATAACCTCCAGACTCTGGCCGACCATCTCCTGAGATTTTTCCGAACTGATCCTCTGCTGCAGTTCCATCAGGATGTCCTTGCGCCGTTCCTTCTCTTCCTCCGGAATCTGATCCGGCATTCTGGCGGCCGGGGTATCTTCTTCCTGTGAATACGCAAACACACCCAATCGATCAAAACGGACTTCCTGAATGA
>CABUPM010000087.1 GCA_902493345.1 uncultured Eubacteriales bacterium | reverse complement strand
ACAGGATCGTGGATTACGGCTGCCAGCTTGACCAGCAGATTCTCGGACAGAGGGAACATGCGGGGCCAATCGGTGATGTTGGGACCTAAGCGCAGCTCTTCCTCCGGATGAGGTCTGTCAAAACCGTTATAGACACGCTTCTCGTAAATCGTATCGTCATAGGTATATTCCGGATGCTCTTCCGGATATTCCAGATCGGTAGCGGCTGTCAGGTATCCGCCGTTTGCCGCGGTAGCCGCGATGGAACGGGCGTCCATCAGAGCGACGGCGCTCAGCTGTCCATCTCCTGGCTTGGAACCCTCCCGGTTGGGGAAATTCCGCGTAGTGTGACGAATCGAGAGACCATTATTGGAAGGTACATCTCCGGCGCCAAAACAAGGACCGCAGAAACAGGGCTTAAATACCGCGCCTGCCTCCATCAGACTCTGTTCAACACCGTTTTTGATCAGAGCCAGGTTGACCGGCAGACTGGATGGATAGACGGAGAGCGAGAAATACCCGTTTCCGGTGGAAGCATTCTTCAGAATATTGGCGGCGGCGCAGATATTGTCGTACATACCGCCGGCGCAGCCGGCGATGATGCCCTGATCGGTCAGGACCCCCCGGCTGGAGACCTTATCGGCCAGATGCAGACATACCTTGGAACCAAAGGTTTTTGCCGCTTCCGCTTCAATGCCGTGCAGAATATCCGCGGCATTGTCCAGCAATTCATGAATAGTATAGGCATTGGAAGGATGGAAGGGCAGGGCGATCATGGATTCGATCTCGGACAGATTGATCCGGATCATGCTGTCATAATACGCGCCGTCCTGGGGCTCCAGCTTCTTATAGTCCTCCGGACGACCGTGCTTCGTATAGAATTCCTGAACCTTGGCATCGGTCTGCCAGATGGAAGACAGGCAGGTGGTCTCGGTGGTCATAACGTCGATACCGATACGAAAATCCATGGGCAGGGAGGCCACGCCGGGCCCTGCGAATTCCAGAACCTTGTTCTTGACAAAGCCGTTGGAGAACACCGCGCCGCAGAGCGCGATCGCGACATCATGCGGACCGACGCCGTGCTTGGGCTGCCCTTCCAGGTAGACCAGAACAACCTCCGGCGCGGGAATATCGTAGGTGTTGGACAGAAGCTGCTTCACCAGCTCCGGACCGCCCTCGCCGACGCCCATGGTTCCCAGAGCACCGTAACGCGTGTGGCTGTCGGAACCCAGCACCATAGCACCGCAGCGGGCCAGCTTTTCACGGGCATACTGGTGAATGACCGCGGCATTGGCGGGAACATAGATGCCGCCGTATTTGTGGGCGGCCGACAGACCAAAGACATGGTCGTCTTCGTTGATCGTTCCCCCGACGGCACAGAGGCTGTTATGACAGTTGGTCAGGGCATAGGGCATGGGAAAGTGCGTCAGACCGCTGGCGCGGGCTGTCTGTATGATACCGACATACGTGATGTCGTGAGATGTCAGTGCGTCAAAGGTAATCCGCAGATGGGACGGATCTTCTGAAGAGTTGTGAGCGGATAGGATGGCGTGGGCCATCGTACGCTTCCTGGCTTCCTCCGGAGAGGGGAAGCTGTCCGGCGCTTCCGTACGGGGAACAGGCCGTCCGCCTGCAAGGTAGATACCGTCGGATACAAGTTCAAGCATGGGCGTAACCTCCTAATTCATTATGTGGTACAATTATATCATATAATCTGGAGAATTCCAGAAAAAATTTTTAATATGCCAGAATTCGGCAAAGTTCACAAGAAAAGTTTTGGATATAATCTGGAAAGTGTCTGCATATAATGCGAGAGAAACAGCAGAGAGGGAAAAGCAGGATGGTAGAGAAGCAGTATACGGTTCGGGAAGGGGATTCTCTGTACCAGATCGGCAAGAATCTGGGGACGGTTCCGGAAGGAATCTATATATTGAATCATCTGAAGAGCGACCGATTGGAGATTGGACAGAAGCTGTGGATTCCGTCGTATGTGGAAGCCCAGGTCCTGTATGAGGATACACCGGTGTATCGATGGGAGAGTGCGGAGGGGGAGATCCTGGGCGAACTGGACGCGGGCTGTCGGCTGGAAGTCGTCGGGACGACGCAGGAGTTTCTGGCCGTGCGGTATCTGCGGCAAAAAGGGTATCTGCGAAGACAGGACGCGCAGATGATTGCCTATGGAGCGCAGCTACCGGTGATCGGAGTCCTGGGATATTACATGGAAGAGGAACGGGGCGGGTTTCCTTCTTCAGAGGAAGCGTTTGACGCGGGAAACGATGTGCTGACATCCTGCGCACTGTTTTTCTGGAGACTGGATCCGGGCAATCCGGGACTTCTGGAAAATAACGCGGACGCGTCTCCGGAGGAGATTTTGAAGCTTGTACGCAAGGGGCACAGAAATAACGTGCAGATGCTGGCGGTCGTACAGAACCTGACCTATCCGGAGGCGGATCTGGCAGGACAGACTGTGCAGCTGGTACTTGCGGATGAGGAACACCGCCGGGCACTGGTGGCATCGATCCTGAGTCTGATTAGAGAATATGGAATGGACGGAGTCAATCTGGATCTGGAAGAGATCGCGGCGGAAGATGAGGAAAAGTATCATGATTTCCTGGAAGAGCTTGCGGGAGCGCTCCATGAGGCTGGATACTTTCTCAGTGTATGTGTTCCGGCAAGAGAAGCAGATGAGGAAGAGGGGACAGAAGCCTTTCATTATAGGAGAATTGCTGAAGTGGCCGATCATATGGTCATTATGATGTATAATGAGCATGGCTGGCCGGGATCCGGATCCGGACCGGTGTCTTCGACGCCCTGGATGGAAGCTGTGCTGGATTATGCGCTGCGGCAGGCGGAGCCTCGGAAGATTGTGGCGGCGGTCGGCCTATTTGGATTTGATTTTAACGTAACCACGGGCCGAGTGAGATACATCAGTTATGCGCAGGCGGTGCGCCTCGCGGAGCAATATCACGCGAAGCACCGGTATGACAGGGAAAAGCAGAGTTGGATGTTTGAATACCAGGGAGTGGGAGGAGAAGTCCATGAGGTTTGGTATGACGATGAGAGGAGTATAGAAGAACGGGTGTATACCGCGTCCAGATATGGAATCTGGGGATTGGGACTATGGAGGTTGGGATTGGGCGACCCGGATCTGTGGCAGATGCTGCGGACGCAGACCGTAGTGAGAAAGGAGTAAATCATGGAGTATTTGAGACAGAATCTTGAATTTTCCTCAGCGGGTACAGCTTGCCGTGCCAGAGGAATGCTCCGGGCGGAGGTACGGGATCAGGCACTGAAAATTCGAATTCAGCTGGAAGGAGTGACACCGGCGCCCTATGGGACATATCACGCGGAGATGATCTGCGTCCGGGACGGGAGATATCGGAAATATGCGCTGGGAACAGTACGTACGGATGCGCGGGGACGCGGAGAATTATTGTACCGCTGTGCGTTGGGTGGCTCCGGTGTAGGACCGAGACCGGAGGATTACCAGGTGTTTCGAGTACAGAAGGGATATCCGGATCCGACAGATCTCCTGACGGCACGGGTTGAGAATGCCACAAGATGGCAGGAACTGGAGGAATGGCAGGAGCATTCCGCGTCAAAGGCAGAAAAGACACCGCCGGCCCTGCCTGTTTCGGCGCCGGAACCGATCCCGGAAGAGGTTTCGGAAGCGATAGAAGCGCCTAGGGTACAGGCTCCGCTGCAAGAAAAGACTGAGGATGAGGGGGAGAATATGATGCGGCATATGCCGGAGATCCGTCCCTTTTATCAGAGCCGACAGAAATGGGTGCGAGTGGATCCGGGGGACCTGTCTCCACTGCCCTGTAACCTGACGGAGCTGGAGAACAGTGCCTTTGTGATGCGGGCCTATACACGGTATAAGCATTTGGTTTTATCCAAAGAGGGCAAGGAATATCAGCTGGGGATTCCGGGACGATATATTCCGGAGATGGCGCAGGAAGCGGCTGCGGAGCAATGCCATGAATTCCGTGCGGCACACGGGCAGCCGCCGAAACGCGGGGATTTCGGGTATTGGATCCGTAGAATTTCGGGGCCGGAGGCGTGAAAAATCGGGATGTTCCTTGCATGGATACAGAAAACATGCTAAACTGATTACGGGTATTTATTGTAATGAAGATAAGGAGGAAAGCTGTATGAGAACCAAAGAAGAATATTATGAGTTGGTTTTGGAAAACAGAAAGTTGGCTGCGGATCCTTCCGTTACAAAATGTCCATGTCTCAACGAGCTATGTGAGTGGTATGGAAAATGTAAAGAATGCGTTGCGCTGCACCGATACCATAAGGAACATGTACCATTTTGCCTCCAAACCATTCTTAGAGATAAAAGAAAGGCCATTGCCGCGGCGGTAGAGATGGATACCGTCCCAAAGCAAGGGACACCGATAGAATATCGGCGGTATGTCAAAGAACGGGATAAAGAGAAGGAACAGTGAAAAAAATAAATTTTATCCAAAGATGAAACACAAAAACGGCTGCATAAGCCGTTTTTATATTTAGATAAGAAATAAAAAAGCATAAAAAGAAATAATAAGATGAATTTGAACATGACATAATAATTGGCTGGAAATGACGAAAAGTCATTAATGATAGCACTTTACACAAAAGAACGCGTGTTTTTGAAGAACATTATATAAAATTCCATATTTAGTCTACATAATTGCTTGTTTGGATCCGTAAAAGGGAATATAATTAAAACATAAATATAGGGGAGGCATCCTCTAAATCATTAGGAGGTTTCACATGAAAAAGAGATTGTTGGCACTACTGATGTGTATGCTGATGGTTGTCGGCGTACTGGCAGGATGCGGCGGCGGAGACAATTCGTCCAAGGCTGACAGTTCCAAGGCTGACAGTTCCAAGGCCGACAGCTCCAAGACCGAGAGTTCCAAGGCTGGCGACGCGTCAGCACCGGATTCCCAGGAAGAGGGCGACGTTACATATCCGCTGGTAGATACGCCGATTGAGCTGAGCTATTACATCAAGATTAATAGCGCGATGTCCGCGACGATGGAGACATACGCGGATGTAGAATTCTTCAAGTTCATGGAAGAAAAGACCAATGTTAAGATTCAATGGGATCATAACTGCAGCAACGACAACTTCGCGATGATGATCACCAGTGGCATACTGCCGGATATGATCAACTGGAATGTCCAGAACGCGGCGGGCGGTGTTCAGGCCCTGCTGGAGGATGAGATCATTGTGGATCTTACCGAGCTGATGCCCAAGTACGCGCCGGCATATTATGAGTGGATGCAGAATAATCCGGAGGAGAACAAGGCGTTCATGCTGGATGATGGTACACAGTTCCAGTTTGTAAACTTCAATGCCAATGTTGAAGAAAAGAAGTTTGTATACTTCAAGATCTACGGACCGCAGATCCGTCAGGATTGGCTGGATAAGGTAGGCATGAAGATGCCGACCACAACGGATGAACTGTATGATGTACTGGTTGCGTTCCGCGACAATGATATGAATGGCAATGGCGATAAGACAGATGAGGTTCCGTTCGCGGTTGGCAAGGGTGACGGCACGCTCAAGGGTATCGCCGCTTCCTTCGGAACGCGTATGGATATGCAGAATGATCCGAAGAATCCGGGAACGATCGTATATGGACCGATCACCGAGAACTTTAAGAAGTTCCTGGTCTATATGAACAAGCTGTATACAGAAGAACTGATCAATTCAGATTTTGCGGTAAGTGAAGATGCTGGCAGCCTGATCACGCAGAATAAGGCTGGATTTACCATTTCTTCTATGGGATCCTCTCTGATTGCTAACCACGACAATCTGAAGCTGATGGATGAGAGCTATAACTATGTATCGGTTCCATGGCTGATCGGACCGGATGGATATCAGTGCAATCCGGATGACAAGAATGCCAATCCTCGTTCTACAGTTATAACGACCTCCTGCAAGAATGTGGAAGTTGCTCTGCGTTGGCTGGATTATGCGTATACCGACGAAGGCTCCCTGCTGTCTACCTTTGGTATCGAGGGTAAGAGCTTTGAGATGGTAAACGGATATCCGACGATCCTGGATTCTGTTAAGCAGAATGACAAGGGATGGAGTGAAGAGCAGAGTATCGCCCGTTGGATGCTGGGTCCCATCAACTACCCGAATGCCCGTGACTATCGTTTCTACGAGCAGATGAACCTGAACGAGCAGTACAAGGTTGATATCCAGACGAACTGGAATCTGGCGACCGAGGATATCACTCTGCCTCCGGTAACTATGACAACTGAGGAAGCGGCGACCTATTCCAGCCTGATGGCGGATATCAAGACCTATATGGAGACTTCTTATCAGGAGTTTATCATTGGTGAAAAGAGTCTGGATACGGATTGGGATGCCTATGTACAGACTGTTAAGGATATGGGGATCGAGAAGGCGATTGCCTGCAAGCAGGCCGCTTATGAACGCTATCTGCAGAAGTAAGGCAAAGGAAAAGAACAGAACATGGAAAAGGCACGGATCCGCTCCGGACCGTGCCTTTTGTCCAAATATTTTGTAGTATCGATACAAATATAAGGAAGTGAAATTATGGCCAAAGCAGCAACCAAGAAGCCCTTTTTTCAAAGATTGAAGCTGGATTTGATCCGGTATAAGTGGTTATATCTGTTTTTTGCTTTACCCATAGTATTATATTATGCGATTTTCAAGTACATACCGCTGTATGGCCTGCAAATTGCGTTTAAGGACTATAAGATTACAAGAACGATGTGGGAATGCGCCTGGGTAGGCTTCAAGCATTTTCAGACATTCTTCTCCAGTATGTATTTCTTCAGAACATTATCCAATACGTTGATCATCAATCTTTTGAATCTCGCGTTTGGGTTTCCGGCGCCGATTATTTTCGCGTTGCTCTTGAATGAAGTTGAAAATTCCAAGTTTAAGAAAGTTGTACAGACGGTTACATATCTTCCGCACTTTGTATCCATGGTTGTAATCTGCGGGTTGATTACGTCGTTTGCGTCCAAGGACGGATTGTTTAATACGATTATCGCATTCTTTGGCGGCAAGAGAACGGATCTTCTGATGAGTAAAGCGGCTTTCCGTCCTCTGTATATCGCGAGCGGCATTTGGGCCGGATTCGGCTGGGGCAGTATCATCTATCTGTCCGCACTGGCCGGAGTAGATCAGGAACAGTATGAAGCGGCCTATATTGACGGCGCGAAGCGCTTCCAAAGAATGATATATATTACCCTGCCGGGAATCATGCCGACCATTGCCATCAAACTGATTATGGAGATCGGCAGCCTGATGAGTGTAGGTTCTGAAAAGATTCTGCTGCTGTATTCTCCGCTGACCTATGAGGTGGCGGATGTTATATCCACATATGTATACCGTAAAGGTATGGAAGACAGCGATTACAGCTATAGTGCCGCAGTCGGATTGTTCAACTCGGTTATCAATGTTATTCTGTTGACATTTGCCAACTCGATGAGCCGCCGTATGACGGATACGAGTCTGTGGTAAGAGAGGAGGAACATTCAAGTGGTAGTATATAAAAAGACAGCGGCGGATTATATTTTTGTTACACTGAATACGTTGTTGATGATCTTTCTTATGGTGATCACGGTATATCCGTTCCTGTATGTACTGTTCGCTTCGCTAAGCGATCCGAACGCATTTATTTCCCATAGCGGAACGCTGCTGTATCCGCTCGATCTCAGCTGGGACTCCTACAAAGCGGTGCTGAATAACCCGAATATCTTTACGGGATATGCGAATACAATATTCATTGTGGTTGTCGGTACGGCGATCAATCTGTTCATGACATGCTTGGGCGCGTATTTCCTGTCCAGAACGGGACCGATGCTAAAAAAGCCGATCATGATTCTGATTGCAATCACGATGTTTGTGGACGGCGGCCTGATCCCCAATTATCTGCTGGTGCGCAACCTTGGCATGTACGATACGCTGTGGGCATTGATCATTCCCGGCGCAATCTCTACTTATAACATGATTATCATGCGGACCATGTTCCAGAGTATTCCGGCAGGATTGGAGGAGTCGGCCAGAATTGACGGAGCCGGAGAATGGACCATTCTCTTCAAGCTGATTCTGCCGTTGTCCATTCCGACGATCGCGGTAATCGGACTGTTCTACGCGGTAGGACACTGGAACTCCTGGTTCAGCGCTAATATCTATCTGAGAAGTAAATCAAAGTTCCCGCTGCAGCTGATTCTGCGAGATATCATTATCAAAAGCGAAGTCGATGATATGACAATGGGCGCGGCGTTCGGCAATAGCTACGCCATGAGCTTTACGATCAAATACGCGACAGTTATTGTAGCGACTGTCCCGATTCTGGTTCTGTATCCATGGATTCAGAAGTACTTTGTAAAGGGCGTTATGATTGGCTCCTTAAAAGGATAATCTTGCACAAAATACGCGGTATTCCGAGATCGGGATACACCGCGTATTTTTGTTGTATGGCTGAGACTCTCGCATGTACCAGGTTTTTGTGGGTTCCTCTGGATTCTTGAAAACCTCTGGTACACTTGGGAAAATGAGGCTCTTACGCATGCCAAGATTCTATGGTTTTCTCTGAATTTTTATAATTTTTTCTTGATTTTTCGTGGAGGGACGGACTTCTAGGGGAGGAATGGTCAATTATAAGAATTGACATTTTTGATCTTTTTGATCAATTTTCTCGCTTTTGCAGCTGACAAAACTCCGCGGATTACGAGTTGCCAGAGGATTCTCGGTGCCTGAAAGTGTCTATGGGAACTAGTGATAATCAGATTCTCGCCAAGCCGGATGTCATGAGTTTTGTAGTTTTGATTTTTTCGACCTGCTTGCGGTGGTATTGAGGATCCTCTAATTTTCCCATATGTTCCAGATACATCCTTTTCCCATCGATAGTGAATGTAAAATCAGGCCAATAGCTATAGGATCCAGAATCGATCGGGCGGTTATGTTCGGTCGCAATGCCTAGATTTTTCAAAAACTCATAGAGAATGATTTCGGCTCTGGAATCGAGAACCGTCCCGTCAAAGGATATATCCT
>CABUPM010000086.1 GCA_902493345.1 uncultured Eubacteriales bacterium | reverse complement strand
ATGATGATCGGTTCTCTGAAGGGTTAAAGAGCAGGGGAGCGTTTCTCATAAGAGGTACGCTCCTTTTTATTGTATTTTTTAAGAATGGCCTTGACCATGAACATTTTATATAATATATTCATTGTGAACATATTATATAAAATGTTCACAATCGTCTATGAGAGTGAATATAAAAGGAAGGAAAAGTATGAACACAGGTATTTTGCTGATTGAGCTATTGATCTTGACAATCGCCTTTTCCGCGGAGGTTATTATCAGCATTATCAAAAATCCGGAGGCGTGGGTTGCGGACTATCCGCCTGAAATTCAGGCGGAGTATTATAAGACGCATGAAAATAAGCGTGAAAAACTCACAAAAGAGACGATCGTACGTAACGCTGTTCCTGTTTGCGTGGATGGCGCATATCGCCGGTGCGCAGGGATTTACCGCGGGAGCGTTGACAGCTTTTCTCTATCTGGCGTGGATCGGTGCGTATGACGCTTTTTTCCTGGACTGGGTTTTGTTTATGAGAATTAAGCGGTGGCGTCTGCCCGGCACAGAACATATGGATAAGGAATATCATCAGAAGTGGTTTCATGTAAAGGTAGAACTCAATGTACTTCCTTTAGCTGTGGTCTTTACCGTTCTTTGCGGACTGGTGCAGATCTGGTTATTTTAAGCGAAGTAAAGATATGGCAGGCGGATTTACCGAAGAACAAAGAAATAGTATTCGTAAAAAGCTGTTGGAGGTCGGAGTCAGCTTGAGTACTAGCATGGGTTTTAAAAGAATGACAGTTGCTTCTGTAGTAAAAGAAGCCGGGGTATCGGTTGGCTCATTTTATAATTTTTTTAGTTCAAAAGAAGCTTTTTCTGTCTCTATGATAAATGAACTGGAAAACCGTTCATTTACAGATTTTATGGAAAAGCTTGATGGAGTGGGTACGATTTCAGTCAGGGGATCCCTTTTTTGAAGAAGCGCTTCAAATGAATGTGGACCTCATTTTCGAAGCGATCTACCGCTATGTCTGCCTGGGACACTGAGAATTTCTGCATCCAGTTTTCTAAATAGATCCGCAAGACGGTCCTGATCCTCTTTTTGAAGTCTCTGTTATCATTCATGATTGCCATCCGCCCAAACTTGGATTTGTTAAACGCTTTCAATGACTTTGAATCAGCTTATAGGCAGAATTTTTAATGCCAATTCGTCATGAAGCTACAAAAATAAAGTACACAGGAGGATGAAAGTATGGCCGCTTGTGGTGGATTTAGATTGGAAATGGAAAGAGAAGATCAAGCGAAGAAGGTGCTGCCAATTCAATTGTTCAGTCTTGCTTTGAAGGGATTGATGCCTACAATGAAGAAATTGTACAAGATGGTAACATCATTGAGGTGGACTTTGAAATTGGCCTTGATGCAGATGAATATGATGATATCTATTGTTCGTTGGGAGAAATGCCAAAGAAGGTAGCGGAAGTATTCCCTAATTTTAATTCCTACTGTATAGAGCAAACCGAGTCATACGGAGTTGCTGCAAATTCAGAAGCAACTATGAAGAATGGTGAGTTTTTATGTATCGCTGGTGATTCTGATGGAAATTTTGGTAAAAAGGCCATCGGACATATAATTGATGGTAATGTAGTTTTGGCTGAAGAAAATATTGACATTGATGAGGTAATGCAAACCTTATTCGAGGAAGAATAATTAAAAACCAGAGAGCATCACGCTTGTTTCACAAAAGTTTATCTGAAATTTCTTGTCGAATTCTGTATTTTATCAGTTGTACCTTATAAAATTGCGATTTCACCATCGGCAGAACAGGCGATAGGAAAATTGATTTTGTATGCGAAAAGCACTCCTGGCTGAGGAATGGAACTAAGTTAGAAGCCCGGCATCACGTCAAATGGCTTGGTGCTGGGCTTCTTGTTTTAGCACATACAAAATTGGCCGAGTTTTTTTCGCGCAATGGCTTGAGAAAAGAAAGGTTCTATGCTATACTTTATAAGTGCTAGTGTGTCCTTTTTCGCAAGTTATGATCGCGTTTGAGACCCTTGCCAATCAAGGAAAATCGAAGGAGAATGAGTATATATGAAATTAGGTATCGTAGGTCTGCCGAATGTCGGAAAGAGTACGCTGTTTAACTGTCTGACCAAGGCAGGAGCGGCATCGGCCAATTATCCGTTTTGCACGATTGAGCCCAATGTCGGCATTGTGGCCGTACCGGACGAGCGTTTGACCGCACTGACCAAGATGTATAATTCAGCCAAAACAACACCGGCGACGATTGAATTTGTAGATATCGCGGGTCTTGTGCGCGGCGCCAGCAAGGGCGAGGGCCTGGGCAATCAGTTCCTGTCCCATATCCGAGAGGTGGACGCGATTGTTCATGTGGTCCGCTGCTTTGAAGATGACGATATCATCCATGTAGACGGCAGCGTGGATCCCATGCGGGATATCGATACGATCAACCTGGAGCTGATCTTCGCGGATCTGGAGACATTGGAGAGAAGATATGCCAAGACAGCTAAGGCGGCCAAGACAGATAAGTCCATGGCGGCGGAGCTGGAAGTCATCGAGAAGGTCCGCAAGGTTCTGGAGGATGGTCAGCGGGCTAAGATCCTGAAGCTTGGCGAAGAGGAACAGGCCATTCTGGATTCGTTCCAGCTGCTGACAGCGAAGCCTGTGATCTATGCGGCCAATGTGACAGAGGAGGATCTGGCGGATGACGGAGCCAGCAATCCGCAGGTGGCAAAAGTACGGGAATATGCGGCAGAGCATGATGAACAGGTATTTGTCGTATGCGCCAAGATCGAAGAAGAGATCGCCATGCTGGATGAAGACGAAAAGCAGATGTTTTTGGAGGAGCTGGGCTTGTCCCATTCCGGTCTGGACCGTCTGATCGCCGCAAGCTATGACCTGCTGGGACTGATCAGCTACCTGACAGCCGGGCCGACAGAGAGCCGTGCCTGGACGATCCGTAAGGGTACGCTGGCACCGCAGGCAGCCGGCAAGATCCATTCGGATTTTGAGCGGGGATTTATCCGCGCGGAGGTCGTATCCTATCAGGACCTGATGGATTGCGGAAGCTACGCGGCAGCTCGGGAAAAGGGTCTGGTACGGTCCGAGGGCAAGGAATACGAGATGAAGGACGGAGACGTAGTACTCTTCCGGTTTAATGTATAAGTTATGAAAAAATAAGGCTGTAGCGCTGAAGAAAGAAAGTGTTGCAGCCCTTTTCGTTGGAGGGCAAAATGAGGCTTGAATTGAAAAATATTAATAAGTCGTTTGGCGAAAAACAGGTGCTGAACGGTGTTTCTTTTGCGGCGGAGGGAGGCAAGGCGTTTGGTCTGCTCGGCAGAAACGGCGCCGGTAAGACCACAAGCATACGTATCCTGATGAATGTATTTCCGGCGGGCAGCGGAGAAGTTCTGGTAGATGGCAGTCCCATTAACTATGATGCCGTCAGTTTTGGCTATCTTCCGGAAGAAAGAGGATTATACCCTAAAAAGCTGATTCTTGATCAGCTGGTGTATTTTGCCGAGTTAAAGGGAATGGATCGCAAATCAGCGGTCCGCTCCATCGATTATTGGCTGGACAGACTCGATATGAGTCAGTACCGTAACAAGCGTCTGGATACCCTGTCAAAAGGAAATCAGCAAAAAATCCAGCTGATTACAGCCCTGGCGCACGATCCGCACATTGTCATACTGGATGAGCCGTTCTCCGGATTGGATCCTGTTAACGCAATGCTTTTGAAAGATGTCGTAAAGGAAGAGATCGCAAAAGGCAAGATAGTACTGTTTTCCAGCCATCAGATGAGTTATATTGAAGAGTTTTGCGACCAGATTGCCATTATCCATACGGGGAAAGTGGTGCTGCATGGAGATCTGCATGAGATCAAGAGAGCCTATGTTCGTGACCGCCTGGTGGTAAATACCGTGAATCCGGCGCCGATACAGGCAGCCTTCGGCGGTGCCTGCACGGTGAGTGACAGCGGTTCGCTGATCATCAAGCTCGATGCGCCCGCGCAGAAGCAGGCCGTTATGAAGCAGCTGGTCGATTATTACGATATCGATGAAGTCAAGGTTTTTGAACCTTCCCTCAATGATATTTTCGTAGAATATACGGGAGAACAGTCATGAAACAGTTTTGGAAAATATTGAGATTTGAACTTGATGGATATCTGAAAAACAAAGTCTTTGTCGGAATAACGGTGTTCCTTGTAGCAGCAATCGCGGTATGTATGTTTATCCCCAATATCGCGGTGCTGGCCGGATCCGATGATGCGGCCGACAATGATGCGGATCTTCCGGTTATGCTTGTTTACGCGGAAGATAGCGAGCTGTCATCCTTGGTGAAGCAATATTTTGACGCGGCATTTACCGGCTACAGAGTGCAGCTGGCAGAGGGGGCACTGGAGGATCTGAAGAGCGCGATTACAGACGGCCGGGCGGAGTGCGCGTTTGCCATGGACAGTGTTTCTTCCTATACGTACTATGTGAATAACCTTTCGATGTATGACTCCAACACGGAGATTGCCGACGTTGTGCTGCAGGAGGTCTACAGAGTTACAGCGATGGTGGAGAGCGGGATGACTCCGGAACAGGCGAGTGAGATATTGTCCGTACAGATTGAGAGCCATACGACGATGCTTGGAAAGGATCAGATGCAGAATTTCTTTTATACCTATATCATGATTTTTGCTCTGTATATGGTGATTCTGCTGTATGGGCAGATGGTTGCGACCAATGTCGCGACAGAGAAGAGTTCCAGGGCGATGGAGCTTCTGATTACAAGCGCGAAACCGACAAGCATGATGTTCGGCAAGGTTCTGGCATCCTGTATAGCGGGACTGATTCAGCTGGTTGCCGTCTTCGGCACGGCCCTTGTGTTCTATAATATTAACAAGGGCGCGTGGGGAGACAATAGGATCATCGAGTCGATATTCAACATCCCTGTGGAATTATTTGCGTATATGCTCGTTTTCTTTGTACTCGGCTTCCTGATATACGCGTTTTTGTACGGCGCGATCGGCTCCACAGCCTCCAAACTGGAAGACATCAACACCTCGGTAATGCCCATTACTTTTCTGTTTATCATCGCGTTCTTTGTCGTTATCTTTTCCATGACCAGTGGAAGTGTGGATAACACATTGATGAAAGTTTGTTCTTATATTCCGTTTACATCGCCCATGGCAATGTTTACACGGATCTGTATGAGTACGGTTGCCTGGTATGAGATCGTGATCTCCATTGCGATTCTGATCGTCTCAACCATTGGAGTCGGATGTATAGCGGCTAAAATATACCGTGTAGGCGTATTATTATACGGCACAACACCGAAGATTGGAGCGGTGATAAAAGCAGTTTGGAGATCATAAGTTTTTTACCCTGCGGGACAGTATCCATCCTGCAGGGTATTTTTATACCCAAAATGAAAAAATTCACGTTGGATTCATAAAATATTCATTGACGCTCCCATAGGAATATAGTATAATTTAGAACGGTTCATTATTGAACCAATAAGAAGAGCAGGAGGAGAATTATGCTTCAGCTATTGAAAAAGATGCAGCGGCGTGAGGTGATCATGACGCTGATATGTGCGGTATTTGTTGTAGGGCAGGTGTATTTTGATCTGAGACTTCCGGATTATATGACGGAATTGACCACATTGATCAAGACATCCGGGACGACGGCGGATATTGTCAGTGTAGGGATAAAGATGCTGGGCTGCACCTGTGTCAGCGCTGTGCTGGCGGTGATCTGCGGATATCTTGCAGCCAGGACGGCTTCTGGCTTCAGCTATACGATTCGTGAAAAGGTGTTTCACCATGTTATGGAGATCGGCAGCGAGGAGATGCGGGATTTTTCGGTTCCCAGTCTGATTACAAGAACGACCAATGACATCACGCAGATTCAGATGATTGTCGCAATGGGCCTGCAGATGATTATTAAGGCGCCGATGATGGCTGTTTGGGCGATTGTTAAAATACTGGGAAAGAGCTGGGAACTATCCGTGGTGACGGCTGGTTTTGTCATCGTGGTCTGCACGGCAGTGTTTATGATCATGAGCGTTTGTATTCCAAGGTTCCGGCTTGTCCAGAAGCTGACAGATAAGATTAACCGGGTCGCGCGGGAGAATCTGACCGGAATCAATGTCGTCCATGCCTTTAATGCGGAGGATTACCAGAATCGGAAATTCGACGGGCCTAGTGCGGAGATGATGGGACTTCAGATGAAGAACCAGAAGCTTTTTGCGGCAATTCAGCCGTTGATGGGACTCTGCATGAACGGCCTGGCGCTGGTGATCTACTGGTTGGGAGCGGTTCTGGTGAACCGAATCGCTGCGGTGGATATGGCGGCCAGACTTACGATGTTCAGTGATGTGCTGGTATTCAGTACCTATGCGACCAATATCGTCATGTCCTTTATGATGTTGGTCATGATCTATATGCTCTTTCCGCAGGCCCAGGTATCGGCAGAACGTATCAACGAGGTGCTGGATCGCAAGCCGGCGCAGCGCGAAGGCAAAATAGAAAAGGGCACAGAAACAGGGACGGTGGAATTCCGCAATGTGAGCTTCCGGTATCCCCATGCGTCGGAAAATGACCTGTCCGGAATCAGTTTCAAGGTCAATCAGGGAGAGACCCTGGCCGTGATCGGAGCGACGGGCAGCGGCAAGACGACCCTGGTCGGGCGGATCCCAAGGTTCTATGACGCGACGCAGGGAGAGGTGCTGGTAGACGGCGTGGACGTTCGGGATTACACCTATGAGGCGCTGTATAATAAGTTGGGGTATGTAACCCAGAAAGCGGTGCTGTTCTCCGGCTCGATCCGGGACAATATCTATTTCGGAGAGAGCGCTGCCGGAGAGGTAGATCTGGCTAAGGTGCTGGAGCTGTCGCAGGCCAAGGAATTTGTTCAGAAGATTCCGGAGGGTGCGGAATACCGGATTGCGCAGCTGGGGAGAAATGTTTCTGGCGGCCAGAAGCAGCGGTTATCGATTGCAAGGGCATTGGCAAGAGAACCGGAGATCCTGATCTTTGACGATTCTTTTTCAGCGCTGGATTATAGGACGGATGCCCGGCTGCGGGAAGGATTGGAAGAACAGCTGCATGGTACGACTAAGATCATTGTAGCGCAGAGAATCAGTACCATACGGCATGCGGATAAAATCATCGTATTGGAGCGGGGAGAAGCAGTAGGCATCGGAACCCACGAGGAATTGATGCAAAACTGCGATGTATACCGTGAGATCGCATATTCGCAGCTGAGCGCGGCGGAGTTGGCGTAAAGGGAGGGGAGAACATGAAAAAAACTACAGGTTCGGCGATGCCGAGACTGATCCAATATATGAAGGATTGGATCGGAGTGATTCTCCTGGCGCTGGTGTTGGCGGCTCTTAGCGCTGTTATGACGATTGTGGGGCCGGGCAAGATCGGCGATATCGCGACGATCATGTCGGATGGGCTGCTTAGCGATATGGATCTTGCAGCCATTGGGAGAATCGGCATTTTTCTGGCGGTCATATATCTACTGAGTGCGCTTTTTGGTTTTGTACAGCATTATATCATGGCAAGCGTTACGTTAAAGATGTCTTACCGAATGCGCACGGAGCTGTCGGATAAAATCAACCGTGTACCACAGAAATACTTCAATACAACTTCGCAGGGAGATATTCTGAGTAGAATTACCAATGATGTCTCGACACTGCAGCAGGGCCTGACCAACAGCCTCCCGACGATTGTCAGTGCGGCAACGCAGTTTGTAGGCTGCCTGATCATGATGTTCGTGACGGAATGGAGATTGGCGCTGATTTCGCTGGGGATCACCGTTTTGGGAATGATTTTGATCATCGTCATCATGTCCAGGTCGCAGAAATATTTTACCACCAGACAGAAAAGTCTGGGAGATCTGAATGGATATGTGGAGGAGATGTATTCCGGACATGAGGTTGTGCGTATCAGCCTTGCGGAAAAGAAGGTGAACCGGGAATTTGACCGGATGAACGCGGCGGTCTATGACGCCAACTGGAAGTCACAGTTCCTCTCAGGTGTCATGCAGCCCCTGATGAATATCATCGGTAATCTGTCCTATGTCGCGGTATGTGTGGTCGGCTCCATTCTGGCGCTGAACGGGAGCATTGAGTTTGGTGTGATTGTTTCCTTTATTCTGTATGTCCGCCTGTTCACGTCGCCTCTGACACAGATTGCGCAGGGGATGACCAATATGCAGACGGCTTCCGCGTCGGCACATCGGATCTTTGATTTTCTGGAGAGCGAGGAGCTGGAAGATGAAAGTGCAAAAACGGCCAGATTGTTCGAGGTGCGGGGGCAGGTCAGCTTTGAACATGTTCGCTTCAGCTACCCGGATACGCCGGACAAGGTGATCATCAAGGACTTTTCAGCGGAGATTCAGCCAGGCCAGAAGGTCGCGATTGTCGGACCGACCGGCGCAGGCAAAACGACGATGGTCAATCTTCTGATGCGGTTCTTTGAAATAAACAGTGGGGAGATACGGATTGACGGTGTACCGATCGCACAGCTAAAGCGTGAAAATGTGCATGATCTTTTCAGCATGGTGCTGCAGGACACCTGGCTGTTTGAAGGCACAGTCCGGGAGAACCTGATCTATAATATGAAAGGGATCACGGATGACCAGCTGGAGAAGGTATGCCGCGCCTGCGGGCTGGATAAGTTTGTTCATTCGCTGCCGAATGGCTTCGATACAGTGTTGTCGGAGAGTTCGACGATTTCGGCGGGGCAGAAACAACTGCTGACCATTGCGAGAGCGATGCTGCAGAACGCGCCCATGCTGATTCTGGATGAAGCGACATCTTCAGTCGATACGAGAACGGAACTTCTGATCCAGCGGGCCATGGATGAACTGACTCGGGGAAGGACCAGCTTTGTGATCGCACACCGACTGTCCACGATTAAAAATGCGGATCTGATTCTGGTCATGCGGGACGGAGATGTGATTGAGAGCGGCAAGCACGACGAATTGATGCAAAAAGGCGGATTTTATGCCGGATTGTATAACAGCCAATTTGAACAGGCTTCGTAAAGAAGAGAGGGCGAGGATTTGGATGGTCTGCACCTGTAAAATGAAAGTAGACACTCACAAAAGTGTGGGTGTCTACTTTTTTC
>CABUPM010000085.1 GCA_902493345.1 uncultured Eubacteriales bacterium | reverse complement strand
GAGCGAGAGTTTCGGCTTGCGGAGGGCCGTTTCCTCGAGCTCGGACCGGAAGAGAGCTAACACTTCAGGATCCGCAACCGGAACGGCATGTTTTAATATCCTTCGGCGGAATACCAGATGGTTTATAATATTCCAGCCCCAAACCGCTATGAAACCAACCAGCCATACGAGTGCAAGAATGGTAACCGCTATGCGGGATATATGCAGCGTAATCAGCGGCTTTGAAACCCTCATATAGCTTTGCTGTGTCAGATACAGATAATTGGGAAGGAGCCAAAGCATAGCGCAGGCGCGGGCACTGATATGATTTCTAAGGAACGGCAGTGCGATGATGAGGACAATGTAATACAGACAAATGTGCAGAAAAATATCAAAGCACATGGTCAACATCATTTTTAAGGTGGGAGCCGTACCATAGAACTTTAACCCAAGAACCAGAAGCGTCAGGAGAAAAGCCGGAAGCAAAGCGCCGGAAACTAGCGGAAGATATCTCCGTCCCTCTTCTCCTGTAGACTCGGATCCAATCTCACTATCGTACCGGGAGAATACGGCCCAGGCGAATACAAGGCTAAAAATCCCAGTGAGAAAGCCTTTCAGCAGAAGATCTGTGCTCATAATTCATCCCTTTCCAGGAGTGTACGCAGCTCGGCAATTTCATCTTTGGTCAGTCCGCTGTCACATAGGGCATTGGCAAAAACAGACAGGTTTCCATCGCAAAGCTTTCGGAAAAAAAGCTTGCCCTGCGACGCGAGATAATCCTCCTGAGAGATACGAGGCGTGTAATAGCTCCTACGGCCATTCTTCTCAATCGTTATGACCCCTTTCTCGCTTAAACGGGTAAGCAGTGTCAATAATGTAGTCAATGCCATCGGATGAGTCTTAAACAGGATTTTCTCAATATCGGTTCTTGCCACAGGAGGAGTATAAGCCCAGATGGCCTGCATAACCTCTTGCTCCGCGTCCGGCAGACGGCGAATCTCTTCCTTCATAAAATCGCTCCTCTACATTTGTAGTATATATTTATTTTACAACTGTAGAGTATTTTTGTCAATACGAATATCTTAAAATGAGAGAATTAAAAAATATCTTGCAATTGTTGCAAAAAACGAATATGATATAGAGTAAGTGTTATCCATTATATTCTGCGGATGAAGAAGGCAGTGTAGAATTGAGGCGTGTCGTGATGGAGCAGACAGATGCGTTCGGTACGGAAAAGATCAGCAAAATCCTGTTTCGGCTTGCGCCGCCGGTGATGCTCGCGCAGTTGATTCAGGCGCTGTACAATATTGTCGACAGCCTGTTTGTAGGTAGGTATTCGGAATCCGGATTGACTGCCCTGTCCATCGTTTATCCGCTGCAGCTTTTGATGATCGCTTTTGCTGTCGGTATGGGTGTCGGGATCAATACGGTCATGGCAGCTAAGCTGGGCGTTGGCAACCGGAAAGAAGCGGACGAATACGCCGGAATCGGCACACCGATCGCAATCGTCCTGTGGTTTTTGTTTGCGTTGATTTGCTGGCTTATTATGCCTTCGTATGCAAGGATGTCCACCAATTCCGAAGCGGTGATTCAGGATGTAATCGTATATGGAAGAATCGTCTGCGTATTTAGTTTTGGATTGTTTTGGAAAGTATTTGGACGAAAATTCTGCAATCCAATGGCGATATGAAAACACCGATGTTTGCGCAGTTTCTTGGCGCGGTTACCAATATCATTCTGGATCCGCTCCTGATCTTCGGCATGTTTGGATTGCCGGAGATGGGGATCGCGGGAGCCGCGGCTGCTACGGTGCCGGTACAGATGCTACGGGTGTTTACGAGTGACGCGCTGGTAGTTGAGATCGGCAGGATCGGCTTCCGTTATGTTGGAATCGGCTTTTTGCCGATGGTTACGTCCTTGACCTTCCCGGTATTTTTCAGGCGGTGGGCTCCAGTATGAAAAGTTCCGCATTAACCGTCGTCCGTACGGTTGTGCTTTTTGTTCCTTTGGGGTATGTTTTCTCCCGCTTTGGACTCAATTATTTTTGGCTGACCTTTCCTGCAACTGAGACGCTGACCAGCATGGTAGGCGCGGTATTCTACCGTCAATTCCTGAGAAAGGACTATGTCAGCGAAGCAAAGCCGGTACAAGCGGACGATGGAGAGAGTCCGGCACTCAAACCCTCCAAGCTGGGGGTGATCATCACGATTGCCAGGGAACACGGATCCTCAGGCAAGCAGGTCGGCAAATTGGTTGCGGAAAAGCTTGGAATTCCGTTTTATTATAAGGAAATGGTTGCTTTGGCGGCGCATGAGAGCGGACTGGATCAGGAGTTTATTTCCGATATCCATAAAAACGCGCCGGACGCGTTGCGGGATCTCTATTTGACTTCCCATGGAGTACAGCGTGCGATCAAGGCACAGGAAAAGATTATCCGTAAGATTGCTGATAATAGCTCCTGCGTAATTGTGGGCAGAGCGGCCGATGCGGTTTTACAGGACTATGAGAATGTGGTCTGGGTCTTTGTCCATGCGCCGATCGGATACCGCATCAGCAGAGTCATGGAAGTCTACGGGGATACGCCGGAGGAGGCCCAAAGGAATATTCGCCGTTCCGACCGAGCCAGAGCATCGTATTATAAGCATATTTCTGGAAAGCACTGGGGAGATGCCAGACATTACGAGTTGACAGTGGATTCGTCTATCGGCGTAGAAAATACAGCGGAAATGATTCTGAGATATGTTTCAGAGTATTGAAAATCGATTGACAAAACCAAGATAAACGGTTATAATCAAAAATACGCGTTGCAGAATAAATATTTTGTATAATGAAAGGATGGAAGCAGCATGCCGCCCAAACCGAAATTTACCAAAGAAGAGATTGTGCAGACAGCATTGAATGTCGTATCAGAAAAAGGCGTAGAAGCCTTGACGGCTAAGGAGCTGGGAACTGCGTTAGGCAGTTCGGCACGGCCGATCTTTACGGTATTTAACAGTATGAAAGAGGTGCGGGATGAAGTGCGCATTGCTGCTATGCAGCGTTTTGAGAACTTTGCGGAACCCATGCTGCCGGATATGCCGCTGTTTAAGCGGGTTGGAATGCGGATGGTAATGTTTGGCGTTAAGGAGCCGAAGCTGTACCAACTGTTATTTATGCAGGAGAATCAAAAGGCTGTAAGCTTTGATGATGTATTCGGCGAGCTGGGCCCTACGGCGGAGACCTGTATGGCTCTGCTTCAGGAAGAATATAATCTGAGCCCAGAACAGGCCAAACAGCTGTTTGAGAATGAATGGATCTATACGTTTGGAGTCGGAGCGTTGTGTGCTACGGGATTCTGTCATTTTTCTGAAGAGAAACTTGGAAAGATGCTGTCTACGGAGTTCCAGGCGCTGATGCTCCTTATAAAGTCCAATATAGAAGAATAAATTACATGAATAAGCCAGACGCCAAGACGCAGAGCGAAACCGGAGTTCAACGGGGAAGCTTCTGCGTCCTTTTTTGAAACTCCGGATCATAAAATGAAAAG
This sequence comes from uncultured Eubacteriales bacterium, assembly GCA_902493345.1. Taxonomy (GTDB): domain Bacteria; phylum Bacillota; class Clostridia; order Lachnospirales; family Bianqueaceae; genus Faecimorpha. The sequence continues at coordinate 5,649 of CABUPM010000085.1, read as the reverse complement.
AGGTTTGATGCATGAAAAAAGCAATCATTTTATTGGTATTCGCGGTTGCGGCACTGATGGGATCCGGATGCTATATTGGCAATGTACCATTTGGGGCGGGAGATCATCTGGTTGGAGAGGAATATCCGGATGCCGAAAAATACCAAGTCGGAGCGTTCACCTATACGGCGGATAGCGTGAACGATGTAGAAGTCTATTGGCGTTCCGGAGAGGTGAGAATTGTAGAATCAGATTCTCCGCAGCTGAGCGTCAGAGAGAGCGGTGAAGAGCTGGCAGAGGATATCGCCATGCATTCTCTGTTGGAAGACGGTATTTTGCGAATTCGTTTCTGCCAATCCGGGGCGGAGATCTATGTCAATCCATCGGATAAGTATCTAACGCTGGAAGTACCGAAGGGGATTGACCTATCGATTCATACGACGGCAGCCGTGACCCGGGCGGATACGCTAGAACAAAACAGTATTTTGATCTCTGCACACTCCGGAGACACACAGCTGGGAACAGTGACGGCGAAAGAAGTGGATCTGAGCAGCAGCGCCGGCAGAATCCATGTGGACAGCGTCTCTGCGGATACGGCGGAGATTATAACCAGCAGCGGAAATGTTGAATTGACGCTGCTCGAAGCGCCGACGGTTACGATCCGTACTTCCAGCGGCGATGTGCATGCGGCCCTGGCAGAGGGCGGCGCCCTCCTCGCCTATACATCCAGCAGCGGCCAGCTGCGTACTCGGACCGCCTATGAGAGAAGGGGAGACCTATATGTATTTGGCAGCGGGGAGAGCAGCCTCACAGTGGAGACTTCCAGCGGCAATCTTGAGATTCAGTAAATTAAAAAAGCCATTTCCTTGATTACGTTGTCAGGGAAATGGCTTATATTATTTTTCAGAAGAGGGGTCCATTTTCAAGATTATCCCGCAATACCTGATCAACCATCTTTTTCTGGGCCGCATCCAGAGGCAGAAACGGTCGGCGAGGCAGACCTGCGTCAATTCCCATAGTGGTCAGAATGTATTTGATCGCCGGAAATAAGCCGACATGAACCAGAACTTCCATGATATTATTCGCCTGTACTTGCAGACGGTGCATTTCCGTATGGTTCAGAGCCTCATAGGCATTCTGAATCTTTTTATAATGCGGATACATAAAATTAAAGGTGCTGCCGATGGAGCCGTCGGCACCCATGGCAAGAGCCGCGGACATGGTTTCATCATAGCCATTGAGGACAATAAGATTGGGGTTCAGGTGCTTGATGCGCTCCAGCTGGTAGACGACCTGATTGGTATGTTTGACGCCCAGGATCGCAGGACTCCGGAAGAGCTCTTGATAGATGGGATCCTCCAGATGAAATTCCTTGCCGGTATTGCCCGGAAAGTTATAGATGATGACGGGCATTCCGCAGGCTTCGTAGATGTCATAATAATACCGGCTGATGGCGCGGGAATCAAAGCCGTAATAGAAAGGCGGTGTCGCGGCAATCGCGTCAAATCCCAGTTCTTTTGCGTACTTGGCGTAGCGGATGGCTTGATCGGTCGAAAAGGCACCGACATGCGCAATCAGGATCGCACGGCCTTGGTATTCGGAGGCGATGGAAAAAGTCTGCATCCGTTCTTCCTCGGTCATCAAAAAGCACTCAGCAGAGCTGCCGCCGATAAAAAAACCGGGAGCGCCCTGAGACAGATTCATCTCCAACAGGGCCCGCATGGCGGAGGCATTGATTCCTCCATCCGCAGAAAAAGGGGTGATGGAAGCAGGGTAGATCTTGCCGGCAAGATTTCGATCCATTATGCATGTTCCTTTCGACTGATTTTTTTCGTAAAGCAGACGATACGGCCTGCTTCAATAAAGCCAGTGTGATGATGAAAGCTTTGGCTCAGGAGATTGTCGACGCCGCAGTCGCTGACAAATTCGGTACAGTTCATAGAACCAGCCCAGGCTTCACAGGCATCCAGAAGCTGGCGTGCGTATCCCTGTTTCCTATAGGGAGTGCGGATGTAAATTCCCTCCAGATAGCCTACAGGAGAGCTGTCCGTCCCTTCTACATAGTCATGGCGAAGCTGGCACTGTGCGAACCCGATGGGAGCTGAATCATCATATGCCAGGAAAAAAGCGGATTCCGCATTATGGAGAATTTCAGACATCTCCTGTGTCATATCCTCCTGTATATTTTCCGGCCATAATTCCAGTGCGAGTAGGACAATCATATCAAGATCCGCGGCTGTCGCTTTTTTTATCATACGGCATCCTCCTTTTTTCTACAGTATAGCATAAGACAGGGAAAAATCAAGTGTTGTAACCCCGCAAAATCTATGCTATAATAACCATAATGCCGATTTGGCGCGGAAAGGATTGTGAGCAGCATGAAAATCATCGCTCGGGTGCGCAGCGATTTTCCTTCCAAGTTCGGAATCCCGAGGCAAAGCAGTCTTGTAGAGGGGCTGCGGAGCCGGATTGTTTTTGAGCCGGAATTTCGGGATCCGTCGGCGCTGCGGGGTCTGGAGGATTTTTCGTATATATGGATTTTGTGGGATTTTTCGATGGCTCACAGAGAGAAGTGGTCGCCTACGGTACGTCCGCCCAGGCTGGGAGGCAATGAACGCATGGGCGTTTTTGCGACGAGATCGCCGTTTCGGCCCAATCCGATCGGGCTTTCCAGTGTACGGCTGGAGAGGATCGAGTGGAAAACGCCGGAGGGGCCGGTATTGCATATTCTGGGAGCGGATCTTGTTGATGGAACGCCCGTGTATGATATTAAGCCGTATCTGCCGTATACGGACAGTCATCCGGAAGCGTCCGGAGGCTTTGCGGCAGAGCATCAGAGCGATACGCTGCAGGTTCAGTGTTCGGAGGAGTGGCTTCAGAAGATTCCGCCGGATCAGCGTGACAATGTGCTGGAGATTCTGCGTCAGGATCCGAGACCTTCGTATCAGGAGGATCCGGAACGCGTTTACGGTATGGAATATGCCGGGATGGAGATACGTTTTCGTGTTGCAGGAGATATATTGACCGTATATCAAATATGGATAAAGGGGGAACAAGGGTATGGAGCAAAAGAAGTTTGAAGACAAGCTGCGCGCTATGTATGGGGAGATCGAGACCCAGTACCGGCCGGATGTGCGATGGTGGCTTGCGGAAGGCATGAACACGGATGAGACTCTGAAGAAAAATGTACAGGAGATCCATGATTCCGGGTTTGGCGCGGCGGAGTTCCTGGCCATGCCGGAACCGGGAGCGGATTCTTCTGTGTATGGCTGGGGCTCGGAAGAGTGGACGAGTGATACCCGACTGATTGTAGCGGAGGCCACCCGGCTGGGGTTAGGATTCAGCCTGACCAGCGGATCACACTGGGCTACGGCCAATCTGCCGGATACATATGTGTGGAATGGAGAACCGTACAATCCGGATAACAAAGCGGCTTCCAAGGAGCTGGATTACGCGACGGTGCTGCTGCGCGGAGGAGAGAGTTTTGACGGCGTCCTGCCGTATCCGGTCAAGACCAAGGCCATCGCCGGGGATATTCACGGCTCAGCGGCCACTTATACTGTCTATGAGTTCCAGGGTGTGGTTGCGGCGAAACTCTTAAAGGCACGGCCGTATTCCGGACAGGAATACGGTTATGCGGAAGGTCTGGGCACGGGTGTGCTGGATCTGGATTCACTGACCGACCTCACCGAGAAGGTCGTCTGTGAAAATGGAGAGTTCCGTCTGCAATGGACAGCGCCGACGGAGGGAGAGTATGCCCTTTTTGCCTACTGGATGCATGGAACGGGACAGACGGCGTCTCCGTCTGTCAGTACCAATTATACGATCAACTATATGGATCGTTATGGCGTACAGGCGCTGATCGATTATTGGGAAGAGGTCGTTTTGACCGAGGAATTGAAGGAGACCATCCGTAAGAATGGCCGTGGTGAGATCTATATGGACTCTCTGGAGCTGTTGTCTTATGGCGCCGGCGGTATATTCTGGGGATACGATCTGAAGGCGGAGTTTCAGAAGAGGCAGGGATATGACATTACCCGGTATCTGCCGCTGATTACGATGGATAAGGCGAGAGTGACGGGACGCTCACCTAAGGAATATGACTATGCCGCAAGCGGAGCAGGAGCGGAAGAGCTGACGGAGAAGGTGCGTACAGATTATTACCACGTCATCAGCGATATGTATGTAGAGAACGTGCTTTTGCCACTGCAGACATGGCTGCACAGTCTGGGTATGACATTGCGTGCGGAGCCATCCTATGGAGTCAATTTCGAGATCTCCACACCGGGCAGAGCGCTGGACGGCGTAGAGACAGAGTCTTTTGCGCAGGCCGCGGATCTCGATCTTTACCGTGGAATGTCCGGTTCGGCCAATATGTATGGACGGAAATTTTCCAGTGAAACGGGAGCGGTCTTTGGACACAATTATTATTATAATATGGATTCCTGGACGGGCCTTTGTCTTCTGCAGTTTTCGGAAGGCGTCAACCGGACGGTATTCCATGGATATTCCGCGATTGAGGGTTCTGAGTCGGATACGATGTGGCCGGGTCATGAAGGAATGTACGCTAAGTTCTCGGAACGCTTCAACAGCCGCCAGCCGGCATCCGTCCATTATCCGGAATGGACCAGAATGCTGGGGCGCAATCAGAAGGCCCTCCGACAGGGCACGGCGGTGAGGGATCTGGCCATCCTGCGGACGGACTATGCCTTTATCAACTACGGACAGCCGAGAAAGCATATCGATTTTGAACATAACTATATGATGTATGACTGGGCTTACTTCTGGCAGGATCTATCCCTGCAGCAGGCCGGATATACATATGATTATTTCTCACCGCAGCTGCTGTTGGATACAGAGAATGTACGCTGGAGCAAGACGGCTTTGCAGCCGGAGGGGACAGCCTACAAGGCGATTCTTCTGTATCAGGAGACTTTGGAGGCGGACTGCGCCAAGAAACTGTTGGAGATTGCGCAGAGCGGACTGCCGATCCTCTTTGTCAACCATACCAGTGAGGTTGTGACCTATGACGGCCCAGACCGCAGACATGAGAAAGCGGCGAGCCGCAGCAGTTATCTGATGGATGACGATGCCGCACTCCAGCGGACGGTTGAAGAGATCAAGAAGCTGCCCAATGTGCTGGAGCTGAATGGTCCGGAAGAAGCGCTGGAGGCGCTGCGGGGACTGGGCATTCAGCCCCGTGTTGCCTATGATAAGCCGAACCGCCGGATCCTGACATCCTCTAGATGGGACCGGGAGAACAGGATATTCTATACGTTCGTCTATGCGTATAAGTTTGCCGTCGAGCGTGACGAACCTGCGCATACCTATACGCTGATGCTGGAAGGGGAAGGCGTGCCTTACAGGATTGACGGATGGAACGGCGAGGTGCGGAAGATAGAGCCGTATAAGATAGAAAATGGGCATACGGTATTGCGCCTGACACTCAAGAGCGGAGAAGAGACTCTGATTGCGCTGGATCTGGATGGGCAGCCGGGACTGCATACCGTGGAAGCCAATACGGAGGTCAGGGCCGAAGAAGGACTGAAGTTCCGGGCAGAGCATTCTGGATGCTGTCAGGCGGTTCTAAGCGATGGACGGCATGTTGCCGCAGAGATCTTGGTACCGGAAGCAATGCCTCTGGAAAAGTGGAATATCGAGATCGAAGAC
>CABUPM010000084.1 GCA_902493345.1 uncultured Eubacteriales bacterium | reverse complement strand
ATATATAAAAATATTTGGATTTATTATGTAAAGGACGGAGAAGTATGTAAGGAGTAGGAATCCATCCTGGCTCAGATCACAGCAGTCTTCTCCGCTTGGAAAGAGAAAAATGGCATTGGAGACGAGGTGGAGCTGATTCAATACAGTCCCCTTACAACATCTATCACCGTATCAGCGAATCTACAAGCCTATTATGGAACAACAGACGGAGCACTCCTTCTGGATTCGCTGAAACAGACAATGGCCGGATATTCGGATCTGGAATATGACAGGTGGGATCTTTATTTTGAGGAGGAATCGCGATGAAGAAGGGAAAAACAGTAGTTGCTATCATTGGCTTGCTTTTGGTTCTGTGGTGTGGTATACTAATCACAGATTATGTACGCTGCGGATCTTTGAAGGCACCTATTTTTGTAATTGAACTCGAAGGAGCGGCATCGGACGGCGGCTCCAGAACTTGCCAGGGGCTCGGATATCAGGTGAAAATAAAAAAGCATATCGATGTAGAATATGGAGTGTGTATTGATTCCGTAGAGATGTGGATGTTCGGACGTGTCATCTCTGCGTCGGTAACATAAGGAGCGGAGGAAGAGAATGAAACAGAAACGTATCATTGCGGTATTTTTAAGTGTAATCCTGATGTTATCCATATTTCCCGTCACTGTAAACGCGGATATGGGACCGAAAGCATCCGTAAGGATTCTCTTTGAAAATATGGGGGATGAACTATGCTATGGTACATTGCTCTCCCAAAAGCCATCGACCGGTCCCGCGACCGTATGGGATGGGGAGGATAAATACGCCCGTCACAATGAAAACGCGAATTATTCTTATGCGGCTTTGGATTATGCCACGTGGAAAGCCTTTGTGGAATACAAAGACGCGGACGGGTATTATTTTCTACAGGAAGGCTGGCTGGTAAGTGAAACCAAAAAGATCGAGTGGACCTATTATCCGCCTTATAATTTTAAGATCCTTCTGTATTATCCGGAGACGCAGACATTTGTAGTAAGCGGTATTTATGAGAAATATGCCTTTGACACATACTATACGGTCGATATGGATGGAATCAATATCAGCTCTGTTGAGTATGACGAGGAATTAAGCACAAACGAGCGGATTGAAGCATACCGCTCTTATAACTACAGGCAGGAGCTTCTGTCTCTGGCGGCCCGGATCGTGCTTACTATATTGGCAGAGATGGCGGTTGGACTGTTGTTTGGCTTTCGAAATAAAAAACAGCTTCTGTTTCTCGTTGGTATGAATACGGCGACACAGATTCTGCTGAATGTGCTGCTCAATGTGATCAACTACCATTCCGGACCGCTGGCCTTTGTTTTAATCTATATCCTGCTGGAGATAGCAGTGATAGTATTGGAAGCGGTGCTATATTGTATCTGGATGAAGAGATGGTCCCAAAAGCCAAGAAAAAACTGGTTCTATGTACTGTATGCCTTGATCGCGAACAGTGTCTCCTTTATAACGGGACTGCTGATCGCACAGTGGCTTCCGGGAATTTTCTGAGTAAAAGAACCGCCGCCCTGAAGAGGACGGCGGATTTTCGTTATTTTGCTAATTCGTGATACAAGCGCTTGACGGCCTGATAAGCCAGTTTGGGACGGCGGTACTCATCTACGATGCCTTTGTTGTTCTGAGAACGGGGACGGGTCTTGAACCAGCCCGGTGTTACACGGCAGTCACAGAACTGCCAGATGAACATACCGCTGACTTCCGGTTTGGAGAGCACAGCTGTAATCTGTTCGGTCAGAGCGTACTCCTGATAATCTTCCGTCCATTTGTCCATGTTGGGATTGCGGTAGCCGTAGATGCCGCCGGCGCCGATCTCAGTGATAAGGAAAGGCTTGCCTGCGCCCTCTGTCGTCTGCACCCAATCATACAGGGTGGTCAGATAGTCCTCAGTGGACCGGTTTACATACCATAACGGGTAGATATTATAAGAGATAATATCCGGCAGATCCATGCACAGATCCTTGTAATGCTTGCAGCTAGCGAAGGAAGTGGGACGAGAAGGATCCAAACGTTTGATCTGCGCGAACTGCCTTTCATAGCAGGCGCGGCCATACTCGGTTTCGCTGGCACACTCATTGAGAATTCCCCAGATCAGAATGGAGGGGTGGTTAAAGTGAGCCCGGATCATCTCGTCGATACAGTCGGCGCACTGACGGTCAAAATTGGGATTGCGCATCTGTTCCTCACTTAAGCCGCGGGCATGGTTCTCTTCCCAGACCAGGATTCCCTTCTCATCACAAAGGTCCAAAAAGATCTGATCATTGGGATAATGGCTGGTACGCACCGCGTTACCGCCCATATCCTGCACCAGAGCGAGATCGTGATCAATTGCGGTCAGGGGCAGAGCACAGCCAAAGAGAGGATGGTCCTCATGGCGGCAAAAGCCGCGCAGCTGCACAGCCTCGCCGTTCCAAAGGATTTCCCGGCCGGATACGCGGATTTCGCGGAAGCCGGTACGCTCAATCAGATCATCGCACGGTGTATCCCCGTCTAGGAAAAGCTGGGTAGTGACAGTGTACAGCATAGGTGCGGCCGGTGTATAGGAGAGTACATTTTCACAGGTAAGCTCTCCCTCAACGCAAGTGGTGCCGCTGCCGGGAACACAGATATCTTTCCAGGAATAGGACAGGTCGGCAACAGAAGAGACCAGAGAAACGGTCTGCTTCGACTGGGTCAGATTGCGCAGAGAAGCGGCGATATGAAGCTTCCATACGTTATCGGAGCGGACAGGTGTCAGATGCACCCATTCGATATACACATCGGAAACGGTCTCCAAAGCGACCGGACGGGAGATACCGCCATAGGAATAGTAGTCGTTTTCAAGGTGAAGCGCGGAAGCTTCAGAAAACTCATTGGAGACATGGACCTCCAGCAGATGCTCCCCAGCAGGGACGTTGGGAACAACAGCTTCAAAGGGGGTATAGGCATTATAATGGTGTGCGACCGGCGCACCGTCCAGATAGACATCGGCCGTATGGCTCACGCCTTCAAAAGCCAGGCGAACATTGCCGCCAGTCCGGATCTTGCGGCTGTAAACGGCCTGACCGCGGTAACTGCCATAACCGGGATAGGTCTCCCAACAGCTGGGGACGGCCGCCATCAGAGAGGGCCGTCCGGATACAGAAAATCTCCACAGGCCGCTGAGCTCTTCCTGCGGCCGGATCGTATGTGTAGCAAAGGTACGGATCATAACAAGGCCTCCTATTATATTGATAACTTCAGCATACTATACTTTTTAAGGACTGTCAAGCCAAGAAAAAAGAGTATACAGAAAAGAAAAGTTGTGTTATAATAAATATTAATAGGTCTAAATATCAGTGTAGGAGGGTGTCACATGCAGCACGAAAAATTCCACTACCAATCGTTACAGGATGTAAAGGAGACGATGGGCAGACTGGGGGTTAGTTTTCCGCTGTCCGAGAATATAAAAGTCCTGGGAGAACCCTTTACCGTGGCCGGACGTACTGTTCCGAACCGTATCGCGATTCAGCCCATGGAGGGAAGCGATAGTACGCCGGAGGGACGGCCAAGCGAATATACAAAAAAGCGATATGAGCGTTTTGCCAAAAGCGGAGCAGGATTGATCTGGCTGGAGGCTACAGCGATTGTTCCGGAGGGACGCGCAACACCGGGACAGCTGTATATTACACAGGATAAGCTGGATGATTTTAAGCGTCTGGTCGAAGAGATCCGGGAGACGGCTCGCAGGGAAAACGGTGTGGAACCGCTGATCATCCTGCAGGCAACGCATTCCGGACGCTATTCCAAGCCGCATGGTTATCCGGAACCGATTATTGCGTATAATAATCCTCTGTTTGAAAAGGACAAGCCCATCGACGCGTCCAGAATCATTACAGATGATCGCCTGAGGGAACTGGAAGAGCTGTATGGAGAGGTCGCAAAGATGGCGCGGCAGGCCGGATTTGATGGAATCGACATCAAGTGCTGCCATCGGTACCTGAACTGCGAATTGCTCTCTGCCTATACAAGGCCGGGCAATTACGGCGGTTCCTTTGAGAATCGTACCCGTTTTCTGCGTAACGCCTACGCAAGCGCCAAGGCGGCTGTGGGAAAGGACTTGATTGTTACCAGTCGTATGAATATATACGATGGATTTCCGTATCCCTATGGTTTCGGTGTTGCCGAAGGGAAAGGGACGGAGCCGGACATGACAGAGCCGAAGCGTCTTGTCGGCATGCTGATGGAACAGGGACTGGAACTTTTGGATATTACGATCGGCAATCCTTATGTCAATCCGCACGTCAACCGTCCCTTTGATATGGGCGGTTATGTGCCGCCGGAACATCCGTTTGAAGGTGTGGCACGGATGTATCAATGTACCGGCGAGATCGCCAAGGCCTATCCGGAGCTGAAGATTATTTCTTCCGGCGTGTCCTATCTGCGGCAGTTTTCCGGCAATCTGGCTGCCGGCGCGGTCGAGCAGGGATACTGCACCATGGCCGGATTCGGCCGGGAGAGCTTTGCGTATCCGGGCTTTGTACAGGATCTCTTGCAAAAGGGAGAGATGGATCCTAAGAAGTGCTGTATTGCCTGCGGCAAGTGCGCGGAGCTTCTGAGAGGATGCTTCCCGGCGGGCTGCGTCGTACGCAATCCGGAGTATCTGGAGATCTATCGTAAGAATATTTTAGGAAAAGAGGGCTGAGTCATGGCGGAGAAGGTTGCGCTGATTACAGGTTCTGCCAGAGGCATTGGCCAGGGAATCGCAAGAGCGCTTGCCGGGGAGTACCGGCTGGTTTTGTCGGCAACCCGTGAGACGGTGGAGATTCCGGAGGATCTACAGGAAAAGGCCATTTATCTGAAGTGCGATATCAGCTTGGCCGAGGATCGCAGCCGGATTTTTCAGGAGATTGAACAGCGGTTTGGACGGCTGGATCTGCTGGTAAATAATGCGGGGGTCGCGCCACTGGTGCGGGAGGATATCCTGCAGGCGACGGAAGAGAGCTTTGACCGGGTACTGGGCATTAACCTGAAGGGAACATACTTTATGTGCCAGAATGGTGCGAATTATATGCTGCGCTGTAAGGAGAAGGGACTGGAAGGGTATCAGCCGAGGATTATCAACCTGTCCTCCATGTCTTCGTTTACTTCCTCCACTTCAAGGGGAGAGTATTGCATCTCCAAGGCCGGAATCTCTATGGTGACAAAGCTTTTCGCAGACCGCCTGGCAGAATACGGAATCCCGGTGTTTGAAGTGCAGCCGGGCATTATCGCGACCGATATGACGGCAGGCGTAATGGATAAATATCAAAAGCTGATTGGAGAAGGACTGACGCCCATCCGGCGGATGGGATATCCGGAGGATATCGGACGGGCAGTAGCCGCCCTTGCAAGCGGCGCGTTTGATTTCTGCACGGGTCAGGTCATTCATGCCGACGGCGGTTTTCATATTCCCAGATTATAAGAGAAGGAGCCAGTGCATGAGTATACTGAATGTAGAACACCTGTCCCACGGATTTGGCGACCGGGAGATTTTTTCGGATGTTTCGTTCCGACTGCTCAAGGGCGAACACATCGGCATGGTCGGCGCCAACGGAGAGGGCAAGTCTACTTTTATGAGTGTGATTACGGGAAAGCTCCTGCCGGATGCGGGCAAGGTTGAGTGGGCACGCAATGTCAAGGTAGGATATCTGGATCAGCATGCGGTGCTGGAAGCAGGCATGACGATTGCGGATGTCCTGCGCAGTGCTTTTGCGCCTCTGTTTTCCATGGAAGAGCGGATGAATGTTATCTGCGATCAGATGGGAGAAGGAACCATGTCGGATTCGGAGATGGAGACCGCCATGGAAGAGATGGGCGTGATCCAGGATCTTTTGATGGCGCACGATTTTTATCTGATTGATTCCAAGGTGGAGGAGATTGCCAGAGCGTTTGAGCTTACAGAGCTGGGATTGGAACGGGATGTGTCCGAACTGTCCGGAGGACAGAGGACCAAGGTGCTGCTGGCAAAGCTTTTGCTGGAAAAACCGGAGATTTTGCTTCTGGACGAGCCGACCAATTATCTGGATACGCAGCATATCGAATGGCTGCAGAGATATCTGCAGGAGTACGAGAATGCGTTTATCCTGATCTCGCATGACATACCGTTTTTGAATAGTGTTGTAAATGTGATATATCATGTAGAAAATAAAAAGATCGACCGGTATCCGGGAGATTATGCTCATTTTGAAGAGGTGTACGCGGCGAAAAAAGCACAGCTGGAAGCGGCGTACAAGAGACAGCAGCAAGAGAAAGCGCAGCTGGAGGATTTTGTGGCCCGGAATAAGGCCAGAGTCTCTACGCGAAATATGGCCATGTCGCGCCAGAAGAAACTGGACAAAATGGAAATGATTGAGCTGGCGGCGGAGAAGCCAAAGCCGGAGTTCATGTTCAAGAGCGCCAGAGCGTCCGGCAAGCTGATCTTTGAGACCAAGGATCTGGTCATAGGCTATGAGGAGCCACTGTCCAATCCCATCCATCTCACGATGGAGCGCGGCGAACGGCTGGTCCTGAAGGGTGCCAACGGTATCGGTAAGACGACGCTGCTGCGCAGTATCCTGGGTGAGGTTCCGCCGCTGTCCGGTACAGTGGAACTGGGAGATTATCTACATATCGGATACTTCGAGCAGGAGTCTGATCCGGATAACCGGAATACATGTATTGAAGAATTATGGAAAGATTTTCCCAACCTGAATCAGTTCGAGGTGCGGGCAGCGCTTGCCAAGTGCGGACTGACGACCAAGAATATAGAGAGTCAGGTGCGGGTTTTAAGCGGCGGGGAGCAGGCCAAGCTGCGCTTGTGCAAACTGATGAACCGCGAGAGTAATGTGCTGTTTCTGGATGAGCCGACCAACCACCTGGATGTGGATGCCAAGGAGGAACTGCGCCGGGCATTATCGGAATATCGAGGCAGCATCCTGCTGATCTGTCATGAACCGGAGTTCTATGACGGATTGGCCACTAAAGTTGTAGACTGCGGCGAGTGGTCGAAAAAAATATAAATCATTAGGGGGTAACACAAATGGAAAAAGAAAGAAAACCATTGCCGATGGCGACACCGGAAAGTGTGGGACTGGACTCTGAGGTGATTTACAATTACCTCAAGAAGCTGGAGGAGTGCGGACATTGCATGCATGGCTTTACGATTCTGCGCCATGGCAAGATTGCGGCGGAAGGTTATTGGGCACCGCAGAAGCCGGAATGGAAGCACAGAATGTATTCTACCAGCAAGAGCTTTGCATCCGTAGCGATTGGTATGCTGCAGGATGAGGGGAAGCTGTCGATTCATGATAAGATCGCGCCGTACTTCCCGGAAAAGCTGCCGAAGAATCTGCATCCGTATATCGCGGACGCGACCATTCGTGATCTGCTCATGATGTCTACGCCGTTCCAGGACAGTACTTATACGGTTAGCCTGAATCCGGAGAACGACTGGATTCGCTCCTTCTTTGAATGCGAGCCGAGTCATCGTCCGGGACAGATCTTTTCTTATGATACCTCGGCAACAACGGTTTTGACCGCGTTGGTGGAGAAGCTGTCCGGAATGGAGCTTTTGGATTACATGCGCAGCAAGGGCTTCGATGAAATGGGCTTCAGCCGGGAAGCGATCTGCGTTAAGACGCCGGATGGAAAAGTATCCTGGGCGGGTTCCGGTATTCTGTGCACGCTGCGTGATCTGACTAAGTTCGCGGAGATGTGCCTGCATTACGGCAATTTCCAGGGCAAGCAGATTGTAAGTGAAGCCTACATGAGAGAAGCAACCGGCAAACAAATTGAAAACGGCGAGCATGGCTACGGATATCAGTTCTGGAGAACCGAGCATGGTTTTGCGTGCCGTGGCATGGGTGGACAGATGGTATTCTACATGCCGGATGCGGATATGGCATTCGTAACGATCGCGGACATGCAGGGACAGGTAGGATATATTCCGTGGATGGAGAATCTGTTCTATGATATGGTTCTGCCGACAGCGGGCGAGGCGCGTCCGGAGAATCCGGAGGCGCAGAAGAAGCTGACCGACTATTGCGCACAGCTTAAGATTCAGCCGATGAATGGCGAAAAGACCAGTGCGATGGCAGAGAAGATCAATGGGAAGAAGTACATCATGCAGGAAAATACTCCGGGCGCTAAAAAGAGCCTGCATCTGCAGTCTTTGCAGGTGGATCTGAATGGAGACGAGGGAACGCTTCGCTGGGAGGACGCCGAGGGCGCCAAAGCGCTTTCTTTTGGCCTGGGTCATTATGTACATCAGAACTTCCCGGGATTCTCTCCGAAGGAAGAGACCGAGGGCAAGCCTGTCATCGTCTATGGATTTAACGGAATCAAGGTTCCGCTGTATCTGCCCTGTATTACGAGCGGCGCTTGGAAGAGCGATCATGAGCTGGAGCTGGTGTGCTATTCCATCGGTTATTTTGTCGGAACACTGAAGATTCGTCTGTCCTTTGACGAGGACACGGCAACCGTATTTATGGCGCCGTTCGCAGAGCATTTCTGGGAGGATCTGTCCGGATTCCAGACAGGAAAGCTTGCATGAGCCGAGCCGTATTTTTTGACGCGGATGGAACCATCTGTGATCTGAAGGAAGGGATTCCCGTAAGTACGCGGGAATCCCTTCCTGTATTGAGAAAGAATGGACATACCGCGTGGCTGTGTACCGGACGGTGCCGCGCGATGATTCCGGAGGAGCTTGCAGCCGGATTTGACGGAATCGTTGCGGCATGCGGGACATATCTGGAGTACCAGGGGAAGAGACTGTTCAACCATGAACTCAGCTGCGGAGAAGCACTGCGAAGCGTTCAGGTCCTGCGCAAATACGGAATGATTCCGGTATTGGAAGGCGCAGAGGCTATGTATTATGATCTGGATGAATATACGACACGGATTGATTCGTATTGTGAGCTGATCACGCAGCAGCTGGGCCCCAAGAGAAAACCGATTGCCGGAAATGAAAACCGTCTCCGGATCAATAAGATCAGTGCCAAACGTACAGAGTCCTCCGATGAGGAAGCGGCCTGCCGGGAACTAAGCGATCTCTATGATTATATCGTTCATGGAGAGGGGATGGCCCGGACCACGATCGAAATGGTGCCCAAAGGATATTCCAAGGCGACGGGAATCGCGGCCGTCTGCCGTATCTTTGGTATTCCATGGGAGGATACTGTGGTATTTGGCGACAGCAATAACGATCTGTCCATGTTCCAATATGCCGCGGTCAAAGTAGCTATGGGCAACGCCACAAAAGAGCTGCGGGCGCTGGCGGATTATGTCACAGATACCATGTTTGAGGACGGAATACAGCACGGTCTGAAGCACCTGGGACTCATAGAATAGAAAAATCTCAAAAAAAGTGAAAAAAGGTGTTGACAAGGGTCGACAAGGTATGATATACTAACGCTCGTGCTCGTGAGACGGAAACGCCTCAGAGCCAGTCAAAAAACTTTTTCTTCAAAAAAAGAAAAAAGGTGTTGACAAAGACAAGAAG
>CABUPM010000083.1 GCA_902493345.1 uncultured Eubacteriales bacterium | reverse complement strand
AGAGCATCGCCTTGCCAAGGCGAGGGTCGCGGGTCCGAATCCCGTCTCGCGCTCTGATAGAAGAATCGCAGAAGTCTGCGGTTCTTTTTTTCGTTTAAATCCGCAGTTTTGCGGGAAGGGACGGAAACAGAAATAATGGAATTGCCGAAAATGCGGAAAGCAGGCAAAAAAATGATTGACAGGAAAAGACGGTTATATTATAATAACGCAAGGTGAACAAAGGCGTTCACGGGGGAGTCATCTTCTTCTCTTCAAGAGAAAAAGAACGGGAGAAGAAGGCTTACCTGTGGACGCCTCTTTTGTATGAAGGAGGAAGTTAGATGACGGATTCGGCATCGGAAGTCTTACGTTTTGTTAAGGAACAGGATGTGAAGTTTATCCGGATGACCTTCTGTGACCTGTTCGGAATGCAGAAGAATATCGCGGTGATGGCCAGTGAACTGCCTCAGGTGTTTGAGAGCGGAATGCTCTTCGATGCCTCAGCGGTAGCGGGATTGGCCGGAGTCGAGCATTCAGACCTGTTCCTGATGCCGGACAGCCAGACAGTATCCATTCTGCCGTGGCGGCCGGAACATGAACGGGTGATGCGGATTTTCTGCAGTATGAAAAATCCAGATGGAACGGACTTTGCCGGGGACAGCCGAAACATTCTGAAGCAGGCGGTACAGCGTTCCGCCGAGATGGGATATCTGTGCAGAATCGGTGCGGAATGTGAGTTCTATCTCTTTAAGACAGACAGTGAGGGGCGGCCGACACGAGAACCGTTGGATCATGGTTCTTACGCGGATTTGGCGCCGTTGGACCTGGCGGAGGATATCCGCAGAGAGATCTGTCTGACATTGGAGGAGATGGATTTGCGGCCGGAGAAATCCCACCATGAACAGGGACCGGGTCAGAACGAAGTGGATTTCCGTTACGCGGATCCGTTGTCGGCGGCAGATAACCTGATGACCTTTAAGACGGTCGTTCGGACGATCGCGGCGCGGCATGGCCTTTTTGCTTCCTTCCTCCCCAAGCCCATGTTTAAGGAGTGCGGCAATGGGATGCACATCAATCTGTCGCTGATTCAGGGCGGACGGAACCTCTTTGAGACGGGGAACAGCCATTGTGCCAACGCGGAGAGTTTTCTGGCGGGAATTCTGAGGAGAACGGCGGAAATGACGGCCTTCCTGAATCCGCTGGTGAACTCCTATGAACGCCTGGGAAGACAGGAAGCGCCACGTTATATCAGTTGGTCGCATCAGAACCGTTCTCAGCTGATTCGGATCCCGGCTTCCAGCGGAGAGAGCAACCGCATGGAGCTTCGGTCTCCGGATCCGGCATGCAACCCGTACCTGGCTTTCGCGCTGCTGCTGCATGCGGGCCTGGACGGCATAGAGAATGGAGAAAAGCTTCCGGAGCCTTGCAATCTGAATCTGTATGAGCCGGGCGTGGCACAGAGTCTGGGCATTGAAACACTGCCGGACAGCCTGGAGCAGGCAATTCAGACAGCCGAGGAGAGCGAATGGATCCGGAAGAACCTTCCCGCAAGTGTGCTGGAGCAGTACTTTGGCCGGAAGAAGAGAGAATGCGCCCGAATCTCCGGGGCGGCAGATTCGTTTGAAGAGCAGCTGAGAATGTATTTTAACGTTATATAAAAAGGAGTAAGCGGTATGGGAGCGATATTGCTGGTGTCCGACCGGGAAAACTGGGCGGCATCCTTTGAAAAACTCCTGAAGGAGGAACTGCAGGCAGAGGTGCGGACGGCGTCTTCGAACGGGATGGCGCGGGAATGCATGAACAGCGCCGAGTATGCGCTGGTTCTGATTCTGACGCCTTTTGCCGGAGACAATGGACTGTATCTGGCACGGCAGGCGCTGGAGACCTCAGCCGGAGTGCTCATCGCGTGTTCTCCTTCCTACAGCTTACAATATGACAGTTCGGTGACGGACGAAGGAATCTTTGTATACAATACGGGGATGGGACGGAGATTTTTAACGGATGCGGTGCGGCTTACGATGGCCCAGCATGTCAGGTTATCCCGTGCGCAGAGACCGGAGGTACAGCAGTATCAGGACAGAATTCGGGAACTGCGGGCGGTAGACCGTGCCAAATGTCTGTTGATTCAGTATCAGCAGATGACAGAGAAGGAAGCACATCGATGGATTGAGAAAAAAGCGATGGATCGTCGGTGCGGCAAGAGAGAGATTGCAGAAGAGATACTCAGACTGTATGAGTTGGAATGAGGAGGAAGAAGAATGGAGACAATGTATCTGGTATTGGAGAACGGACGGTATTTTCAGGGAAAAGCCTTTGGCGCTCCGCTGGAGGAGACGACAGGGGAAGTCGTCTTTACCACAGGGATGAACGGGTATCTGGAAACCATCACCGACCCCAGTTATTGCGGTCAGATCGTAGTGCAGACCTTTCCGATGATCGGCAACTACGGTGTGATTCCTGACGACTTTGAAAGTCAAAAGCCCTATCTGGCCGGTTATATTGTAAGGGAGTGGTGTCGAGAACCTTCAAACTATCGTTGTGAAGGAGACCTCGACACCTTTTTTAAAGCCCATGGGATTCCGGCCCTGGAGGGGATCGATACCAGAGCATTGACCAGATGCCTCCGAGAGTCCGGCACGATGAACGGACGTCTGACGCGTAAGGCGCCTCCTTATAGTGCGGAAGAGCTGCAGGAGATCCGAGCGCATCGTGTATCGTGTCCGGTGCGTACAGTCAGCGGTACAAGCAAAATGACCTATAAGCCGGAAACGGAGCCGGAATTCAAGGTCGCGCTGTGGGATTTCGGAGCGAAAGGCAATATCCTGCAGGAGCTTTTGGATCGAGGATGCGAAGTGACAGTCTTTCCGCAGGATAGTACCGCAGAGGAGATAACGGCATACAGTCCGGACGGCATCATGCTGTCCAATGGTCCCGGAGACCCGGAGGAAAATCCGGAGATCATAAAAGAGCTTGCGAAACTGTGTGAGAAAAAGATCCCGACATTTGGAATCTGCCTGGGACACCAGCTGCTGGCGCTGTCACAGGGGGCCAAAACCAGCAAATTAAAATACGGCCATCGTGGGGCCAATCAGCCGGTGGAGGATCTGACGACGGGACGGATCTATGTGACGAGCCAGAATCATGGATATATGGTGGATACGGATACGCTGCCTGCGGGAGCGAAGCTGCGGTTTGTCAATGCCAACGACGGCACCTGCGAAGGCGTCAGCTACGACACGATGCCGGCCTTTTCCGTACAGTTTCACCCGGAAGCATGCCCGGGACCATGGGACGCGAGATGGCTGTTTGGTGAATTTACAGAGATGATGAGGAGGGAAAAATAATGGCGAAATTTATTTTTGTAACAGGCGGTGTAGTATCCGGATTGGGCAAAGGAATCACAGCGGCTTCCCTAGGACGGCTGCTGAAGGCGCGCGGATATAAGGTGGCGGCGCAGAAGCTGGACCCCTATATCAATATCGATCCGGGAACCATGAGCCCCTATCAGCACGGCGAAGTTTTTGTAACCGAGGATGGTGCGGAAACGGATCTGGATCTGGGGCATTATGAGCGTTTTATCAATGAGAATCTGAATAAGTTCTCCAATTTGACAACGGGTAAGGTATACTGGAACGTACTGAATAAAGAGCGCCGTGGAGAGTATCTCGGCGAGACGGTACAGGTGATTCCCCATATAACCAACGAGATTAAATCCTTCATCTATGCAGTGCAGGAAAAGACGGACGCGGATGTCGTAATCACGGAGATCGGCGGAACCACCGGAGACATCGAGTCGCAGCCGTTCCTGGAAGCGATCCGTCAGATATCCCATGAGGTGGGACGCAGCAACTGCCTGTTTATCCATGTGACGCTGATTCCGTATATTCAGTCCTCCGGAGAGCATAAGTCCAAGCCTACGCAGCACTCTGTCAAGGAACTGCAGTCCTTCGGAATCATGCCGGACGTCATCGTAGCGCGTGTCGATGAGCCTGTGGAGGAGAGCGTCCTGAATAAGATCGCGTTGTTCTGTAATGTGAAAAGAGACTGTGTGATAGAGAACAGGACATTGCCGGTTCTGTATGAATGCCCGATCATGCTGGAAAAGGCAGGACTTGCCAAAATCGTTATCCGGGAGCTGGGCATGGAGGACCGTCCTTGTAATCTGAGTGGATGGGAAGCGATGCTGGAACGGATCCACAGCTGCGGACGTACGGTGAGAATCGCTCTGGTAGGAAAGTATGTACAGCTGCATGACTCGTACCTCTCCGTAGCGGAAGCATTGGCCCATGGCGGCTGGGAGAACGGAGTTAAGGTCAAGATCGACTGGGTGGACAGCGAAGAGCTGACACGGGAGAATGTGGCAGAACGGCTCAAGGATGCCGACGGAATTATCGTTCCGGGCGGTTTTGGAATCCGAGGCATTGAAGGAATGATTGCGGCGGCAGAGTATGCCAGAACCAGCGGAGTTCCGTATTTCGGGATCTGCCTGGGCATGCAGATCGCTGCGATTGAATTTGCCAGAAATGTGCTGGGATACGCGGATGCGCATTCCAGAGAATTCGCGCCGGATACGACGCATCCGGTGATCGACCTGATGCCGGATCAGCACGGCAATATTCCTAAGGGCGGCACCATGCGGCTGGGAGCGTATCCGTGTGATACGGCTGAAGGAAGCCTGCTGCGGAAGGTATATGGCGAAGAGCAGATCCAGGAGCGCCACCGCCACAGGTACGAGTTCAACAATGATTACAGGGAGGAATTCCGCAAGGGCGGAGCCGTATTATCCGGCCTGTCTCCGGACGGAAGACTCTGTGAGGCACTGGAGCTTCCGGAGCATTCGTTCTATATCGGTGTACAATACCATCCGGAGTTCAAGAGCCGTCCCAACAAGGCGCATCCTCTCTTTAAGGCCTTTGTCGGCGCCGCGGCAGAAAGGAGTGCGGACAGGTGAAGATCAACGACGGATATCGGAATTTAAGTCGGGATTATCTGTTCGCGGGGATTTCCAAACGTGTAGCGGCGTATCAGGCGGAGCATCCGGAGGCCCGGATCCTTCGCCTGGGAATCGGAGACGTGACGCAGCCGATCTGTCCGGAGGTCATTGAGGCCATGAAGGAAGCGGCTGAGGACCAGGGGAGGGCCGAGACCTTTCATGGATATGGGCCGGAGCAGGGGTACGCCTTTTTGCGGGAAGCCATCTGCCGGTATTATCAGGGCTACGGGGTGGAGATCCCGGCGGCGGACCTTTTTATCAGCGACGGCGCCAAGAGCGACCTGGGAAATTTTCTGGATCTCTTTGATAGAGACAATACGGTTTTGATTCCGGATCCGGTGTATCCGGTCTATCGGGATACCAATGTCATGGATGGACGCAATGATTTTCTGCCGATGCCGGATGAAGCGGTAGCGGCGGACCTGATCTACCTGTGTTCTCCGAACAATCCTACCGGAGCCGCGTATACCAGGGAACAGCTGCAAGTCTGGGTGGATTACGCGCGGGAGAAGGACGCGGTGATTCTCTTTGACGCGGCGTACGAGTCCTTTGTGGTGCAGCCGGAGATTCCGCATAGCATCTATGAGATCCCAGGAGCGGAAGAGTGTGCGGTAGAATTTTGCTCGCTGTCCAAGACGGCCGGCTTTACCGGAATCCGCTGTGGTTATACGGTGGTTCCCTCCAAGCTGGTCCGCTGCGGAATGTCTCTGCATGATATGTGGCTGCGGCGTCAGACAACCAAGTTTAACGGCGTATCCTATCCGGTACAAAGAGCCGCGGCCGCGGTCTTTTCGGAGCAGGGTCTCGCGGGCTGCGCGGCCAACCGAAGCGTCTATCAGAACAATGCCAGGGTCATCAGCGCGGCGCTGACAGACCTTAAGATCTGGCACATTGGAGGAAAGAATTCTCCGTATATCTGGATGCAGTGCCCGAACGGGATAGATTCCTGGACATTTTTTGACGATCTATTGCACCGGGCGCAGGTTGTGGGAACACCGGGCGCAGGTTTTGGTAAAAATGGAGAAGGCTTCTTCCGCCTGACAGCTTTTGGAACGCCGGAGGCGGCCAAGGAAGCCATGGAGAGAATGAAACGCTGCTACGGAGGCGGAGAAGCATGAGTTTACATGAAGAATGCGGTGTAGTCGGAATCTTCCATCACGAGTCAGCCGCGACGCATGCGTATTTTGCGCTGCATGCACTGCAGCATCGGGGACAGGAGGGCGCAGGTATCGCTACAAGCGACGGAGAGAAGCTCTACTGCTATAAAGGACAGGGATTGGTGGCGGATGTTTTTCAGGACGGAAAGCTTCGGAGTCTCCCTGGAAATAACAGCATCGGCCATGTACGCTATTCCACGGCAGGAGGCGATGTGGCGGAGAATGTGCAGCCGCTGATGGCTCGCGCCACGATCGGAAGCATTGCCGCGGCGCATAACGGACAGATTGTCAACGCGGATGTTCTGCGGCAGAAGCTGGAGGAGCAGGGCAGCATCTTTTTCAGCAGCAGCGACAGCGAGATCATACTGCATCTGATTCAGCGAGGACATGGGAGCATGATGGAGAAGATCGCCGGCGCGTGCCGCCAGATGGACGGATCCTTTGCTTTTGTGGTTCTGACAGAGCATTCGCTGTATGCGGCGCGGGATAAGAACGGACTGCGGCCTCTGTCCATCGCACGCTTCGGAGAAGGATACTGCGTCGCCAGCGAGACTTGCGCGCTGGAAGCGCTGGGAGCGGTCTGGGAACGGGATATCCAGCCGGGAGAAGTGGTTAAGATCTCGGAACACGGAGTCGAGACGATGTACTATACCGAAGAGACAAGGCACCATCTGTGCGCTATGGAGTATGTATATTTTGCGAGGCCGGACAGTACGCTCGACGGTGTCAATGTCCATTCCGCCCGCAGGCTCTCCGGATGTATCCTGGCGGAAAAGGACCACGCGGATGGACTGGAGGCGGATATCGTAGCCGGTGTGCCGGATTCCTCCCTCTCCGCGGCGATGGGATATGCCCAGGTGAGCGGACTGCCCAATGAGATGGGACTGATCAAGAACCGGTATGTGGGACGGACCTTCATTGAGCCGACGCAGGAGCTGAGAGATATGGGCGTGCGGATGAAGCTTTCTGCCAATCGGGCCGTGGTTCAGGGAAAAAGGATTGTGCTGATTGATGATTCTATCGTCCGGGGAACAACCTCGCGCAGAATCATCCGGATTCTCAAAGAAGCGGGAGCACGGGAGGTACACTTAAGGATTGCGTCTCCGCCGCTTCGCTGGCCCTGTTTTTACGGAGTGGACATCGCGACAAGACAGGAACTGATCTCCGCGCACAAAGAGCCGGAAGAGCTGGCGCAATGGATTGGCGCGGATTCGCTGAAGTTCCTGAGTGTAGAAGATCTGGTACGCATCTATGGAGAAGGACAATGCTGCTACGCCTGCTTTGACGGGCAGTACCCGACAGGACTTTATAATTGCACTTTCTGACGGAATCTGCTACAATAGGCAGAGACAGGAGGAGATAGAATGCAAGGAAAAAGGATTGTTCTGATCAATGATCAGCCGGGATACGGTAAGGTCGCTCTTGCAGGCATGCCGCCGATTCTGGCGCGCATGGGGTATGAGCTGATGCTGCTGCCGACAGCGATCATTTCCAATACGCTCGATTACGGACGCTTTGCCGTGCGGGATATGACGGACTACATGCGGGAATGCGTGAAGGTCTGGGAAGAACTGAAGCTTGATTATGAAGCGGCCTGTACCGGATACATTGTATCTGAGGCGCAGGCCGAATTTTTACGGGAATATTTATCGGATCAAAAAAAGACCCATGGGATTCGGGTCTATGTGGATCCCATCATGGGGGATCGGGGCCGGCTCTACAATTCCGTTACGGAGAAAAATGTGGAGAGCATGCGGCGGTTGTGCGCGATTGCCGATGTGATTTGTCCCAACATGACGGAAGCACAGTATCTTGCCGGACGTTTTCAGGGGAGAGAAGATCTGACGCAGGGGGAGATGGATGAGCTCATAGAGGCCCTGCGGCAAATAGGCGCATCCAATGTCGTGATCACCAGCGCCTGCATCGACGGAGTGCATCAGGTCTATGGCTGGGAGGGAGAGAGCTTTTCGGTTCCCTATGAGCACATTCCGGTCAATTATCCGGGAACCGGGGATCTCTTCGCGGCGCTTTTGGTCGGGCGGAACCTGGAGGGCCATCCATTAAAAGAAGCCGCTTCTTATGCGGCTTCGATGATACGGACATTTATGATGGAAGATCTGCGGGTGCATTCCGGCTATAAAGGGATCCTGTCAGAGTGGTATCTGGAGAGGCTAGGCGCCGAATATGGAGTACACGATCCAGCCGATACCGCCGCAGACGCACATGACGAGAACAGGGCTCAGCTTGAATTTCCGCAGGGCGGTCAGGGCTGAGATGAAGATCAGGATGGCCGCGATATCGATTCCGCCGACAGAAGTACCGGTTGCGGCCCAAAAAGAAGATTGCAGCATGGTCAGCGCGGCGGTCGCGATCATGCCGACAACGGCAGGCCGCAGTCCCTTCAGGGCGCCGTCGATGAGCCGCAGATTGCTGTAACGGCGATAAAGCCAGGCGATCAGGAGAACAATGACGCAGGAGGGCAGCACACAGCCCAGAGTGGCAACCAGCGCGCCGGGAACCCCGGCCATCCGTGTGCCGATAAAGCTCGCCGAGTTGATCGCGATGGGACCGGGTGTCATCTGGGAAATAGTGATCAGATCGGTAAATTCGTTGGCGGTCATCCAGTGATACGAATCGATGACCTGAGATTCAATCAGGGGAATGGCAGCATAGCCGCCGCCGATGGAAAAGAGGCCGATCTGAAAGAAGGCCCAGAACAGTTTAATGAGTGTGTCCAAGACGCCGACCCTCCCTTCCGTACAGGATGATTCCCATCAGAATACAGATAATGACGATCAGGATGACATTGACCGAGAGAAAAGTGACAAGAGCAAAAGAGGCAATTGCGGTTACAGCGGCAATCCAGCGGGATTCCTTCCAGACGGCAGCCGCCAGGCTCCAGACAGCGTCACAGACAACAGCGGCGACACCTGCCTGCATTCCGAGCAGGATATAGCGGATCGCGTCGACGGTGATGAACCAGGAATACACATAGGAGAGAGCTGTCAGCAGCACCAGGGGCGGGAGAACGGTTCCCAGAATGGCGACCAGGGCTCCGAATGCGCCGCCGACCTTGTAACCGACAAGGATAGAAGCGTTGACCGCGATCGAGCCGGGAGAGGACTGAGCGATGGCTGTAAAGTCCAGCATCTCCTTTTCATCGATCCAGCCGCGTTTGTCGGCAAATTGTTTTTTCATCAGCGATACGATCACGTATCCTCCGCCAAAGGTAAAAGCGCTGATCTTGAATGTCTCCCAGAAGAGAGCCAGATAGAGCTTCCAGTTTTTTTTCAATATTGCTACACCTCCACGGAGGAAGTATACCACAGATTTCGGACGGTGTAAAGAATACGGCGTGCAGACCGGATCGGTTTGCGCGCCGTAGGTGTTTACGCGTAATATTTTTCCAGCCTTTTACGGATCTCTCCGATAAAGGCGGTGGATGTCAAGGGAGTGGGGACGATGTCTTCGCACAGCTGCGCAAGATCCTTCGTCATATAGCCTTCTTCCAGCGTATCCAGACTGGCGGATTCCAGATGTTCGGCAAAATCAATCAGCGCCTGGTTGCCGTCCAGCTCTCCGCGTTTGCGGAGGGCGCC
>CABUPM010000082.1 GCA_902493345.1 uncultured Eubacteriales bacterium | reverse complement strand
ATGGAGATAGAGAGACTGGAGCGGATTATCGACGCGACGGTTCATAAAGAAGAAGAGGAAACGGAGAAGAGCCTGCGGCCGCATCGTTTTGACGAATATACGGGGCAGGAAGAGATCAAGCACAATCTGAAGGTATTTATCGAGGCGGCCAAGCGCCGTCATGATCCCCTGGATCACCTGCTGTTTTACGGCCCTCCGGGACTGGGCAAGACGACGCTTGCGGGGATCATCGCCAATGAAATGGGCGTGAACATCAAGATCACCACGGGTCCGGCATTGGAGCGGCCTGGCGATATCGCGGCGGTTCTGAATAACCTTTCCGAAGGGGATGTGCTGTTTATCGATGAGATTCACCGCCTGAACCGGCAGGTGGAGGAGATTCTCTACCCGGCGATGGAGGACTACGTGATCGACATTATGATCGGTAAGGGACCGGCAGCCAAGGCTCTGCGGATTGATCTCCCCAAGTTCACGCTGATCGGCGCGACGACAAGGGTGGGAATGCTGTCCGCACCGCTGCGGGATCGTTTTGGTATGGTCAACCATCTGGAATTTTATAAAAAAGAAGAACTGACGCAGATCGTCATGCGCTCAGCTAAGACCCTGGAGGTCGAGATCGACGAAGAGGGCGCGGCGGAGATCGCGGGCAGGAGCCGCGGTACGCCGCGTCTGGCCAACCGGCTGTTGAAGCGTACACGGGATTTCGCGGAAGTGATGTTTGACGGACGGATCACCAAGGAGACGGCACAGCACGCGCTCAATGCCCTGAAGGTTGATCCGTGCGGACTGGATACCATGGACAGGCGTCTGCTGCTGACGCTGATGGATACGTTTGGCGGCGGGCCGGTCGGATTGGAGACGCTGGCGGCATCCATCGGTGAGGATGTAGGGACAGTAGAGGATGTATGTGAGCCCTATCTGATGCAGCAGGGATTTCTGCAGCGGACGCCCCGAGGACGTATGGCAACGGTCAAGTGTTTGACGTATTTTCATAGAACCGTGCCTGAGGGCGGCGAACAATTGGGAATGAAAGAGTGAAGGTAATGAATAGACAGATTCCGGAGCTGCTGGCGCCTGCGGGGAGCCTGGAGATTTTGAAGCTGGCGGTTGACGCCGGAGCCGACGCGGTATACTTTGGCGGCAAGGCTTTTAACGCGAGACAGAGCGCGGCCAATCTGGATGCCCGTGAGATCCGGGAGGCGGTGGAATACTGCTATCCCCGAGGGGTCAAGACCTATCTGACGCTGAACACGCTGGTCAAGGAATCCGAGTGGGATGAGCTGTGCCGTTTTACGGACGAGGTGCTGCCGTTGGGGATGACCGGATTGATTTTGCAGGATATGGGCGCGGCGCAGTACATCCGCAGGAGATTCCCGGAGGTGGAACTCCATGCCAGCACGCAGATGAGCATTCATAATGCGCAGGGCGCGCAGTGGCTGAAAGAACTGGGTTTTTGCCGGGTGGTGCTCTCACGGGAGCTGCCGCTTACGGAAGTCAAGCATATCACGCAAAGCGTAGGGGTGGAGACGGAAGTCTTTATCCACGGTGCGTTGTGCTACAGCTATTCCGGACAGTGCCTGATGAGTTCCCTGATCGGAGGACGCAGCGGCAACCGGGGAAGGTGCGCGCAGCCATGCCGGCTGCAGTACAGCCTGAGCTGTGACGCGCATAAGAGAAATTATCTTAATCTCAAGGATATCTGTACTTTGTCCGATGTCAAGGCGCTCTCAGAGAGCGGTGCGGCCTCTCTTAAGATCGAGGGGAGGCTGAAGAGCGCGGCCTATGTGGCGGGCGTTACAGCAGCTTACCGCAGAGCACTGGATTCTTATCAGGCGACCGGAGAGGAATACTGTCCGGCGCCGGAGGAGCTGGAGGAGCTGGCATTGCTGTTTAACCGCGGCGGCTTTTCCAAGGGATATATCTATGGCAAGACCGGGGATATGATCTGCGCGGAGAGTCCCAAGCATTCCGGCATTCCGGCAGGCTATGTGCAATCATCGGATGCCAGGCAGACACACCTGAGTCTGACGCATAAGGTAGAGCCGGGAGACACGCTGGAGATCCGAACAGGCAGTATGCCGTATCCATCGATTATCGTCAGGGAGCGGGGGCTTTCGGAGAACCGTTTGACGATTCCGGCGCTGCATGGAGTTCATAAAGGGGACGAAGTACGGCTCCTGATCAGCAAGAGGGAGAATCGCGAGATTCTGGAACGCACGCATAAGCGCAGCCGTCCCATACAGCTGAGCATGTATCTGAAAAAAGGCAGCCGCCCGATATTGATCGGCCAGACATTGGACGGACAGCATATGGTACAGGCAGAAGGCAAGGAAGCAGCGGCACAGGCACAGAGCCGGCCACTGACACAGGAGGATGTGATCCGGCAGCTGAAAAAGACCGGGGATTCCGCTTTTTGTGTAGAGGATGTCCATGTTCAGATGGATCCGGATCTCTTCCTTCCGGTATCAGAGCTCAATGCACTGCGCCGGGAAGTGACGCAGCGACTGACCGAAGAGCTGCAGGCGCCGTATTATACGCCATGTCCGGTGAAAGAAGCGGCGGAAGAAGTGCAGGAGAGGCCGGAGACCCTCTGGGAAGCGGTTGTGACGACAGAAGAACAGCTCAGGGCTGTATCCGGAAGGGTCGGCAGAGTTTATTTGCGGCAGGAGTTTTTCCAGCCGGAAAAGATAGAAGAATATAAAAATATCGTACGGGGGACGGATACGCAGCTGTGTCTGAGCCTGCCGTATGTTGTCAGAGAAAAAGCAGGGGAGAGAGTTTTCGCACAGCTGGATCAATGGAAGCAGGCGGGAATCCGCCGGGTTCTGGTACAGAATATGGGTGAGATCGCGCCCGTCCAGGCAAGAGGCATGGCCGTGGAGGCAGGAGTCGGCATCCCGGTCATGAACGAGGCTTCCAGACGCTTCTACCGGGAGCATCTGGAAGGGTATACGGCTTCCGTAGAATTGAACGCTGCCGAGCTTCGGTCCCTGCGGTATGATTCTCGGTGCGCCTGTATGGTATACGGAAGAATCCCGGTGATGCTGAGTGAACAGTGTCCAGCCAAGGAGGGGGGATACTGCCGTAAGGGAGGCGAGCTGCAGCTCGTCGACCGGATGCAGGAGGCATGGCCCATGGAGCGGCACTGCGAGGACTGCTATACGGTATTTTACAGCTATAAGCCTGTTTGGATTGCCAATAAAAAGAGGCTCCTTAAGAATCTGCCGGCCGGAAAGCTTCGGTTGTATTTTTTGGAGGAGAGTGGAGAGGAGACGGAGAAAAGGCTGATGGAATATCAGGAGGAGACAGAGACAGTCCCTGCCGGAAATTCTTATATCAGCGGCCACTACGATAAGGGGGTGGAATGATGCTTGGATTTTTTACAGAGGTCTCCAAATATGTCAATGTGCTGTTGGTGGCGGTCTTTGCCATCAGCGGTCTGTATGCGGTTTTGAATAAAAAGATCACGCGCAGAGCCTTCGGGGATTTCTGTGCCTACCAGAGAGTGGTGATCCTGCTGTTCAATCTGGAGTCAGCTGTCCTGATCTTTTTTAACGAACTGGGCGGCGGCCGGACCATCGAATTCTTGAGGATGTTCGCAATCGCGTGGGCAGCCTTTCTTGTGCTGTCCATTACGATGAACACCCTGCATAAGGGCAGCAATAAAATCTTAACCAACAGTATTATTTTCCTGCTGAGCGTAGGGATCGTCATGCTGTGGAGAATCCGGCCGGAGAGTTGTATCCGGCAGATCTGGTGGATTGTCGTGTCGGTTGTAGTAATCAATGTGGTAATGCTGATCCTGCGCTGCCGATGGGTATACCAGATTCCGTGGTGGGTCTGGTCGCTGGCGGCGCTGGGCTTGGTTGTGCTGCCGTTTATTTTCCCATCTCCGGAGAACGGCTCCCTGAACTGGGTGGATATCTACGGGATCACCTTCCAGCCGTCGGAGCTGATTAAGCCGGTTCTGGTGTTTTTGCTGTCCGTACTTTACATCCGCAAGAACAAGATCAGCTCGATTCTGATCGGAGGCGCGATCGTCGGAGCCTTGTCTCTGGTGCTGCTGATGCAGAACGATCTGGGTATGATTCTGATTTTCTGCAGCATGTTCCTGCTCATGACGTATGATTATACGCAGAGAGGATGGATTCTGGTCGGTGGTGTGCTGGGAGTTCTTGTGTGCGGTTTTCTGGCGTATCGGTTGGTGGGACATGTTCGGACCCGGGTGGATATCTGGCTGGATCCATGGTCCGACATCGACAGCGGCGGGTATCAGATCGCGCAGTCGCTTTTTGCCATTGTCGGAGGAAAGTTCTTTGGAACCGGACTCTATCAGGGGATGCCCTATTACATCCCGGAGGGCTGGACGGATATGATCTTCGCGGGAATCTGCGAAGAGTTCGGCAGTATCTTCGGAGCGCTGACGGTGATGATCTATCTGCTCATGTCACTGATGATGTTTAATCTGGTAAGCCGTTATGAGAACCGTCTGCGGAGAAATATAGCGATGGCCTGCAGTATTATCACCGGAATTCAGACGATTCTGATCATCGGAGGCGTAATCAAGATGCTGCCCCTGACGGGCGTTACGCTGCCGTTTATCAGCTATGGAGGAACTTCGCTGCTGTCCATGTTTATCATCATGGGAATCGTGCAGGAATTGTTCCGCAGCCGGAGTCAGACCGAGAGGAGAGTTAGAGAATATGAAGAAAGAAAACGAGAAGAAGAAAAAGCGGCCGCCGTCGGTGCCTTCCGATTCGATGAACCCGGATTCTGATCAGCCCAAGATCTATACTTCACGTTATAAAAAGTCTGAAAAGGTACTGAAGAGCAGCTTTATCGCATGCTTTATCCTGCTGGCGCTCTGGCTCCTTAAGATCATCGTGCTGGATAGTGTTACGATCTCTGCCAATGCGTATAATCCAAGACTGCGTGCGACAGAGTCTCGCTATATCCGAGGCTCCATATTGGATCGGAACGGTAAGGCGCTGGCGCAGGCGGTGCAGGCGGAGGACGGAAGCTATTACAGAACCTATCCTTATGGAAGCGCGCTGGGGTTGGTGACCGGATATTCGGATCAGTCCAAGAGCGGCCTGGAGCTCAAGATGAATTCCTATTTGCTGTCGGCCGGTTCCTTTACTGATATGATCAATTACTGGATCCTGGATAAGACGATTCCCGGCTGTGACGTAGTGACGACAATTGACGGAGAACTCTCGCAGTACGCGTATGACCGCCTGGGCGACTTCAATGGTGTTGTCATCGTGACAGAAGCTGATACAGGGCGTTTGATCGCTTTGGTCAGCAAGCCGTATTATGATCCCAATACCGTGATGGAGGAATGGGATGTTCTGATGGAGGATGAGAACAATCCCTTCTTTGACCGTGCGGCGCAGGGCTTGTATCCGCCGGGCTCGACCTTTAAGATGATCACGAGTCTGGCATGGTACCGGTCTCAGAACTATACGACGGATTACCACTATACCTGCAGCGGAGTCGAGTACTTTAATAATTATGATCTGGCCTGCATTGGCGGGTCGGTGCATGGAGAGCTGGATATTCAGGATGCCTTTGCGTATTCCTGCAATACGTTCTTCGCGACACTGGGCAATCGGATCGGCGCGCAGCAGCTGATCCGGACAATGGAAAGCGTCGGCTTCGGCAAGAAGCTGGACTTTATCCTTCCATCCAGCACATCGCAGTACGGCCTGACCAAGGACGCTACCGAGGATGAGATCGCCGCGACCGCCATCGGACAGGGGGAGACGGAGATGACGCCCCTGCTGCTGAATCGCCTGACCTGCGCCATTGCCAATCAGGGCAAGGTCTACGCGTATGAGATGGTGGACAAGGTGCTCAATCAGGATGGAACCGTGAAGAAGCAGTACCTCCCGGAGAAGCCGGAACAGCTGATTACGGAAGAGGAGGCAGCGTATCTTCAGGACCTGATGGAGGGCGTGACGGAGTATGGTACGGCGACGAACCTGTCCTGGCTGGGAATTCCGGCTTATGGCAAGACCGGTACGGCGGAAAATGCTTCCGGTGTGGATCATTCCTGGTTCACAGGGTATGTCGTTCCGGAAGAGAGCGGCCCGATTGCGATTACGGTCTTGGTAGAGCAGTCCGGTGGTCGGTTGTATGCGTCTTCGGTCGCGACGGATGTGTTATGGACGCTTCTCAACTGAGAAATCCCTTGTAAATTATTACGAAAAAGTTACAATCATTACGGAAAAACGATTTTTTGGTTGACATAAGAGAACAAAAATGGTAGGATAGAGCTTGTAAGACGAAAGGAGGATTCAGATTGAAGAACAGACTGCAAAAGATAACAGTATGGCTGCTTGCCATGCTGATGGTTATAGGGTCTGTACCGGCCGTCATGGCGGAGGAGACCGAGGACTCCGGGGCAACCCGCGGAGTGGTCTGGGTGGAGTCGGACAGCTATCTGAATGTACGCAGCGGCCCGGGGGTAACGTATCCCACGGCGGGAAGGCTGGGACCCAGTGAAATGGTTACAGTCCTCGGCGTAGAGATGGACGCGGACGGCGTAGCCTGGTATCAGATTCTCTCGGACAGCGGTGTTTCCGGTTATGTCCATTCAGAGTATATTCATATCCAGGGCGGCGAGACGATCGACACGCCGGATGATATGGATTTTGAAGCGCGGTTGGACGCGCAGGGCTTTCCGGAGAGCTATAAGGCCAGACTCAGAAGCCTGCATGAGGAGTATCCCAACTGGGTATTTCTGGCGCAGCATACAGGGCTCGATTGGAACAAGGCGGTAGAGGCAGAGTCTCTTCAGGGACGGAATCTGGTATATTATACGGTAGCGGATTCCTGGAAGTCCTATGCTGAGGGAGCCTACAATCCGGTATCCCGTTCCTGGAAGGGTTACGACGGAGAATCCTGGATCTGTGCATCCAAGGAGATCGTAGCGTATTTCCTCGACCCGAGAAATTTCCTGGATCATACGAGCGTATTCCAGTTTGAGCAGCTTTCCTATCAGGAGAATGCCCATACGATCGAGGGTGTAGAGAATATCATCAAGGGCTCCTTCATGGACGGCAAGAGCTTTACGGCATATGACGGCAAGAATTACACCTATGCGCAGGCGCTTATGAAGGCGGCGGAGGTAAGTGAGGTCAGCCCGTTCTATCTCGCGTCCCGGGTTCTGTCCGAGCAGGGCGTTTCCGGTTCTGTACTGTCTTCCGGTACCTATAAGGGCTTTGAAGGAATCTATAATTTCTTCAACATCGGAGCTTATACAGCCAACGGCTACAGCGCGATCTATAATGGATTTGCCTACGCTTCGGCATCGGGAAGCTACCAGCGTCCGTGGAATGATCCGCTGAAGGCGCTTTCCGGCGGCGCGGAGTATCTGGCGCAGGATTATATCCGGTACGGCCAGGATACCATGTATCTGCATAAGTTCGATGTGGTTGACGGCGGCAATGGATATTACATACATCAGTACATGACGAACATACAAGCTCCTTCGGCAGAGGCCGTATCCTATAAGGCAGCCTATACCAAAGAGATGCTGAACGGGACTCTGACCTTCAAGATCCCGGTCTATGACAACATGCCGGAGACACCGACGGCAATGCCTTCTCTGGATGTAAACGGAAATGATCTGCTGGATGCTATCATCGTCAACGGACAGACAGCCAAGGGCTTCGACGCCTATATCACAGATTACAGCCTGAAGCTGGATCCTTCGGTTCAGGAGCTTGATATTGAAGTCAAGACCAATGACGCCAACGCAGCGGTCAGCGGCGTGGGCCGTGTGGCGGTTCCCGCGGGCGACAGCGCGACGCTGACGATTACCGTTACGGCAACCAACGGCGACAGCAAGGCATACTCTCTGCATATCACAAAGCAGGCAGGCGGAGACGGCATTCCGGATTCCGGACAGGAGCAGCCGGATGTGACGGATGATATCAGCAAGTATCCGGTACTGTCCTATGGCTCGGATAAGAGTGATTATGTCCGTAAGCTCCAGGAGAGATTGAATGAGTTGGGATATGACTGCGGAACGCCGGACGGAATGTTCGGATGGGGAACGCATGAAGCTGTTGTAAAGTTCCAGAGCGATCATGGACTGGAAGCGGACGGCTATGTGGGACAGAACACCTGGAAGGCGCTGTATGATGACAATACAACGCCGGATAACCCGGACAAGCCGGATCCTGACACACCGGACCAACCGGATCCGGATAACCCGGATCAGCCCGATACACCGGACAAGCCGGATACCCCGACAGATCCGAAGGTGGATGTCAGCGGTTATCCTGTGATTTCCTATGGTTCGGCAGACAGCACCTATGTTAAGATGCTGCAGGAGCAGCTGAATAAGCTGGGATATAACTGCGGCAGCGCGGATGGTATCTTTGGTTCCGGCACACGCAGCGCCGTGATTCGTTTCCAGAATGATCACGGACTGGATGCCGACGGCTATGTGGGCCAGAAGACCTGGGACGCGCTGTATAACGGTACGGATACGCCTGACACACCGGATCAGCCCGATACCCCGGACACTCCGGATACGCCGACAGATCCGAAGGTGGATGTCAGCGGCTACCCTGTGATTTCCTACGGGGCTTCTAACAGTACCTATGTCAAGATGCTGCAGGAGCAGCTGAATAAGCTGGGTTACAACTGCGGTACAGCGGACGGCCTCTTTGGATCCGGCACACGCAGCGCCGTGATTCGTTTCCAGAATGATCACGGACTGGACGCTGACGGCTATGTAGGCCAGAAGACCTGGAACGCGCTGTACAATGGTACAGATACGCCGAATACCCCGGATACGCCGGTGAAGCCGACCGTAGATGTCAGCGGGTATCCTGTGATCTCTTATGGTTCCTCCAGCAGCACCTATGTTAAGCAGCTGCAGGAATGGCTGAATCAGCTGGGATACAACTGCGGCACAGCGGACGGGATCTTTGGTTCCGGTACACGCAGCGCCGTGATCCGTTTCCAGAGCGCCAACGGACTGGATGCGGACGGCTATGTAGGCCAGATGACCTGGAAGGCACTGGCACAGAAAATCAATTCCTAAATGACACGGACCGCAGGATGTACCTGTGGTCCTGTTGTATTTTAAAACAATGGAAGTTTTTTTCATAGATTTATGAATTTAAGGGAAACTAGGAGAGGAGATGGTATCAGAGAAGGGAGACAGAACACTTGACATTTTTGAAAACGACAGGTATACTGAAACAGAACCCAAGAACGCGGATGTGGCTTCTGATAGGCACAGCAATTCTTGTCTGTGCTGTTTTTTTCGGCTTTTTCCTGCGGCATCCGAAGGAGGAGACACCGACGGAACTGCCAACGCTTACGGAGCTTCTGGCAGAGCCGGATGAGAAGAGTGCGCAGGAGCTTCAGCAGCTGTGGGAGAGTTCGGGCGCGCAGGAGCAGCAGGAGTTGGCGCAGAATCTATATCAATGGGCACAGGAGAGCCTGCGGCAGTATGCCTCAGGAGAGCTTTCGCATACGGAAGCGGATGCCAGAATGCAGTTCCTGCAAAGCTGCGGAGTCCTGGATGAGACAGAGATCCTGAAGATAACCCGTAAGAAAAAAGTGCTGGACACACAGCTTCGGGCGCGGAGCCTCTACGAGGAGGCGCAGGGATGGTTTGACGAGGGACAGTACCGTCTGGCCAGAGAGAGCGCCGAGATGATCTCGGAAGACGCTCCGGAATATTACGCGATGGCCGCAGAGCTGATTCAGCAATGCGCACAGGAAGAAGCCAGGCTGGATCAGGAGGCGTGGGAGAAGCAGCGTCAGCAGTATATGTACGCCCTTGCCAAGCTGTGCGGGCAGTATACGAGGATGAGCGAGAATACCGTGGAGACGGTCGGAGATCTGCTGGGAGAGTATGAGACAGTTCTGGCGGAACTGTGGGACTTCGCGCCGGGCAGCAGCCTGACACGCGAAGCACAGCAGAAGTATCC
>CABUPM010000081.1 GCA_902493345.1 uncultured Eubacteriales bacterium | reverse complement strand
ACATAGATACACTTTACATTCTTGCCTTTTTGATTGATGATCGTATCGATCGCAATCGCCGTCTTACCTGTCTGACGGTCTCCGATGATCAGCTCACGCTGTCCCCGGCCGATCGGCACCATCGCGTCGATCGCTTTAATACCCGTCTGCAGCGGCGTATCTACGGATTTACGCTCCAATACGCCATGCGCGACACGCTCGACCGGTCTTGTCCGATCGGTCTCAATCGGACCCTTACCGTCAATCGGCTGTCCAAGCGCGTTAACGACTCGTCCGATCATCGCGTCGCCTACCGGTACCTGCGCAACCTGGCCGGTACGCTTGACCAGATCGCCTTCTTTTATATGACTGTCATCTCCCAAGAGAACCGCACCGACATTATCCTCTTCCAGGTTCAGTACCATTCCCATGACTCTTCCGGGAAATTCCAGCAGTTCTCCCGCCATCGCGTTTTGCAGTCCATAGATACGGGCGATACCGTCGCCCACTGTCAGAATTGTCCCGACCTCATCCATGGATGAGCCGCTGACATATCCCTCAAGTTCCTGCTTAATAATGGCGCTGATTTCTTCTGGTCGAATTGCCATATTTCACCCCACCTTCTCTCCGCCTTCCAAATGGATGCTCTGTAAATGCACTCTCATTTTTTCCAGGCGTGAGCGAACTGAATTATCATATAGTTGATCTCCGAGCCGAACGACCATTCCTCCCAGAAGCTCCGGTTCCACCTGAACTTGCAGCGTGATCTTACGGTTCGTCTTTTTTTCCAATACTTTTTGCAGCTTCAGCCGCTGCTGCTCCGAAAGCTCTGTCGCGGAATGGACCCAAGCCGTCGCTTCACCGCGCTGCAGTGCCGACAGATGGTCATACTCCTTCAGGATGTCCGTCAGATAGGCAATCCTGCCCTTGCGAAGCAGCAGGACCACCAGCTCCAGCGTCTCCTTCTGGCAGCTCCCGCCAAAGATGTGTTCCATGGAGGCCTGCTTACGCTCCACCGGAATCTCCGGCGCCTCCATCATCTGCATCAGCTGCGGATACTGCTCCATGGTCTGCCGCAATAAAACGCTGTCCTGATCCAGCTCCTTTTGCAGCCCCTTTTCCTGCGCAAGCTCATAATACGCTCTGGCATACCGGCTGGCTATTATACTTTCCATTCGGCATCCTCCACCCCGGCCAATGCCTCTTCAATCAAGGCATTCTGATCCTGCGGACGGATCGAAGCGCTTACAAATCTCTGCGCGAGCATCACTGCCATCTGCACCGTTTCCTTACGCAGTTCATCCCGTGCCTTGGCCTGCTCCCGCTCCAAGTCTTTTCTTGTGCGCTCCTTGATCAGCGCCGCTTCCTGCCGCGCCTCTTCCAGGATGACTTCTTCACGCTTTTTCGCGGTCTTATAGGCTTCCGCCAGGATTCTGTCGCGCTCCTCATTTGCATTCTGAAGCTTGGCTTCATATTCTTCGCGAAGCGCCTTCGCTGTCTCCTGATCCTTTTTGGCCCCCTCAATCTGTCCCTCGACGGTCTCTTTTCTCTTTTCCAGGATCTTCTGCACCGGCTTAAACAAAAGCTTTCCTAAGACAAAGAACAGCACCAGTACCATGATCATATGGAATACCAGCTGCGGAACCATCTGGCCAAAATCAATCATATACGATTCACTCAGAAGCACGAACTGATACATCGCACCACCTCCCTATGAATCGCTTATTTATTGAAACAACTCCACATAACGGCTGATCAGCGGGTTGGCAAATACCAGCATAATCGCGATAAACAGGCCATAGATACCTGTCGTCTCCGCAACCGCGGCGCCCATCAGCATGGTTCTTGTAATGTCAGAAGCCGCTCCCGGCTGTCTTCCTACCGCTTCCGCGCCTTTACCGGCCGCGTAGCCCTGTCCGATACCTGTACCAAATCCGGAAATCATCGCGATACCTGCTCCAATTGCGGAAGCCGCCATAATCAATGCGCTTCCCTCTGCTACATCATAAGCCATAATTCATTTCCTCCTGTGATTTATTATTCCATTGCACCGCTGACATAAATCATACTCAGCATCATAAAGATAAAGCTTTGCAGAATTCCTGCAAACAGATCAAAATAAAAATGCAGCGCCGGCGTCAATAAATACGCAAAATACGGCATCATTCCATAATACAGCGCCATGATAATCGTTCCGGCCAGAATATTGCCCATCAAACGAAACGACAGTGAAATCGGGTTGGCCACCTCTCCGATCACATTGATCGGGGTCAGCAGCGCGATCGGCTCTGTCAGCGACTTCAGTCTTCCCAAGATGCCTTTGCTCTTGATACCAAAGAACTGCGTCATAAAGAAAGTGATCAGGGCCAGACTCAGTGTCACCGCGAGATCCGCTGTAGGCGGGCGGATAAAATCAATCACTATCGCATGATCCTTAACTATAAACCATACAAACATGCCGGACAGATTGCAGCACATAATATATAGGAAAAGACATCCGTAAAAAGCAGCGAACTTTTTTCCGGCCGGTCCCATTGTCTCTACCGTAAAGTTCTCCAACGTAGATATCACCATCTCCAGCGCGTTCTGCAGCCCCTTCGGCGGCTTCATAGGATCCACATGCTTCAGTTTGCGATTTACAATAAAAGCGAACAAAATCAGAAATGCGGAGATCCAAAGCGCGTACCACAACGAATTCGTAAACGCAAAATCAATTCCGAACACGTTGAAATGGTGCAGCACTTCTATCTCCATACTGATTTCATCCGCTTCTGCGAGCAATATCGTATTCAATACTCTCACCTCCTGTCTGAGAAAATACTCCTACAATACGGTCTTGAAAGTATTATACCCGACTTTTGGGGGAAGTTCAATAGACATTTCGGCATAGTTGTCTAAAAATCATCACATTTTATCGTTCTGAGACTTGGTCTTTTTTAATTTTTTCCGCGCCTTCAGGTTGTAGGTCTCCCAACGATCCCACTCTTCGTCCTTTTCTTCTGTCTCGTCTTCTTCCCACTCTACATATTTCTGATTCGGATCTTTGGGTTTCCTGCGGTCCAGCGCGCTTTGCCAATAGGAGGCGAGCTGCATTCCGAACATCGGCAGAACGGCTCCGATCGGATCGATTCCCGGCGCAATCGCCACCGCCGCCAGAACTACAACCGCGAGAAGCTGACGCAGCACAAACTGAAAATTGCCGTATCCGCTTGCCTTTTTCGCTTCCTCCATCTGCACCGCGTGCCGGATGGACAGTTCCATCAGCTTGAGGCGCAGAATCGTAAAGGCCGTACCAATCAGAACACCCAATCCCCAGGATTGATAGTCCGTGAAAAAGCAGCCTACAATAAAAATCACAAGTCCTATTACACTGATCTTCCATGACAGCTGCCAAAAAGCAGACGTATCAGTTTTGGGGGCCTGTTCCATTTTTATTCTCTCCTTTCGGACACAGAGGATCCCTTGTATTCTCTGATATACGCGTCATCCTCGCATTCCATACCAATAAATTACGAAAGGCTGCGGCGACCCCCAGCAACGCTCCCGCAACGGTTATCCAGGGAGAACACTGCCACAAATCGTCCAGCCATATTCCGATTAAAACGCAGCCCAGGATGGGGATCAGCATCATGAGCCCCACCTGAGTAATCTGCGCTAAAAGATGTAAATTATTGTTCGCCATGAAGAACAGCCTTGATCGACTTTTCGATGATCTCCAGGCCTGCCTTCAGCTCTTCTTCCGGAATCGTCAGAGCCGGCATCAGCTTGAGAACACAGTCGTCACGGCCAGCCTGCTCGATGATCAGGCGATTCTTGAAGCACTCGGTAATGACCTTACGGCAGGTGCCAACCGGCGCTGCCTTGCTCATATCGACGCCCCAGATCAGTCCGATGCCCCGGATCTCCAGAGCCGGATCGATGGCCTGGATTCTTGTCTTCAGGAACTCCTCCACGATCTTGGCCTTATCATTGACCTTCTCATACAGATGTGTTGAATTGCCGAACTCCAGCGCTGCCTTCGCTGCTACAAAGGCCGGCTGATTGCCGCGGAATGTACCGTTATGCTCGCCCGGCTTCCAGATATCCAGCTCCGGCTTGAAAAGGAGCAGCGCCATGGGCAGACCATATCCGCCGATGGACTTGGACAAGGCTACCATATCCGGCTTGATTCCCGCTCTTTCAAAAGAGAAGAAACCGCCTGTACGGCCGCATCCTACCTGAATATCATCCGCAATGAGCATGATCTCATGCTTATGGCAGAACGCTTCAATTCTTCTCAGCCACTCCGGATCAAAAACATAGATCCCGCCCTCAGCCTGTACTGTCTCCAGAACCAAAGCCGCCGGCCTCTCTACGCCGGAGTGATCATCCGTCAGAAGTCTCTCCATATACGCTACCGTATCCAGCTCCGGGAACATATACGGCGCCGGGATATGCGTTACATCATGCAGCGGCACACCCGCTCCCTTACGGGAAGCCATATCCGTAGTCAGGGACAACGCGCCCATAGTCATACCATGGAAGCATCCCATCAGTGCAAAAACATTGGTCCGTCCCGTTACCTTACGCGCCAGCTTCAGTGCCGCCTCAATCGCATTGGTGCCTGTCGGGCCGGTAAACATGATCTTATAATCAAGACCTCGGGGCTGCAGAATATTCTCTTCAAAATACTCGATAAATTCACGCTTCGGTGTCGTATACATATCAAGAGCGTGAACGATTCCGTCTTTCTGGAGATAATCAATCAATCTTTCCTTGATATAGTCATTGTTATGGCCATAATTTAACGCGCCAGCGCCGTCAAAGAAATCGATATACTCCCGGCCTTCTTCGTCCCAAATTTTGGAACCCTTTGCGGTCTGAAAAACAGACGTGAATTTGCGGCAATAAGAGCGCACTTCAGACTCGTAGGTTTCAAAAACTTCCATTGCCATTAAACTGTTCTCCTTTTTCAACTGTAATCTCGGGCTTTCCCCGGATAATAATTCTAGCCCCCCTGGAGCCATTCTTATTCTATCACCATTCTCTATAAAATGCAATGAATTTTTTTAGAAATAAAAAAACTCTGCAACCCTTGTCAGCTAGCGGGTTGCAGAGTTTTTTGCACGCTTATCTCTTTAGCAATACTATCCTGAAAGTTTACTGTGCCTGTGCCATCACGCGGATCTTCTCCACCGCCTTCTTGACGGACGGGATCACCATAAAGACGACCGCGGTCAGAAGAGCTTCTCCGCCCAGGTAAGCAATGTTATAAGCGACGGAATACAGAAACGGATCCATATCTCCCGCATACTCTGCGAAGAAGACGACGCCCGATATCACAGCCATGACCAGACGTCCGAATACACCCAGTACGTATCCTGCCAGCAGACCGTCGGGACGCTTATTCAGGAAGCCGGACAATCCCAGCGCTCCGAAAGCCAGCGGATAATCTACCAGAAGCTGCAGCGGATGAATCACATACGGATCGATCATCATCTGCAGAAGACCATAGGCCATGCCGCAGAGAATTCCCTGCGCCGGTCCGTAAAAATAACCGATCAATGTAATCGCAAACATGCTGAAAAGCGTAATCGAACCGCCCTGCGGCATCTCTAAAATCTTCAAAAAGGACAGCACTGTCGCCAGAGCGATCGCCATCGCGGAGAACACCAGCATCCTTGTGGCCTGCTTGGAGCTCTTACCGCGCATGCTGATTCCAACGCCTACCAGAATCAGGACAATCGCTACAATTGCCGTCGTCAACTGTCCATACCAAGCTTCAAAAAATTCCTGCATAAAAAATTCCTCCTTTAATTCAGGAGGAGAGTAGGACTACCCCGGTCCATGCTGACAAATGGACACATGCTTCCCTCCGCCGGTATCACCCGGATCAGGTACAAAGGGTCAGTACGGTTGCCCGT
This sequence comes from uncultured Eubacteriales bacterium, assembly GCA_902493345.1. Lineage (GTDB taxonomy): Bacteria > Bacillota > Clostridia > Lachnospirales > Bianqueaceae > Faecimorpha. The sequence goes on along the minus strand of CABUPM010000081.1, from coordinate 4,241 downwards.
ATACTTTCTCAGTCCGCAGACTCCCCCAGCAATACGTCCCTTATTATATAGCGCTTATGCTCTACTGTCAAGTATGGTTCGATCAATTTGTAAAACTTACCGCCCAGCGCAGCAGCGGATTGAATTCATTCGCGAAATCCAGCAATACAGTCTGCGCCGCCGCGTCGGACAGCCATGCCTGGGATCCAATGACTGCCACAAAAAATACCAGCAGCCCAAGCAGCCAGACATAGAAGATCCCGGACAGGATTCCTGCTAGGCCCCCAAAAAAGGCGTTGAGGCTGTGAATCACAGGCAGCTTGGTCAGAATGTCCAGCGCTGTTCCGATCAGCTTGGTCCCTACGATCGCAAGCACCAGCAGAAGCAGGATCGACAGCGCGTTGACTGCCATCCTCGCCAGGTAGGCCGCCACATAGCCTGTCAACGTCGTTACATTCAGAAGCTCATAGACAACACTGTTGTCATTGCTGATCAGCACATCCTTCAAAAAATCCGGCAGCGGCAGTGATTGAATCATACTTGTGTTCCCGCTACCCTGCATAGCCGAGCCGATCATGCCCTCCAGACTCTTCTGAAGCATTCCGGTCAGCCCGATCTTTTGCAAAAACTCCGCTACATACGGATACAGAATCTGCGCCAGAATGATACACACAATCCACCGTATCGCCTGATACAGTGTCTGTACAAATCCCTTCTTGGCTCCTTTCGCGATCCCCAGTACGAACAGAAAGATCACCAAAAGGTCCAGCAGAACCTTGACTGCCTGATTCATGACGTTCTATCCTCCGCCTTTTCCGCGCCTACAACATTCATCGTCTGGATGCTGCTGCCGCTTACTTTCAATACGCTCTTGCCCTCTGTCAGCCAATAAAAGGCCTCCACATCCTCCAAAGCGTTATAAAACCATCGGCTGCGGCCCTTATTGTCTATGCACACGTAGCTTCTGCCCTCTCCATAGACAAACTGTCCTCCCATCGCCTGTAAAAACGACGGATTCTCCAGCTGCTTCCGATACACTTCTTCTCCGTTCATATTATAGAGTACCAGCATGTTTTCCAGTCCGGCATCCATATGACTCAATTCCGTCCCATATACGACCGCATAATATCCATCCGTATAATCCGCCATCCGAATCTGATTGCTCAGCTGTGTGTTCCATTTTTCTTCCGGCACACCGCTGATATCATAGCCGACAATCCGGTTGTCTCCCACAGCGACCAACCGGCTGCCCTGCAGATACAGCTCCGCGATGATCAGATCCGAATATGTAAAGTTGGCCTGGATCCGGTCCTGATAGATTCCGCCGGACACGGACAGGTCAAAGAACGTCACTCGTCCCGTCAGCGAACTGCCGTCATAGGAAGTATAAGCTGTGACAAGCGTCTTCTGGTCCTCACTCAGGACCGCGCACATCGGCTGGCCATTGGCGGCGGAATCTGTCACTCGGCGCAGCACCTGCGTCCCCGTCGTGTCATAGACCAGGACCTCGTTCTGCAGTCCGTCCTCTCCGATGATTGTAACCCAACCGTTTGCGTTGAGGGTTCCCGACAATACGGAATACTGCGTAATAGCGGAATATACCATTCCCTCCGCGTCGCACAGCAAAACCGTTTTGCCTCCCACATCCACAACCAGTGCATACTCTCCCAGAACCTTCAGTGCCGGATTGGACATCTTGTAAGAGATATTCCACCGCATGGACTGATCCTCTCCGTATGCGCTCAAACCGTCGGCTCCGCCGGAAAGCACCAGACCTCCCAGTGTACCGCTGATTCTGCTGTTCTCTGCCGCAAGATCCATCTTATCTCCGGACTCCCACAGCGTATACGAGGTATTGTGCCGAAGCATTTCGCCAAATCCATAGGATATCAAGAGTCCCACCACAACGACCACGCACATCGCAAAAAGGGCCAGCAGCAATCCTTTTTTATAGGACTTCCTGGCTCTCGCACTCTGAATTCGCTGTCCTGCCTCTGTCTCCGGCTTTTTGGCTTTCGGCGCCGGATCCGGATAAATCAGATCCAGCCGCTCCTTCTTTTCCGTCTTTTTCTCCTCGGAAGGCTGTGCGAACAGATCCTCCGCCTCCGGTTCTTCTCTATTTTCCGCGGTCTGCCTCTCTTCGTAGGTGTCTTCTTCCCACGTAAATTCTTCAGCCCCGCGCTGATTCTCCTGCTCGGTTTCTTTATCTTTCAATGAAAATGCTCCTTTTCTCTAAGGAATGCCCTGCGTATGACGGCTGCCAGCAAGCCCAGCCCCAGGACTCCGAATATTGGATAGACCTTACCCACCAGTGATGAAAATCCGAGACAGCCTATCATGATGCCGAGACCCGCGACAATACATCCGGCCGCCTGTGTCGGCATCCCCCGTTGGCACAGATATTCCATACAGATATATCCGTCTGAGACCGCAGTCGTAAGCATGGCGCACCAAAGCACCAGGCAGCACAAAAAGCTCTGCAGCCTCTGCCCCTGCAAAAGCGCCAGGAGCGGGATCTCCATCCCTTTCATTGTATCATAATTTGCCAAGGATGCAAGCCCCAATATGAAACTTAAGAACATCAAAACGCCGCCCCCCAGGACTGCCGCCGCGTTTCTTGCCCTTGCACTGTGCAGTGTTTCCCGCAGGGTACACAGAACCGGAATCAGCGTCAGCAGATTATACGATATATAGAGGATTCCGTCCCCCAGAAACCACAGATCCGTCAGCCCCTCCCAAGAGAGAACAAGCGGCGATGCCTGAAGATAGGCGCTCTCTACTGCCTGCCGCCCTAGATGGCTCAGACATATCCAGATCAGCATCACAATCATCAACGGAACGACCAAGAGATTCAGCCAGATCAGTCCCTCCTTTCCCGCAATCAGGATGGCCGCGGAGACAGCCGCCATCCCCAACAGGCCCGCGTAATAATGGATCCCCATCTCCTGCCTGGCCAGCGCGCCGCTTCCGGCCAGCATCGCCCCGTAGGAAAAGAGGGTAAAGGCCACGGTCACTCCCTGTACCGCACCGGCCACGCTTCTGGGCATCAGTGTCTCCAGATATGCCTGATACTCTGTCTGCGTCCCCTTAAGAACCAGACTGCATATCCATATGAACAAAAGGCCTGACAGCACAATACTGATCAGGCCTTTTCCCCCGTATCCGGTAAAAAAACGCATGACTTCCTGTCCCGACGCAAATCCGGCTCCGATCACCGTCCCTATGATGACCATAGCCGCCTTGACCGATTCAGGAACACTTCGTTTTTTCATAATATTTTCCTCCCGCTTCAAGCATCCGGGGCTGCGGATCTTCAAACAGGTTATACTGTCTCTGGCGTTCCAGCCGGCGGTTCTCCCACAGATATACCGAGCATTCTTCCTCCCGTCCGTCCAGCAGCATAAACAATGGACACTCCCCAAAGAAGCATTCATGCATCGCGGCATACCTCTGTACATCATAGATACCGTATCCGGGCTGATTCACAGCCCAGCCCATAACGTACAGCCCAGGAAAATACTCCTTTCGCCGCTCTTCCAGCTCCGTCCGTGCCGAATAGGAGAACTGGATCCTTCCCCGCCGAAACGCTTCATTCTCCGCTTCCGCCGCAGCCCTCACTACATAATAATGCTCCCGTCCCAGAAGATATTCCTTACCAAACAGATAAAATACCTGCAGCTCTCCCGGCTGGGCGCTGCAATTACTGAAGATGTATTGTTCCGTCCTCCTGTCCCAATAGATTCCCTGCTCCATATAACTGAAAACCTCCTTTTGATCTCAGCCCATTATAGCATGAGGAAAAGGAGGTTTTTGTCAAAATCACCTGTCAGATTCTATAAATCTTTCGAGTTTATTTTTATTGTTCCAGCTTCATATCTCCGTCTCGAATCCAACCCTTTTTGCGCATCAACAATGAGATTGCCAGCGTCAATACGGCAGGAAGTATAAAGTGCAGCAGCAGGATCTTGAGCAGCAGAATCCACGGATCTTCTCCCGCGGACATATCCTGCCATGTCATAAACTGGCCGACCAAGCCCGAAGTACCCATTCCGGAACCGGACGCGTTGTCCGTCATTCGAAACAGCATGGTAGAAACCGGGCCCAAAATAGCGGATGCCAAGGTTGGCGGAATCCATATTTTCGGGTTGCGCACAATATTCGGGACCTGCAGCATGGAGGTTCCTAGACCCTGTGCGATCAGTCCGTTAAATCCGTTTTCCCGGAAGCTGGCCACCGCAAAACCAACCATCTGGCAGCAGCAT
>CABUPM010000080.1 GCA_902493345.1 uncultured Eubacteriales bacterium | reverse complement strand
TCATTACAGCCCCTCTTGACAGAAGTCACTTCAATTGGTATGATTAATATATATATATATATATTAATCCAAGAGAGGAGGGCTTCTTATTTCCTTACGAAAAGATAGGATGGAAACAAAAAAGAAAATCCTCACTGTATGCGTTCGTTTGTTTTTGGAACAGGGGTATAAACAGACGACGATTTCACAGATTGTAGAAGAGGCTGGAGTCGCAAGAGGGAGTTTTCAAAATCTATTTCCAACCAAGGATGCGGTATTGATAGAACTGATCGGAACCATGTTTGCCAGGCAGTTTGGTGTGGCAAGGAGTATTGTGGGCAGCAATTTGCCCCCCGTCTATGCTTATGCGGTAGAAACAGCGATACAGATCACGCTCACAGAATTGAATGAAAAGCTGCGAGAAATTTACCTCGAAGCTTATACTCTGCCGGACACGTCAGAATTGATCTATCGGTACACCACAGCAGAATTGAAACAGGTGTTTGGCGCCAATTTTCCAGACTATACAGAGAAAGATTTCTATGAGATAGAAATCGGAACCGCTGGATTGATGCGTAATTACATGGCACGAAGATGTGATATCCATTTTCCGCTGGATCATAAACTCAGTCGATTTCTGACGTCGGCGATGCGGGTGTATAAGGTGCCGGAAGAAGAGCAGAGTAAGGTGCTTGCGTTTATTCAGGGACTGGATATCAAGGCAGTTGCCGCGGAAGTGATGGACAAATTGTTCGCATTGTTGGAAATGACTTTTGATTTTAAGTTGTCTAAGGACAACGAATGACAATGAAACAGAAGATTCTGAGCGGCGGATATCAAAACGGTAGCCGCCGGATTTCTTTTTAGAAAAAATAAGAAAAAGTCCTTGACATATTGAGAAGAATAAGATATAATACATTCTGTTCTCAAGACAGAGAATATTGATGGGCACTCGCCAAGCGGTAAGGCACTGGACTCTGACTCCAGCATTCGTAGGTTCGAATCCTTCGTGCCCAGCTCTTATAAAAAGAAGCAGAAGAATGATTCTTCTGCTTCTTTTTTGCTATATGGGCTTCTATGAAAAACTCCATAGAAGCCCATATAGATAGCTTATAGATTTTTAACAATGGACTGGCGGTTCCGCAGCCGTTTGCTGATTGCGTAATAGGTGGGCAGAAGAAATACATCAGCGGAGACCCATGCGATGGGATTGGAGAAGCATACAGCATTGAAGCCCCAAAGCCCTACCATGCAGAAGGCAACCAGAGAACGAGCGATCATCTCCATGACGCCGGAGGTCATGGCCAGCGGAGCATATCCCATACCCTGAAGAGCGTTGCGGTAGACCAGGATGATTGTGAGCGGGATATAGAAGAGACCGTTCCAGAAGAGAAACTGATGGATATTACTCAACAGCTGCACCTCGGAAGCATCGATGAAAAGGAGGGAGAGTGTCGTTCCCAGAAAATATACGATGATGAAACCGAGGACGGAGAAGACAACGCCGAGAATGTCTCCCTGCAGGACGCCGGAACGAATACGGTCGTATTTCTTTGCTCCCAGATTCTGCCCGCAGTAAGTCGCCATGGTGGTACCCAAGGTCTCCATGGGCTGAGTTACCAGCGTTTGGACCTTTCCGGCGGCTGTAATGGAAGCTACGATATCGGAACCCAATGTATTGACCGCGGTCTGCAAGATAGTGCTGCCGATCGCCGTGATCGAGTATTGAAGCCCCATGGGAACGCCCATGCCGAGAAGCCGTTGGATGGAAGTCTTATCCCAGGACCATTCGCCTTTTTGAATATGAATGATCGGCATCTTTTTGATCATAAAGACAAGACAGCATATACCGGAAATAAACTGGGACAGAATGGTCGCCAGAGCGGCGCCGAATACACCGAACTTCATGACAATGATAAAGAACAGATCCAGAAGGATATTCAGAATCGAGGCAAGCGCCAGAAAGAACAATGGGGTTTTACTGTCGCCCAGCGCACGCATGATCCCAGCAAGGCTATTATATAAGAAGATCGTAAATGTCCCGGCAAAGATGGTAAATATGTACTGATACGCGTCTTCCAGGATGTCCTCCGGTGTCTGCATGAGCATCAGAATCTCGCGTGTAAAGAGAACGGTCCCCAATGTGATAACACTGCCGAAAATCAACGCGGCCCACAGCATATTGGAAATGCACCGACGCATGGAGACATAATCCTTCGCGCCAAAGCTTTGTGCAACCGGGATACTGAATCCGCAGCAGAGGCCGTTGACGAACCCCAGAATCAGAAAGTTAATCGCGCCGGTGGAACCGACGGCCGCCAGAGCGTTTTTTCCGAGAAATCGTCCTACAATAATTGCGTCTACCATATTATACATCTGCTGAAAGAGATTGCCGAACATCAATGGGATACAAAAGGCAAGAATGAGTCTGTAAGGTTTGCCATCCGTCATGTCCTTGACCATGGTAAGAATACCTCCTGTTCAAAATAAGCATATTATAATGGGAGGAAGAGGTCTCAGCAATGTATTATTTTGCAAAAAGATGGAGAAAATCAAACACTTCGGCGGAGCGGCTCCTGGAAAATCCATTGCGTTTTCCAGCTGTTTATGATATACTAAAAACGGCTTTTATGGTTTGAAATTAGGAGGATATCATGTTTGATCTTGAAGAATACTATAAACTATATAACAGCGCTGCACTGCGCATGTACGCAGAGCAGAAGGAACAGATCCGCGCATTGACCGAGGGCAAAACAGCCAAGGGTGTAAGGGAGAACGCCGCGCGTTTTGTTAAGGAACAGGCGGACTTTTTAAATATGCTGATCCAATGGGAGGAGAAGGCAACCAGAGAATATTATCTGGGCGCTTCGCTGAACGAATTAAAGGAGACCCAGGACAAGCTCTATGCCATGCAGGAGGAGCAGTATGCGCGCTCGGCTCTGTGTCCGGCCCATATGGCTAAGATATTCGGCGGAGAATTGGGACCTGTATTGTCAGCGGTGGCTTATCAGCTGCAGGAGAATATCCGATACGCGTCCAGACATATGCGTTTTGCCATGACCTGGAATCAAGAGCTTTTCCTGAAAGTCGCGGAGATCCTGCTGCGGCCGGGAAAGGCACGAGCGGAGGAGATTGTGGCCTGCATCTGTGAGAGTCAGAAGGCACATGTGGCAGAGCGTGCCGGTCTGTTTGTACACCAGAATTATATTCCGGATCCTTGTATGGGTGAGGATTGGATCCGGGAAGCGGATCTGAGCGATCCCGGGGTGCTGTACGCGCTGGGTGTTCGGGTAACCGAGGAGGATCTGTCCTACGCACGTTTTATGCAAACAGTTTCTGCGGAGGATATTGAAAAGATGGCCCGTTCGATCGTGGACGGATATCGACGGGGATTTTTTGTAGATGGTAAGGATATTGTCGCTAAAAAAACAGTAGGTCTCTTTCATAGACTGGGTATGGAGCGCGTGACCAAGCGCATCATGGAGCTGTTTGAGAGTGAGATCCGTTTTATTCCGTTTATCAGTCGGATTTACAGTACCAGAAAAAATCAGCAGTGCGAATATGATCACCGTTTTGATATCGCCTTGGTACTGGATCAGGAATATGTAGACGCGGCGGGAGAAGCGCTGCGCGCGACATTGGAGGAGAACCGGCAGATCCTTGCGGTATATGGCGGTCCGGCGTTTTTAGGAAGCTTTGGCGAAGATCCGTTTGAACCGAAGAACCGCAAAGAAAGCATTGCCTTCCGTCCGGAGCAGTCGGAACTGTACAGCCAGTATATGGATCAGAGGATGCAGCTTCTGGAGGAGTATATACCGGGAAGCGGAACCAGCTTTACAATGGCAGCCTATCCTGCGCCGCAGATCGGTTCGGACTTTGAGGCAATATTCCATGAGATGCTTACAATCAATACATTGGATAACGATAAGTACCTCAAGGTACAGCAGCATATCATCGACGCGTTGGATCAGGGATGCGAGGCGGAGATTCTGGGGCGCGACGGCAATGAAACCAACCTTCGGATTGCTCTGGCTCCGATTCAGGACCCCAAACACCAGACCAATTTCTATAACTGCGTAGCGGATGTCAATATTCCGTTGGGAGAAGTCTTTACATCACCACAGCTTGCCGGGACCAACGGCATCCTGCACGTGGATTCATTCTATAATGACGGAATTCGCTACAAGGATTTGAAGCTGACATTTGAAAATGGATATGTTACGGACTATAGCTGCGGTAATTTTGAAGATCCGGAAGAAAACAGACGCCTGATCCGGGAAAATCTGCTCTTCCCGCATGAGACATTGCCGCTGGGAGAGTTCGCGATCGGAACCAATACGCTTGCCTATAAGATGGCAAGACAATACAATATAGTAGAACGGCTGCCGATTCTGATTGTAGAAAAGATGGGACCGCATTTCGCGATCGGGGACACCTGCTATGTCGGAGCGGAGGAGATCGCTGTATATAATCCGCAAAATGGTAAGGAAGTCGTCGCACGCGAGAACGAGCGGACCGCACTGCGCAATGAAGATCGATCCAGAGCATATACGCATAAGCATACGGACATCACGCTTCCCTATCATGGGATCAGAGTGATTCGGGTTAAGACGGCTGCGGGACAGCAGATTGAGATTATCCGCAATGGCCGGTTTGTCCTGCGGGGAACAGAGCTTCTGAATGAAGCGTTAAAGGAATTGGAGGAGCAGCATGAAGGATAAGATCTATGACCTTTTGATCATCGGAGGCGGTCCGGCAGGATTGACGGCTTCGATCTACGCTTCCAGAGCCGGACTTGACTATGCTATGGTTGAACAGGGATTTGCCGGGGGACAGATGCTCAATACGCAGGAGATCGATAATTATCCGGGAATGCCTGGAATCGGCGGCATGGACCTCGGGATGAAGATGCTGGAGCATGCGCAGAAGTTGGGAATGCAGCAGATTATGGAGGAGGTTACGGATCTGGAGGTCGGGGAACCCGTAAAGACAGTGCGCACTTACACGGGGGAATACAAGGCCAGAACGGTTCTCCTATGCACGGGAGCCAGTCCGCGAAAGCTGGGAGTTCCGGGAGAAGAGAAGCTCCGCGGACACGGAGTGTCGTACTGCGCAACCTGTGACGGAGCCTTTTTCCGTGGGAAAAGCGTTGTTGTCATTGGCGGCGGAGATACAGCGGTGTCAGATGCCTTGTATCTGTCGGGACTGTGCCGGGAGGTCACACTGATTCATAGAAGGGATCAGCTGCGAGCAGCGGACTCTCTCCAGAAGAAGCTCCTAGCAAAGGAGAATGTCCGGATCCTGTGGAATTCTATAGTTAAAGAAATTCAGGGCGATTCCATGGTCAGCGCTGTTGTAGCGGATACCCAGGGACAGGAAACGACGATATCCGCGGACGGTGTATTTGTAGCGGTAGGTGTTCTGCCGAATTCTACACTTCTAAAGGGAAAAGCGGATACGGATATGAACGGTTATATTCTGACAGATGATCATATGCAGACTTCGATTCGCGGAGTCTATGCCGCCGGCGACGTAAGAAAGGGAGTTTTGCGGCAGATTATAACGGCTGCCTCCGATGCTGCCGTTGCTGTGGAAAGCATTGTCAACGCATTGTGATTTCTTCATAAAAGGGCTTGCTTTTTGAATCTGAATTTGCTATGATAAAGTTATCAAAACGCAGATGAGGAGGCGTATTATGAACGAACAACAGGATATGCAGTACAATGTACAGATGGAAGCTACGCCGACGGGGACTCCTGTAAGCCCAGCTTTTGAGATCATCAAGAAGCGGGCCTCTTCCGGAGTATTTCTCCTGGGAGCTATTCTCTTTATCGTCGTTACAGCGTGTCAGGTGATTTCGTCCTTTTTCGTACTGGATTTGTCGGGCATTGAGTACCTTGATCAATTCAGAATACGAACTGATGATGCTGCTGCCCACAGAGACACTGGCGCAGATCTATTCTGTAATCTTGGCTGTGGTCATCATCGTGATCATACTGGTACTGATACCGACGATTTTGAACGCGATCGGTTTGGGGATTTTTACCGCGCAGGCAAGAAAAGCGCAGCCCGGCAGCCAGAAGGGATACGGCTTGGGATTTGTCAAGGCTTCCGCGATTGTGGTCAGCGTCTATATCGGTCTCGCTATGCTGAGTACCCTGGTTATCTTCTTTGTATTGCTCAATACAAGGGAATTGTACTGGAATAATATGTCCCCTTGGATCATTTCTCTCGTTGCCGATCTGGTGGTATTGGCTGTCATGATCCTTGCTATGATTTATGAGATTCAGCTGATCCGCACATGCACACGTGTTCAGCTCACCCTGCAGGACGGACGTTTCCCGGATAAGCCCTTATCCATGTATGTGATCGTAATGAATTACATCATGATTGTACTGAGCCTTCTGGTGTTGATATACAATATTGTGGCGAGAGGCTTCAGTATTGTAAGTATCATTACAACGGTCGTTTCCTTGGTTGCCTCGATTCTGATTACGGTAGCGCTGACCGGAGCACGCCGAGAGATCGAATCCTACAGAGCGTAAAATTATGAACGATGAGACGGCAGGAATGTTCCTGCCGTTTTTTATTGTACGCATACATGATTCCGCAGATTCTCCGCATCCTACAGTCTGGGAGGATGATAGAGATGAACATGCGCATTGGGCCATGGATTTTATGCGTGTTACTGATCTGCGCTGCCGGATGCAGGCAGGAAGTTCCGGCAACGGATAGTGGGGAGCTGGCGGCTGAGGCACAGAATGCAGCGGCTCCTGCAGTGGATAAAACAGTCTACCTGACCTTTGATGACGGACCGTACCCCAATACAGCCGAGCTTCTGGACATTCTGAAGGAATATCAGGTTCCGGCCGCTTTTTTTGTGATTGTTAACAAGGCGGATTATGCGGCGGATCTGTACCGGAGAATTGTGGAAGAGGGACATGTACTGGCCAATCATACGGCCAGTCATGATTATAAGTCTGTATACGAGGATACTGCGTCGTTGAAAAGAGAGATGGAGACGCTGGAAAGCTATGTGAAGGATGTCAGCGGATGTGCGGTTGAGAAGATCTTTCGTTTTCCCGGCGGTTCTCCCAATGCGGTCCGGCATTTCGGAGAATCCATTGAGGAGGAGATGGATTCCTGGGGCTATCGTGTCCTTGACTGGAATTGTTCCGGAGAAGATGCCGTTGGCAAAAACATCAGCGCGGATACCATTTACCGGAACACCGTGGAATCGGCTAAGGGCAAGGATACGGTGATTGTACTGCTGCATTCTGCTTCCTATGCGCCGGGGACGGTAGAAGCAATGCCGAGGATCATCGAGTATTTTCAGAAAAACGGATACCGGTTCGGGAGTCTTACAGAGGAGGATGCTCCGCAAAATTGGTGGGCTCTCAGCCATTAAAGGGACTTTACTTTTTCACAAAACAATGCTACAATAGATATATTGCATTACTAAAGGACTAAAGAAGATCATGGGAGGAGGATCCAGGTGAACAGTAAATTGAAGACGCCAGAGATGGATCAATTGTTCCAGGGGATTGTTTCTCTGCGCTCCGTGAAGGAGTGTTATGCTTTTTTTGAAGATATATGTACGGCAAGCGAGCTTTTGGCCATTGCGCAGCGTCTGGAGGTTGCGCGGCTTCTCAGTGAGAATACCAAGTATCAGGAGATCTGTGAGAAGACCGGTGCGTCCAGCGCGACCGTCAGCCGTGTCGGGCGAGCGCTGCATTATGGAGAGGACGGCTACGCCATGGTGTTGGAGCGCCTGAAGCATATACAGAAAGCATAAAAGGAGTAAACGTTATACAATGGATAAATATTCGACGCTGAATGAAATGCAGCGACAAGCGGTTTTCCAGACGGAAGGCCCTGTTTTAATATTGGCTGGAGCCGGCAGCGGAAAGACCCGTGTGCTGACGCACAGAATCGCGTACCTGATTGAGGAAATCGGTGTACCGCCTTATTATATTCTGGCAATCACCTTTACCAATAAAGCGGCGCAGGAGATGCGCGAGCGTGTGGACAGCCTGATCGGAGAGGCAGCCAAGGATGTATGGATCTCGACTTTTCACTCCTGCTGTCTGCGGATTTTACGCTATCACGCGGACCGGCTGGGATACACCTCCGGATTTACAATCTATGATCCAGAGGATCAGAAGGCTGTGATCCGACGGATCATGAAGGAAATGAATCTGAACGAAAAGCTGTTTACGCCTCGAAGTGTTCTGGCAGCCATCAGCGGCGCCAAAAATGAAATGGTGGGCCCAGATGAATACGCTAGAGCGGCGCATGGAGATTATAGCAAAGAGATGATCTCCAGAATGTATAAGGAGTATCAGCAGGAGCTTTTGCGCAATCAGGCCATGGACTTTGACGATATTCTGGTCAAATGCGTTGAGCTGTTCGCGCTCAATCCTGACCTTCTGGAAAGATACCAGGAAAAGTTTCGCTATATCATGGTGGATGAGTATCAGGATACCAATACGGTGCAGTATCGTCTGATCCGTCAGCTCTCCGGGATGTTCGGTAATATCTGCGTTGTCGGAGACGACGATCAGTCCATTTACAAATTCCGCGGCGCCAATATCCGGAACATCCTCGATTTTGAAAAGGATTTCCCGGATGCGTTTGTAATTCGCCTGGAAGAGAATTACCGTTCCACTCAAAATATCCTGAATGCCGCCAACGAAGTGATCCGCAACAATGCCGAGCGGAAGAGCAAAACGCTGTGGACGCAGAATCCGGCCGGAGATAAGATCCAGGTTTACGCGGCGGACGACGAAGCCGGTGAAGCGGCCTACATTTCCGGACAGATGAAGTCCATGCACCAAGGCGGCAGGCCGTACCGGGACATGGCGATCCTGATCCGCACCAATGCGCAGTCCCGTGCGTTGGAAGAGCAGTTTCTGCATGAAAATATCCCTTACAGATTGTATGCGGGAATCCCCTTCTATCAGCGCCGAGAGATCAAGGACTTGCTGTGTTATCTGCGATTGATTGTAAATGATAAGGATTATGTAGCGTCTCAGAGAATTATCAATGTCCCCAAACGGGGAATTGGCGATACCACCGAAGAAAAGCTGCGTATGGCGGCCTCAGAACGGGAGATGGGGATCACGGAGGTGATCCGCAATATCGCGGACTTTCCGGAGCTTTCAAGAGCGGCATCCAAGCTGCGCGACTTCAGCGACATGATTCTGGAGTACCGGGAGCGGATCCAGGACCCGGAGTGCGGCCTGACAGAACTCTTAGACAGTCTGATCACACGGATCTCCTATTTGGAGTATCTTAAGGAAGATGAACCGGAGAAGCTGGATGACCGCAAGGAAAATATCGATGAGCTGCGGAATCGTATCGAAGCCTATGAAGAAGAAGCACCGGAACCATCTTTGGCCGGATTGATCGAGGAGCTGTCTTTGGTGGCGGCGATCGATGCTTTTGAAGAAGAGGCGGATACTGTCTCCATTATGACGCTGCACAGTGCCAAGGGACTGGAATTCCCCATTGTTTTTATGGCAGGTATGGAGGACGGACTCTTTCCGGGCTATATGAGTATTACCTCCGGAAAAGAAGAGGACATAGAAGAAGAACGCCGGCTGTGTTATGTCGGAATCACAAGAGCGAAGGAAAAGCTGTATATGACGTATGCCATGACCCGCAGAATTCATGGAATGCAGGAAGCCAACAAGCCGTCCCGGTTCCTGAAGGAGTTGCCGGAAGCGCTTCTGGAGAATCAGGAAGGACCGAGACGCCAGATGGCGATGCAGCGCAGGAGTGAGAACATGGGCGCGGCCTCGAACCGTGCGGAAAATGGCAGGATGTTTGTGCGTCAGTTCCGCAACGAGAGCCTGGAACAGCAAAAGCAGCGCATGATGGGACATCCGGTGATGGATGTAAAGAAGGAGACGCAGCAGAACTGGAAAGTCGGGGATCGGGTAAGTCACCGTAAGTTCGGCTTGGGCGTAATTGAGGATGTACAGCCCTTAAACGCCGATTGCCAGGTCACTGTACAGTTTGTTAAGGTTGGTACTAAGAAATTGATTGCCGGCTTGGCTGGTTTGAAAAAACAGGAATAAAGCGGTCAAAATGACGGGAGGTAGAGACATGCAGGAAGAAAAGCTGGCTCGGATGAAAGAGCTTGACGAA
>CABUPM010000079.1 GCA_902493345.1 uncultured Eubacteriales bacterium | reverse complement strand
TCCCTAGTGTACCAGAGGGTTTCAAGGATCCAGAGAAGCCTATATAACCTCTGGCACACCCAGGGGTTTCATTCTTCTAGTGTACCAGAGGGTTTCAAGGATCCAGAGAACACTATAAACCCTCTGGCACACCCAGAGGTTTCATTCTTCTAGTGTACCAGAGGGTTTCAAGGATCCAGAGAACACCATAAACCCTCTAGCACACCCAGGAGTCTCATTCTCCCAATGTACCAGAGGGTTTCAAGGATCCAGAGAACATCATAAACCCTCTGGCACACCCAAGAATCTCATTCTCCCAAGTGTACCAGAGGGTTTTCAAGGATCCTGAGAACCATAAAAAACTCTGGTACACCCAAGAGTGAACCGGTCCCTGTCAAGTAGACAGGGACCGGTTCAGAGTCTCATCCTCCAAAGTGTACCAAAGTATATGTGCTAAAATGATCTGAACCAATAAAAAACGAGGGCATCCTTGGGATACCCTCGCTGCAACTATTATTCATCCAGAATTCCGGGAACCACTGCCTTTTTCATGGGCGCAGCCGGTGTATAAGTGGAAGTCAGATCGACCCATTGTCCGGTTTTACCGGCGGTCTCGAAGCCTTCGATGGCTTCCAGTACATGGAAGGTCTGTGTATAATCCGCGCGGGCACGGCGGCCGTGAATCAGCGCGGAGGCCATGTCTGCAAGGCCAAGTCCGCGGGAGTTTTCACGATAGTCAAACACCAGCGGCAGCTCGCGCATCTCACGCTCTTCCGGACGGTACAGCTTGACTGGGCCGCCGAAGGTATTGGGATCGGGAACGATCAGGGTTCCTTCCGAACCGTAGATCTCAAAGCGAGCCTGTGTGGGATAATGTACGTCAAACGTGGTAAAGAGGGTGCCGACCGCGCCGGAGGAGTATTCAACCGTACCGGCGATATGTGTGGACACATGGACATCGATCGGTGTGCCGGCCAGCGGAGAGCTGGTGATGATCCGGCGGGGGAAAGTGCAGCGGGTCGCGGCCATTACACGTTTGATCGATCCCATAAGGTTGATCATGGCCGTCAGATAATACGGACCCATATCCATCATGGGACCGCCGCCGTACTGGTAGTAGAAGTCTGGATCCGGATGCCAGCGCTCATGTCCGCGGCAGATCATAAAGGCGGCGGAACCAACCGGTGTTCCGATATAACCGTCCTCAATCAGCTTGCGGCAGGTCTGGATGCCGGCACCCATGAAGGTGTCCGGGGCGCCGCCCAGCATCAGGCCCTTTTCCTCGGCCAGGGCACGCAGCTGAATGCCCTCTTCCAGGCAGGCGCCCAGAGGCTTCTCGGAATAGACATGCTTTCCGGCGTTCAGGGCGGCCTTGCTGACCTCAAAATGCTCGTAAGGGCGGGTCAGGTTGAGGATGATATCCACCTCAGGATCGGCGAAGGCGTCGTACATCGTATCGTAGATCTTGGGAATATTATACTTCTGCTGTGCGGCTTCCGCACGTTCGCGGATCAGATCGCACACACCCAGGAGACGGATGTCATGAAACAGTTCAGTGATATTCTTCAGATAGATGCCGCTGATGCAGCCGACGCCGATCATGGCGATATTGACAGTTTTTTTCATGATATACTCCTTAAAACATAGGAGCGGTGTTCTCAAAGCGCTCCGTTGTCAGACCATGCTCTATGGCATATTCATGTCCCATACCGGCCCAGAGCATTCCGCGTTCCATCAGAATCTGGGCTGAGGGAGCCTTGTCAAAGACATCGTCGTGATGTCCGAGCGACAGATAGAATACCCGGCCCAGTCCCCAGAACTTGGTCCAGGCGACAGGCATGTCCACAGGCTTGTTAGAAATATGATAATAAGGAACGATGGGGAAACGGGTGGTTGCCAGAACCTCAATGGCAGGGTCCACATGCAGGTAGTAATGCTCGGAGCTGACTTCAAAGTCATCCAGACCCTCAACCAGCGGACTGGAGCCCTTGCAGATATTGACAGTATAGTGAATACCGTCGCCGCCCGGATGAGCCACCCACTGGCCGCCAGTCATAAATTGCCATCTTGTGCTTTCACGGAACGCGTCGCACATTCCGCCATGGCATCCGGCCAGACCAACACCGGCGCCGACTGCTTTGCAGACGTTGTTGACATATTCGTTAGGAATGGTGCCCATGGTCCAGCAGGTTACGATCAGGTCTAGCTTCATCAGCGCGTCCAGATCAGCGAGAACATCCAGCGTATCGGACAGTGTGACCTCATAGCCGTTTTTCTCCAGTAATCCCGCGAATCTCTTGGAAGTGAGACTGGGTTCGTGTCCCTTCCAGCCTCCCCATAAAATCAATGCTGTTTTCATAGTGTGAGTCTCCATAGTATCTGTATTTTTAGGTGGATGAGATTAGATGTTGCAAGCCTTGCCTACGCCGTCCTTGGCGGATTCAAAGAGCAGATCGACGACATTCATTACACGGATCAGCTGCTCATGTGTGACCATGGGCTTGGCGCCATGCTCCAGTACATCGACAATGTTCTTATAGTACTCGGACCAATGGGTTTGGATCTCCGGCAGCGGAAGTTCTTCCATGGTCTGCGCGGGACGAGGCGCCATGGTACGGGTAGGACCGGCCGCCGTATAGACGATATCATCCTCCCAGGTCATCGCTCCGTCCGCTTTAAGCCGCATGATACGTCCTTCGCAATTCCAGTTGTCTATCTGCAGTGTGCCCTCCGTTCCGGAAACATGCCAGCGGGGAGAGTTGATCAGGCAGTTGGTCGCCATCTCCAGGAAGGCTACGGTTCCATTGCCGAAGGTCAGTGTCAGACGAATATTATCGTCGACTTCCGGCGTATAGATCGAAAGCAGATGAGCGTCTACTGCCGTTACCGGAGCGTCGATCATATCCATCAGCTGATCGATCAGATGAATTCCCCAGTCCAGCAGCATGCCGCCGCCGTTGAGCTTATGACCGCGCCAGCCATGCATGGCCCGGCGGGATCCCTGGACTTTGCTCTCGATGAAGTAAGGACGGCCGATCAGTCCCTGGCCGATGGCTTCGCGGACGATCCGATAGTCTCTGTCCAGCCGACGATTCTGATGTACAGTAAAGAGAAGGCCGGTCTCCTGCGCGACCGCGACGATCTCTTTCAGTTCTTCACAGTTCAGCGTTACGGGCTTTTCACAGATTACATTCTTACCGGCGCGCAGCGCGGCGATGCTCAGATCCTTATGAAAATTGTTCGGAGTCGCGATCGTGACCAGCTGCACCTCCGGATCCGACAGCAGAGCATCCAGAGAGTCATAGGCCATAATTCCGGCTTCCACAGCCTTGTTTCTGGCCTCCTCACGGACATCCCAGGCCCCCTTGACATGAATCTCCGGCACATGATCCCGCAGATTGCGGTGATGCCAGCTTCCCATTCCGCCATAGCCAATAATTGCATGCGTAATTGCCATAGTTCATTATACCTCCCGTATAAGATTCTACTTGTATTATAATGTGAAAAATGCTACAATAACAAGTAGATAAGAATAGAAAAATCAGTCAAAAGTTGCGGTTAAGAGGAGGAGCTGCGCTATGCTGCCGTATTATGAAAAACATCAGGTTACATTCTCTATGAGGGGGCTTCGCCCCAATTTTCGCTTTCCGGGACATCTTCATATCCAGTGTGAGCTGATCTGGGTCAAAAAGGGAAAGATGCCTATGATCTGTGAAAACAAAGAGTATGAGGTCGGAGAAGGAGAATTATTTATCATTTTCCCCAATCAGATTCATGCGTACCTGGGATCCTCGGAGGACGTGGAAGGATATATCCTGATGTTTCACCCGGAGGAAGCGGCAGAGCTCCGCGGAAGTCTCTTGCAGACCAAACCTCAGCATCCTTGGCTGAAAAGCACAGAGGTTGAGGAGTGCCTGCGTTATGCGCTGGACTGGCTGGCGAGAGAAAAATCCAATGAAGCGGTGGCGAGGGCGCTGCTGTCTTTGATTATGGTCAAGCTGTATGAAAAAATAGAACCGGTGGAAAAGAGCGCGTCGCGGGAAAGCGATCTCATCCGCAAGGCGATGCAGCGGATCCATGAGACCTATTGTGAAGAGATCACTCTGGCCGGACTCGCGCGGGAGCTGGGGATCAACCGGTATCATCTGTCCCATCTGTTTTCTTCCTATCTTAAGATGGGATACTGTGCCTATGTTAATGCGCTCCGTGCGGAAAAGGCCCGAAGGCTCCTGCTTACGACGGACCAGACAATAACAGAAATCGCGTATGACTGCGGGTTCAACAATCAGGCGACCTTTAACCGGGTTTTTCGTGAGTATTTTCATAAAACGCCGCGGCAGATGCGGTCACAAAATTTACAAAATAAATATTGACAATGAACGGGGAAATATGATATGATACGCGCAAGCTGGTCATGACAAGCGATAGGCCTCGACGGAGGCCCATTTGTTTCTATGATAGTTAGGTATGACTAACTGGTAGAGAGGAGATATCCATGAATACAATTCCGATCATTTTTTCGACGATCACAGGCAATGCCTACAAGCTGGCGGATGCTGTGGCGGAGGTCGTGCCGGATCATGTAGGACCGTATAATATCCGGTACATCAATGATGAAGTGATCCAGATGTTTGACACGTTTATTCTGTCTTACTGGTGCAACCATGGCACCGCGGACGATGATACGATTGCGCTGCTCCGGCGGATGCAGGGTAAGAAGATTATCATTATCGGAACTCTGGGAGCCTCCATGGCCTCCAAGCACGCGGCAGATGTGCAGGAACACATTGAAACATTGGTCAAGGAGCAGAATATCTATGTAGGGCAGTATCTGTGCCGCGGCAGTATCGATCTGCGCAGAAGCGGCCGGAGGCTGCGTATTCCGGAAGGACAGAAGGGACATCTGTCGCAGGAGCGCTTTGAGAAACAGAAAGAGTCGCTGGGCCATCCGGACGCGGCCGATTTGCAGGGAGCAAGAGAAACCGTCCAGAAACTGCTGCAGGAGTTATGACGGCAGCGGTGGGCAAAAAGAACTACCCTGCCAAAATAGCGGTTCTCGTTATATTGGCGGTCTTGGCTGTCGTTTCAGTCTTTGTGTGTACGGCCGTGGGAACCGTGGAGTTTACCGTTTCGGAAGTGTGGGGAGCCCTGACCAGGGCCGATGACAGCATGGCAAGGCTTTTGATCTGGAATCTGCGTTTTCCCAGGGTTTTGACGGGAGGACTTGTGGGCGTGTGCCTATCGCTATCTGGGTGCATTTTGCAAGGGGTCATGCGCAATACGATGGCTTCGCCCTCAACGATCGGAGTCACCAGCGGCGCGAGCTTTGTGGGCTATATGACGTTGGTGGCCTTTCCGGCATATGCCTATCTGCTTCCGGTCGGCTCGATTGTAGGCGCTTTCGCGACAACGATGCTGATCTATGCGCTGGCATATCAAAAAGGCGTAAGCCCGGTTAAAATGATTTTATCCGGAATGGCGGTATCTGCCTTGTTCGGAGCCTTTAACGATATGATCAAAACATTTTTCGCGGAGTCCCTAGGCAATGCCAGCGGATTTCTCGTGGGCGGACTGAACGGGACGGAGTGGAAAAGCCTGTACAGCATGCTGCCTTATGCTGCGGCCGGGATACTGATCTGTATGTTTCTGCCAGCCAGGATGAATATCCTGATGCTGGGCGATGAGACAGCCAACGCACTGGGGCTGCGGACGGAACGGTTTCGCTTTTTGCTGATTGTAGTCTCTTCGTTGCTCTCCGGCGCCGCGATCTCAGTGGCGGGACTGATCAGTTTTGTCGGACTGGTCGTTCCCCATATCGCGAGACTTCTGGTGGGCTCGGATTATAAATATCTGTTTCCGGCGTCTACTTTGCTGGGATTTGTGCTGGTCAGCGCATGCGATACGATCGGAAGGGTGATCATGCCGCCGGGAGAGGTTCCAGTCAGCGTGATTCTGGCATTTATCGGAGCGCCCTTCTTCCTGTATCTGCTGCGGACACGGCAGAAAGACTGAGGTGATCGGATGTATTTCGGATTTCAGAATATAACGGTAGCCTATGGGAAAAAGACAGTAATAAAGGATCTGAACGTGGAATTTCCCAAGGGAAAGATCACGACGATCATCGGCCAGAACGGATGCGGCAAATCAAGCCTGCTGAAGACAGTTTCTAAGGCAGTGACGCCGCAGCGGGGGAAGATCCTTTATCAGGATCAGGAACTGAGCCAATACCCGCCCAAGTTTTTGGCGCAGAAGATCGCGTATCTGGCGCAGGTGCATACATCTCCGCCGGATATCGATGTGCGGACGCTGGTTTCCTATGGCCGTTACCCCCATTCTAAGTTGGGGAGAGGAATGACGGTAAAGGACGCGCAGGTCATAGATCAGGCGCTGGAGATGACCGGAATCCGCCACATGGAGTATCAGAGCCTGTCCACCTTATCAGGCGGTGAGAGACAGCGCGCGTGGATTGCCATGACGATTGCCCAGGAACCGGAGATCCTGATTCTGGACGAGCCTACGACGTATCTGGATATCAGTTATCAGATGGAAGTGCTGGAATTGGTCCGGCACCTGAACCAGAAGCTGGGCATCACAATTGTTATGGTGCTGCACGACTTGAATCTGGCCGCAAGATATTCGGATCAGCTCTATGCGCTGAAGTCCAGAAAGCTTTATCGGAAGGGAACGCCGGAAGAAGTGCTGACGGCGGAGAACCTTCGGGAGATCTTTCAGATCGAAGCGGTCGTACAGCAGGATCCCTACAATCATTGTCCATACTTTATACCATTACAGACACATATATAAAAGCCGGTAGAACCGGAAAAAGAAAAGAGGATAAATATATGAAAAGGATTTATGCAGTGTTGATGTGTATGATACTCGCAGCAGCGTCTCTGGCAGGCTGTGCGCAGAGCGGCGGCGACAGTAAAGCGGATTCATCTGTACAGGAATCCTCCAAGGAGGAATCTTCAGCGGCAGAAGAGTCTTCGGCAGTAGAGGAATCTTCCGAAGCAGAATCTTCCGCGGAGGAGAGCAAGGCGGAGGAGAATACGGAGCTGAAGGCAGAGCTGCGGGCTAAGTTCCTGGAGAAGGCGGATCAGGTAGTTGTGGAAGCGGATTCTGTGACGTTTGAAGACGCTTCTTCCGAGACAGTTACCATCCAGAAGAATCCGCAGAAGACAGTCAATCTGTACGGAAGCTTTACAACGCTGTGGTATGAAGCAGGCGGCACGGTAGCGGGCTGCATCGGCGGCGACAGCGCGATTACGCTGTATCAGGAGTATATCGGCCGTGATATCACACAGGATGAAGGTGTAACAGTTGTAGCGACTTCTTCTTCCGGTAAAAAATGGGATGTAGAATCTATCATAGCGCAGCAGCCGGATCTTATCATATGTTCTACGGCAATGAGCGGTTATTCTACGATTCAGGCGCCGGCAGAGGCAGCGGGCATTCCGGTAATCGCCATGTCTTACAACGACTTTTCGGATTATCTGAAGTGGTTCAAGGTATTCTGCAACCTGAATTCTCAGGAAGAGCTGTGGGATACGGTCGCGATGCCGGCTCTGGACAGCGTGGTTGAGATTCTCGCGAAGTGCCCGACCGAAGATACGCCCAAAGTATTCAGCATGTTCTCCGGCGCGGAGTCCCTGCAGGCCAATACAACCAATACGGTTGTCGGTGAGATGATCGAAGAGATGAACGCGGTGAATATTGTGGATGAGTGGGAGAATGCCTCCGGTGCGGAGCGCCTGGATATCAACCTGGAGACAGTCTATGCAGCGGATCCGGACATCATTGTCGTGCAGTGCCATGCGGGAGCAGAGGCGGCGCAGCAGCAGATTCAGGAGCTTTATGGAGAGAATCCGGTTTGGCAGTCTCTGAGGGCTGTGCAAGAGGGCCAGGTATATTATCTGGAAAAGGAGCTGTTCCACAATAAGCCGAACAGCCGCTTTGCAGAAGCCTATCAGAAGCTGGCGGAGATCCTGTACCCGGATCTGGAGCTGTAATGTATACGGAGCGTTACAGGTCCCATCATGTATCCAAAGAACTAAAGAAAAAATACCAGTGCGATGTGGATAAGGAGCTCTATGTAAGAGAGCTCCTTAACGCACCGGCCAAAACCAGACGGGCGATATACATTCATGTACCGTTCTGTAATAAGGTATGTACGTTTTGCCCCTTCTATCGTCCGGATGCCCTGAAGAGGCGAGAGTACCACCGGTATCTGATCGATGAGATTCATTCGCTGCAGGGATTTCCCTATATGGAGGCTCCGGTAGAGGTGATCAATTTCGGCGGCGGTACGCCTACGGCGCTGCGCCCTGAGCAGATGCGCCAGGTGTTTACCGCGCTGAGAGAAACGTTTCAGATCGCGCCGGACGCAGAGATCAGTCTGGAGTCCTCTGCGTCGGAGCTGACGGACGAAATGCTGGAGGTTCTGACGGAGGCCGGTGTCAACCGCCTTTCGATCGGTATTCAGAGCTTTCAGGATGAATACCGGAAAGTGTTAGGACGCAGGGGCAGCGGAGAATTCGCGGCGTCCAGAGTCCAGCGGGCCATGGAATATGGAATTCAAAATACCGGGATCGATCTCCTGTATAATATACCGGGACAGACGGATATCACGTTGGAGAAGGATCTGGCAATGGTCCGCGAGATTGCTCCGTCCGGTATCAGCTTTTATTCGCTGATGATTCATCCCAATACACCACTGGAGAAAAGTCTGTCCTCTGATGCACGGGCGGCGATGGCACAGACAGAGCATGAGTATGCGCTGTTTCAACAGGTGCTGGATGGCCTAAGACCCAGAGGATATCGTATGCTGGAACTGACCAAGCTGGTCCGGGATGGATTGGACCGGTATGAGTATATGCAGCTGCGGCATAGCGGAGGCAGCTGTATCGCGATTGGCTGCGGTGCCGGCGGCAAACTGGATCATTATCTGTATCATAATAATCATCCCAGAGAGCTGCTGTCGGAGCAGGCACCGATCTGCAGCCGGGGCCGGGTGATGGATCCGCGTTATCAGATATTGGACGCTTTTATCTATGAATTGCAGAAGGCCCGTGTGGATCTGCGAGACTACAGCGAGAAGCTGGACCGCGACCTGGAGAGGCTGTTGGAGCCGGAGATTACACGCATGGAAAAGGAAGGTTTGATCCATTTCCAAAACGGCGTGCTGAGCTTTACCGATCTGGGAGTTTTCTGGGGAAACAATATCGTAGAAGAACTGATGCGGAAAGTCGGATAAGAGAAAATCTCCTGTATTTTAAAGAAAAAACTGCAAAAAGATCTTGACAGCAGCTATGATTTATACTATACTAGTTTAGCATGACTGTTGATCTGCCTGTTCCACTAGCCCCGGTTCAGACTTTGACACAGCGCAATATAATCAAGGAGTGGACATGTTCAATGAAGACATATATGCCCAGTGCAAAGAATATTGACAGAAAGTGGTATGTAGTAGATGCCGCTGGTCTGACCATGGGTCGTCTTACCTCTCAGGTAGCAGCGATCCTGCGCGGTAAGAATAAGCCGCAGTTTACTCCCTTCATGGATATGGGAGATTATGTGATCATCGTTAATGCATCCAAGATCAAGTTTACTGGTAAGAAGCTGGAGAAGAAGGTGTACAGCACCCATACCGGTCAGCCTGGCGGTAAACGCGAGATCGTTTGCAAGCACCTGATGGATACCAATCCGGAGCTTGCGGTCAAGTATGCAGTCAAGGGAATGTTGCCTAAGAATGCTTTGGGTCGTCAGATGTTTAAGAAGCTGAAGGTTTATGCTGGTCCTGAGCATGAGCAGCAGGCACAGAAGCCTGAAGTTCTGGTAATCGAGGCATAAGAAAGGAGAACATGAAAATGGCTAGCACACAGTACTATTATGGCACCGGCAGAAGAAAGTCCAGTGTGGCTCGTGTTTATCTGAAGCCCGGTAATGGTAATATTGTAATCAATAAGAAGGATATTGATGCTTACTTTGGCACCGAAGTTCTGAAGATGATCGTTCGTCAGCCTTTCGCAGTTACTGAGACTGAGGGTAAGTTTGACGTTATGGTTAATGTACAGGGTGGTGGTTATACCGGTCAGGCAGGAGCGATCCGCCATGGTATTTCCCGTGCTCTACTGGAAGTAGACGATGAGATGCGTACTCCTCTGAAGCGCGCTGGTTTCCTGACTCGTGACCCGAGAATGAAGGAAAGAAAGAAGTACGGCCTCAAGGCCGCTCGTCGCGCGCCTCAGTTCTCCAAGAGATAACAGGCCCGACAAACCAATTCAAAAATGCTCA
>CABUPM010000078.1 GCA_902493345.1 uncultured Eubacteriales bacterium | reverse complement strand
AGAGCGCGAGACGGGATTCGGACCCGCGACCCTCGCCTTGGCAAGGCGATGCTCTACCACTGAGCCACTCGCGCATGTAGCTTAACCACCAACGAATACTATTATACTATAGTCTTCTCTAAAATGCAAGTGTTTTTTTCAATTTGAGACAAATTATTCCGCAGGAGGCGCGATATAGCTGTAGATCGGCACTTTCCCGACCGCATGTCCCCAGGCTCGGTCCCCAAACGCATAATGCCACCATTCATGCCGGTAATTCACAAAACCCGCTTCCGTCATCGCATGATACAGGATCCTCCGATTGTCCCGGAACTCCTCTCCTGTAGCGCACTCTTCGTAGTACCGGGTATTAGCGCGTTCTGTCAGATCATCAAACTCCGTCCCCATGGGCAGCAGCTGTCCGCGGTACATCAGTGTCAGATCCACCGCTCCGCCTGTAGAATGCGGCGTAGGCCGTTGATAATCCACTCTCGGCCAGGCGACAAAGTCATCAATCCGACGGCGCAGTTCCTCGTCGTCTGCTTCCGGATACTCCTGCGCCAGCTTGTCCCAGTAGAGATCATACAGACTCTGCTGCACCTCCACCGGCCGCAATGTATCATAGATCCACAGAGAATACTCCTGCGGCAGGGACTCTAATACCTTTTGCAGCCGTTCGGACACTTCCTGTCTTACATAGCAGCGTGTGAGCGCATGTTGTAGGCCCATTCCCGCATAGTAGGCGCCGTAATGCACCCGCTCCCAGTCCGTGATATCCACCAGGGGCTGTCCGCATTCCAGCGGCGCCTGCCAGGGATTCCCCCCTTCCGGCTCCGCAGGAATCGGACGCTCCTGCCATTTTTCCAGCATCAGGCCCTTGCCTCAAACTTTCTCGGCGCGTATCTCTTTAACGCGTTGACGATTCTTTCATTCGGCTCAAAGATCAGCTTGATCGTCTTTTCGTCCCGCTTCAGCACTCCCACATAGGAACGCTCGTTCAGCGCGCCGCTGCCCGCGTCGATCACCTTGTCGTACTTGGCCTCCAATTGATTATGATAGGTCTTGCTGTCTGCCGGAGCGATGAACTGAAACTCCTTAGCGTCAGCGCTCAGAAGGCGCTTGCGGCTGGAACGGCCGTAGATCACATCGATATCCAGCAGGCCATCGGTATAGATGTATTCATACTCCCGATCGATTCTTCTCCAGAAGAAAAAGACCACGAGGCAGCTGATCACCAGTGCTACCGAAAAAAACAGCGTAAAAAACAGCAATACGATGAGATCAAAGATCAGCAGTCCCAGAATCATTCCCACCTTCTTGACAATACGCATTGTGTTATCATCTCTGCGGACCATACACTCAATAAAAACGTTGTCCATTCTGTTTGTAATCCTCCCATAATATTTCTTCGATTATACCACAAATACTCCTGGGTGACAAGTTCTATTCGATTGAATTTCTGTGAACAAAAATACCGTCCCCCGAAGGAGACGGCGTCCGGCCTTTTACAGCTTAAAGATTCCCGCAAAAGAACGCACGGTATAATCATAGTCCACGCAAGCCATCAATTCTCTGGCGGAATGCATGGACAGAATCGGTGTTCCGATATCCACGATACGGCAAGGCAGCATCGCACACATCACCGGTCCCAGTGTCGATCCGCTAACCTTATCCGCTCTGCTGATAAAGGTCTGCATTGGAACCCCTTCCGCTTCGCAGATCTGACGGTATACGCTGTAATCCGCCGCGTTGGTCATATACCGCTGTCCCGCATCCAATTTCAATACGGGACCGCCGCCCAGAACCGGCTGTACCGCCTTATCGTGCATCTCCGGATGATTCGGATGCACCGCATGTGCCACATCCGCTGAAAACATAAAGGAAGACGGCATGAGATCCAGATATTCCTGACGGCTCTTGCCAAGAGCAGCCGCGATCTTTTCAAGAATCAGACTCACCATCGCGGAACCGCCGCCTTGCGGTGTCCGGCTGCCGATCTCCTCATTGTCTAACGCCGCCAATACAGTAACCGCACTGGACGGCTGATTGTCGATCATGGCCTCCAGAGCGGCCGACACCATCACCAGATCATCCAGACGCGGAGCCGAGAGCAGTTCTCCATTCATCCCTACCTGCGTCGGCTCGTCCATATTATAGGTATACAGCTCATAGTCCAGCAATTCCTCCGGACGCAGATTGAGCTCTTCACACAATGCCTTCTTGATATAAGCGCCCTCCAGATGAATTCCCGCCAAAGGCTGAAGGTCGATCTGCGGATTCAGCTCCACGCCTCTATTGACCTCCCGGTTCATGTGAATTGCCAGGTTCGGAACTACCAGCAGCGGCTTCTTCAGATCCACAACCTTGACATGCGTATCAAAGGCATCCTTTCCTCTGACCACCACCCGGCCGGCCAGAGACAAAGGTCTGTCCATCCATGTGCTGTAAATAGGACCTCCATAAACGCTGACATTCAGCTTATCTCCCGGAATCTCCGGATTGGGCTTCAGCTTGAGGCAGGGCTGATCCGTATGCGCGCTCACGATACGAAAATACGGCTTGCTCTCCTTGCCTGATACACGGAAAGCAACACAGGATGTATCCCGCACCTTCACATAATACGCGCCGCCTGCTTCCAGGGTCCAGGGAGCATCACAGGCCAACTCCTGAAACCCAGCCTGATCCAGTCTCTCTCCCATATACTGTACGACGGTCGCCGCACAGGTTCCTCTCTTTAAGAATTCAAACAGTTTCTCCATCGTTTTCCCACTCCTTCTGATAGTATTCACAATATTGCCGGATCACACACCGCTCACACTGCGGCGACCGCGCGCTGCAGCAGCGCCTGCCGTGAAAAATGAGCAGATGATGCATCAAGGACCATACCTCCGGATCCAACGCGTTTTGCAGCTGCTTCTCCGTCTCTCTGACATCGGAAGCATGCGCCAGTCCAATTTTATTGGACACCCGGAACACATGGGTATCCACAGCGATCGCCGGTATCCCGAAAGCATTGGACAGAACCACATTGGCCGTCTTGCGTCCTACGCCCGGCAGACTGGTAAGTTCCTGCATGGTCTGAGGCACCTCGCCGTGAAAACGGTCCGCAAGCTCCCGGAACAACCTGTAGAGGTTCCGCGCCTTGGTGTGATAAAACCCAAGCGAATGGATATACCCCTCCAGCTCTTCCTCACTCAGCTCCAACAGCGTATCCAGATCCGGATGCTCCGCAAACAGCTTCTCTGTCACCCGGTTGACCTGCCGATCCGTCGTCTGCGCACTGAGAACCGTCGCCGTCAGCAGCTGCAGCGGCGTCTGATAATTCAGCTCGCAGTGTACATCCGGATATTCCTCCTTCAGCAGCTCATAGATCTTCTGTACTCTTTCTGTCATGCCCTTCCCCTTACCTTCCTTTATCCTCGGCTACTTTCTCTATTATACAGCGCATCTTCTTATACTTCAAGCAAAATCCATTCATGTGCCAAAAACATTATCAGCAGCGCTCCTATCTCCCAGATCCGTCCCTGCGGAAGGCAGAACGCAAGGAAACATAGGGCAGCGCCATAGAAAATGAGTTTCCATGCGCTTCCCCTTCCTTCTGCGTTATATAAGAAAAGGGCTGTCATGGGACATAACGCAAATCCGGCAGCGGATCCCAGGAGCGGCCACCACGGCGGCATGGCGATCCCCAATACCTCTCCGGATACCGGTACCAATAACGCAAAAGGAACCGGCCAACAGCCGACGCGCCGCATTTTCTTTACGACGCGCCCCTCCTTATAGGCCAGTTCCTCCCCGGGCGCCGTATCCAGCGCCGCAAGTATTCCCTCCATTACATGGAGTACTCCTACGATAACGAGAATCCCCGGAACATCTGCCGCTCCCCATAGGCCCAGTAGTGTCCCGCTATAGGCAAAACAACAGAAACGGGGACGGATTCTCGACAGCAAAAGCGCTGTCGGAAGGAGCAACGCGAGATACAAGCCCGGCTGCACCGTCAATCCCAGAATGCAGATCAAAGTCATGACAAGACTGCCCGCGGCGATCCCTGTGAATATGGATTGGCGCGTTCTCCCGTCGGCATGTTCTCCGTCCCTATGATATTTGCGGTGCGTCAGATATACTGCCGCCCAGTAGACCGGATTCAACAGGCTGGCCATTAGGCTTCTGAAGAGAAGAAGGAGAATCCGCATCAGCTGCCAAGCTCGGTCCGCACCGCTTCGATTGCCGTTTGCAGCTGCATATCTTCATCCTCCGGCACATTTTCCATCTGACGCTGTTCTTCTGTCAGATCGATATATATATCCGGTTCAATCCCTGTTCCCTGAATATTGACACCGTTGGGTGTGTAGTATTTTCCCGTCGTCATCTTATAGGCTGTGCCGTCAGACAACGACCATGTCGTCTGTACGATTCCCTTGCCATATGTCGTAACGCCGACCACCTTAGCCACGCCGCGGTCCTTCAGCGCCCCGCACAGGAGCTCGGACGCACTGGCAGAATACTCGTTGACCAGAACAGCCATCGGAACTCCGCAGCCATCGCCCTCCGAATAATACTCCTCCCGGTTGCCTGCCTTATCCTCGGTATACGCGATCAGTCCCTTGGGCACCAAAGTATTGGCAATGGAGATGACCGTATCCAGATTGCCGCCCAGATTGCCGCGCAAGTCCAGAACCAGTCCCTTCATCGCACCGCTCTCCTGAATCTCCTGCCAGGCGGTTTCAAATTGCTCCTGCGTCACCTTATCAAACGCCGTGATCTGCAAGTATGCGATCTCCTGATCCAGCATATGCCAAAAAACCGTCTGCGTCACAATCTCCTGGAGCGTAAGCTCTACATCATATTCCGTATCCGTAGAGGGACGGTACAGTGTCATCGTCTTCACATCTCCGATGTTGCCCTTTAGCTGTGCCTGCAGCTCTTCCAGACTCAGGTCGGAATCCGCAATCACGATTCCCTGCACCTTGCGGATGATATCACCCGTGCGGATCCCTGCCTCCTGGGCCGGTCCATTCTCCGCAACGCCTACAATCTCCCAGTCGTTCGTAAGCGTGATCCCGATTCCGCCATAAGAACCGTCCGTATGCCGGCGAATCTTTTCAAACTCCTCTTTATCGTAATAATCGGCGTACTTGTCATCCAGCACATCCATGATCCCCTGATACGCCCCGTCCATCAGCTCCTCATTAGTGAGATCCTCCAGGATGTATTCATTCTGAATCCGGCGGATCATCCCGTTTTCCTTTTCCAAAAGGGTTCGCATCTGCGACGAAGTCAGCCCCGAAGCGTCCTCATTCAGGATGATCACCGGCCGAAAGATCAGCCACCAGGCGACTCCTACCGCTAACAGAGTCACAACGGCCACAAGATAGCCCAACCAGAATCCGTCCCGCCGCTCTTTTTTCTCTATCTCTTCCATCTGCATTCTCCTCTATCCGGCTTATTCATTATATTCTCCGCATCGCCAATTATACACAGAAGGCTGTGACCCTGGCGGATCACAGCCTTCAGTAGCAGTTTTTATCGATTAAAAGAAGTCCATGGCGTCGATCGGATTGCCGCCTACACGCACCTCAAAGTGGCAGTGCGGTCCTGTGGAGGCTCCGGTAGAGCCTACCAACGCAATCGTTTCGCCGCGGCTTACATACTGTCCGCTGTATACCAGGAGCTGATTGCAGTGCGCATACAGTGTTACATAACCACTCGCATGCTGGATCATCAGGAAGTTTCCGTAACCGCCGTCATCGTAACCCGTATAGATTACGGTTCCGCTGTCTGCCGCGACAATGGCATCCCCATAGTCCGCGCCGATATCCGTTCCCGCATGCAGTCTGGGATATCCGTAGATCGGATGTACTCTCCAGCCATAGCTGGACGCGATGTAATAGGAAGAAGGAACTGGCCAGGTGAAGATGCCCTCTGAAACGGAACCTCCGTTATTGCCACCGTTATTGCCGCCATTGTTACCGTTGTTATTGTTATTGTTATTGTTATTCTTATTGGCTTCCTCTTGCGCCTGATGCTCCTTGACGGCTGTGATCTGATCCGCAACATTGGCAATGAGTTGCTGAATATCCGCTTCCTTTTCCGTCAGCGTATTCAGATACTGTACATATGTCTCACGGGAATCCTCCAACTCGGCGTACTTGGCTTCCTTTTCCTGCATCGCTGTTTCCAGCGTCTCTCTCTCCTTTTCCAGGCGAGACTGATCAATATCCAGCTCCAGCTGTTTCTGCTCCAGCTTGGCTTCGATTCCCTGAATCTTCTGACGGTCCGCTTCCAGATTATCCTGAATCTGCTTATCGTAATCCGCCATCTGATTGACATATTCAATACGGCTGAAGAACTCGGAAATGCTCTTGGATCCCAGGAGAATCTCCAGATAATTCACATTCCCGTACTCATACATCATCTGCATACGGGCCTTCAGCTCTTCATAATGCTCGTTCTCGTCCTCTTTTGCCTTCTGAAGCTCAGTTTGTGTCTGCGCGATCAGTTCCTCATTGTCCGCGATCTTTGCCTTCAACTCGGTAATGTTGTTGACACACTCCGTGATCTGCGCGTCCAGGGCGGTAATCTCATCGCCCACAGCGGCAATCTCCGCCTCAACCTGCGCGATCTGTTCCTGCGTCGCTGCCTGCTCCGCCTGATTCTGCGCCGCCTGGTTCTCCAGACCCTGTTTCTCACTCTCCAAATCATCCAGCTCGTCCGCAAACAACGGAGCCACTGAAGACATGATCAGTATGACCGCCAGCAAGAACGCCATAACTCCGCGGATCACCTTGGATTTTACCTGTTTCTGCATACCAAAAGCCTCCTATCTTATACCTTCAGGTACTTACGCAGCGACAACACACTTCCCAAAATACCTACAACAACACCCACCGCAAAAAAGATGGGGATGAGCTGTAAGATAATCGTATTGGTACTGATAAAATTCATCAGCTGCGTAAAAGAACTAAACTGCTGGATCACCAGCTGTACCAATGAGCCGTAGGAGATATAGATCAGAATCGTGGGCAGCACCGCGCCCAGAATTCCGATGATCATACCCTCTACCACAAAAGGAATCTTAACAAAAGAATCCTTGGCTCCTATGTATTTCATGATTCCAATCTCCGTCCGCCTCACAAACACGGACAGCTTGATCGTATTGGAAATCAGAAGTACCGCGATAAATACCAGAAGCAGAATGAGCGCCATTCCTACCCAAGTAATCATACCGCTCAGGTTCGCCAGCACCGCCGCCGTCTCCGACGCGTAGCGGATTCTTCGGATCTGCGGCATTCTCTGAAGCTGCGCTACAAAATCATCCTGATCCGCCGCTTCATAGAGATAAATCTGCAGGGACGCCGAATTGCTCAGTGGATTATCCCGATCCAACCGGGTAATCGTATCCTGTCCCAACTGCTCATCAAAGCCCATCGAATCCTTGAAGCTCTGCCACGCTTCCTCAGCTGACACATAAATTACCTCTTTGACGCCGTCCATGCCTTCAATCTGGGATACCAGCGATGTCACTCCGTCATCCGACACATCCTCCGACAAAAAGGCAATGATTCCTAAGGAATCGTCCAGATCGTCCGCGAACTGGCGGACATTGGCCACCAGGCAGTACACAATACCCAGAATAAACAGACACGCGGAAACCGTGCAGACGGAAGCGATTACCATCAGGCGGTTCCTCCAGATTCCCTGCAGGCCCTGTCTGAAACAAACACGAAGAGAGCGCATCTTCATAGATCGTAGCCCCCTTCCGAATCTCTCACAATATGTCCGCCCACCAGATGAATTACACGCTTACGCATCCGGTTAACGATCTCCTTATCATGTGTCGCGATGATTACCGTCGTACCGCGGCTATTGATGTACTCCATCAGCTCCATGATCTCATCGGAATTCCTCGGATCCAGATTGCCCGTCGGCTCATCGGCCAGAAGAAACAGTGGGTTATTCACCAGCGCCCGGGCAATCGCCGTTCGCTGCTGCTCACCGCCGGAGATCTCATTGGGGAAATTTTTACTCTTATGGGCCAGTCCTACCATGTTCAGGACTCTCGGGACATTGCGCCGAATCTTGCGTCTTGTCTCCTCGATCGCCTCCATGGCAAAAGCCACATTCTCATAGACGGTTTTCTTGGGCAGCAGGCGGTAATCCTGGAACACAATGCCCATCTTCCGCCGCAGCATCGCTGTCTTGCCGCTCCGAAGCTTCGTCACATCCTGATTGTCAATGATGATCTGCCCGGATGTCGGATTGACCTCCTTCATTAACAGCTTCAGCATGGTACTCTTGCCGGAACCGCTCTCACCGACCAGGAACACGAACTCTCCCTGCTCAATCTTCAGTGATACATTCTCTACACCGATTACATTGCCGTCGTAGAGCTTCGTCACGTTTTTAAATTCTATCAAACTTACCTACTCCTAACTTCTACCGGTCTCAATAACCGGCTTCCTCCATATAGGCCATGTACTTGGCAACCATCAGCGCGATCTTAAAGGTAATCGCGTCATCAAATACACGCACATCCAGCCCGGTATTCTTCTGCAGCTTGTCCAGACGGTATACCAGCGTATTTCTGTGGATATACAGCTGTCTGGAAGTCTCCGATACATTCAGGCTCTTCTCAAAGAACTTATTGATCGTGTTCAGTGTCTCTTCATCAAAGTCTTCGATGCGGATATCCTTGAATATCTCCTCAATGTACATCTTGCACAGCGACAGCGGCAGCTGATAGATCAGACGCCCAATTCCCAGGCGATTATAGTCGATAATGTTCTTATCCTCATAGAAGATCTTGCCCACATCCAGCGCCATCTTGGCTTCCTTATAGGACTTGGAGATGTCCTTCAGATCCTGTACGATAGAACCGGAAGCGACCCGTACCTTACCCAGCGCCTCACTGATCACGGTATCGATCATGCCGGCGATCTGCTCCAGGATTCCGCTCCGCTCCTTATTCTTCACAGACTCCTCATCACTCAGATCCTTGACCAGAATGATATTGTTCTCATCCACAGCCGTGATGAAATCCTTATTCTTGGCCGGAAACAGGTTACGGATGATATCCATGATGTTGGCGTTGGTATCACTGTCATTGTTGGACTCAATCAGGTATACCACACGCGGAACATTGTTCTCTATATGCAGCTTACTGGCTCTCATATAGATGTCCACCAAAAGCATGTTGTCCAGCAGAAGATTCTTGATAAAGTTATCCCGGTCAAATCTCTCGCGATACGCGACCAAAAGTCCCTGAAGCTGCAGCACCGCTATCTTGCCGAGACGGTAATTTCCCTCTTCCTGACCATACAGAGCCAAAACATATTCTACAATCCCTTCATCGAACACCTTAAAATACTGCCAGTCCATGCTGCTCATGCTCTCAGCCTTCGACTGTACAAAATCTCTAATAACGGATGGCTGCGCCTGGCTTGTCCCCGTTCCGTTTGATGTCAGCACATTTCCCTCGACATCATATACATACATAGCGACCTTGGAAATATTATACAATCCATCCATCGTGTCTCTTAAAATCTGATTTGACAGCAATTGCGCTCCACTCCTCTCCAGTATATAAATACGGCACACATCTTATTATAACCTATCTTAAGAAAAAAAGAAAGAGCAAATTTAATTTTTTCTTATTAAATCTGCTCTTTTTTTATTATGTTATTTACAAGTTGTTAATACTTTCGTAATTAGTTCGTAATAGTCTGCTCTGTTTCCTTGTCGAGTACGTGAATTCTGGAAGGATCCATCGCCAGCTTCAGGCGGTCACCGCTCTTAACCTGGATACGCGGATTTACGGTAGCGATCAGGTCGGTGTCCTCGATACCCAGATACAGATGCATCTCAGCACCCAGAAGCTCTGTTACATGTACGTCCGCGGTAATTACATTGTCCGGGAACTTGGTCAGTGCATCCTCGGTCTCGTGGATGTCCTCAGGACGGATACCCAGAACAACTTCCTTGCCGATCGCGTTGGCAGCTACAACCTTAGCAGCCTTTTCCGGAGTCAGCTTAACACTCTGGCCATGGAACTTCAGCCATACTTCCTCGCCCTTCTTCTCCGGTACAGCATCGATGAAGTTCATCTGAGGAGAACCGATGAATCCTGCAACGAACAGGTTCTGAGGCTCATTGTACAGCTTAACAGGAGAATCTACCTGCTGAATGATACCGTCCTTCATAACGACGATACGGGTACCCAGCGTCATAGCCTCTACCTGGTCATGTGTAACGTAGATGATCGTAGCCTGCAGTCTCTGATGCAGCTTAGCGATCTCAACACGCATCTGAACACGCAGCTTAGCATCCAAGTTGGACAAAGGCTCGTCCATCAGGAATACCTTAGGGTTACGAACGATT
>CABUPM010000077.1 GCA_902493345.1 uncultured Eubacteriales bacterium | reverse complement strand
TCAATGCTTTCCATTCGGAGTGATAACGGCAGATGTACCAGATCAGTCCGGCAATTCCAACCAATGCATAGATGGAAAATACGATCTGCAGCGGGAACTCCGGCAGGAATTCCATAAAAATCAGCAGCGTATTATGAAAAATATGGCACAGTATGGAAGGCAGCAGGGATCTGGTCCGAACAGCCAGGAATCCAAAGAGCATTCCGATGATCCAAGGCGCCAGAAGCTGCGTGAGGTTGCCATGAAACATGGTGAAAAATATCGCCGATGTCAGAATTGCCGCCCACTCTCCATATTTCTTCAGTCCGTTCAGAATATATCCGCGGAAGATCAGCTCTTCTAGGATCGGACCCAGGATTCCCACGTATCCGAGGGTCAACGCAAAGCCCAGCGGATCTGTCTGGGGCATAGGGACGCTGATATCAGGGACGGACATCTCTAAGCCCATAGCGCTCATAACTTGTAGCAGTATGGATACCAGAAAGCTTGCGGCCGCCGCGGCTCCCCAGCCGCCCAGGATTGTCTGGAGGCTCAGTCGGACAGGCTCCTTGGTTTTTGCCCCGGCTTCTCCTGATAAGCGAAATCCGCACCAAAAGTGAAGCAGCAGCAGGAGAACCCCTTCTGCCAGCAACGTCGGCAGATACGCCGCTATAAAGTTATAGAGGGACTCGGACAGATTCATTTCTCCTCTGAGTCCTGCCCGGACACTGAGTCCAAGAACAATCACAAAAGCCATGAGATTGGCCAACACCAGCATGATCAAAACCGCCCAGGCCGCACGGCTTACATCCTTTTTATACATTGCTCGCGGCTCCCAGGTCGATCACTTTGCGCAAATCCTGATCCAGCGCCTCGATCACCTTTTCGCTTGTCCGCAGGAACGGGGACTTCAGAAGCTCCTCTACATTGCTCTTATCATCCACCCACGGAATCTCCTCCTCACTCTCCGGGCGGAAAATCGGCAGATGCTTGCGAAGGATCTCCAAAGTCTCAGGATTGCCGGTCAGCTCTGGCAGCGTGCATTCCACGCTGTATGGTTTGGTGTAAGGCTTGGTCGTCATATAAACGAACTCATATTCTCCGGCGTCCAGTGACACTTTGACTGTATTTCCATCCTGCACGCCGCCTGCAATCTCTCCGGCGTCCGCATCCGGCAGCCACACTTCCGCCTCTGCGTTAAACGGTACTGTAACAGAAATGTGCATCTTTCGGCTGCCATTCTCTGCCGGTGCCTCCATTTTCCAGCCCACATGATAGATACCGGCCGCCGAACGCAGCTCCATCTTGGCCCACTGCATCCGGTAATCCGGCTGCGGCTTGATCTGGGCCTTACGGAATCCCGGCGCCTCTGCTACCGGCCGAATTCCGATCATGTTGCGGTACATCCATTCTACAACCGCTCCATAGGCATAGTGATTCAGCGAATTCATTCCGGTTCCGCTGATGTGGCCATCCGGCATGACAGAATTCCAGCGTTCCCAGATCGTAGTCGCTCCCATCTTGACTTCATAGAGCCAGCTCGGATAATCGTCGTTAAAGAGCAGCGTGTACGCTACATCGTTCATCCCGTTGTCTGACAGAGCCCGGCATAAATAGGGCGTTCCCACAAAGCCCGTATTCAAATGGAAATAATTATCCTTGAGCAGCTTGCGCAAATCCTTTTTCATCCGTTCCTTGGCGCTTTCCGGCGCGAGATCCATAAACAGCACCATGGTATGCGCCGTCTGTGTATCTACCGCAAGGCGTCCCGTGGATGTAAAGTATTCCCGGCCAATCGCCTCTTTGATCTCCGAGGCGAGCTTCTCCCAAAACTCCGGCCGCCTGCGCCACAATTCGAGTCGAATAATAATAATACGCAGACGCTACAAAATAGGGATCCGTCCCTCCGTATACGCCGCCGGCAATCTTTCCGTCCAGCGCCAGCCAGTCCGCTAGGTGGCATCCGACCTTCCACAGCCTCGTATGGCCGCTCTCTTCGTCGGCATGATACATGTACTCGACCCAGCCCTTCATGCTCTCATATTGATCCTGCAGAATCGTCTTGTCTCCGAAGTGCAGATAGACCTGCCACGGAATCACCGTCGCTGCCTCTCCCCACGCGCAGGAGCCATCCCCGGCGTATCCGGACATCGGCACCACATAAGGCACATTTCCTCCGCCTAATTTTTTCTGCTCCTGATGCAGGTCATACCCATACTTCGTGTAAAAGGCATAGGTATCCATATTATAACTGGCCGTTCCGCTGAAGATCTGCGCGTCCCCTGTCCATCCCATGCGCTCATCCCGCTGCGGGCAGTCGGTCGCAGTATCCAGGAAATTGCCCTTCTGTCCCCATTTGGTATTCAGGAACAGCCGGTTGACCAACGGATTGCTGGTCTCGATAAAACCGGTCTCCTCCATATCCGAGTGGATCACGCACCCGGTAAACGCCTCGGGATCCACCTCGCCCGGCCATCCTTCCACCAGCACATACCGGAAGCCATAGAAGGTAAAATGCGCTCTCGCGAGATTCTGTCCCTCATGACAGGTATAAATGAACTCCTGCTTGGCTGTCCGCAGATTCTCCGTATAGAAGTTGTCATCCTGCAGAATCTCTCCATGCTGCAGACGGATTTTGGTTCCGGCCGGGGCACAGACAGAAAACTCCATCCAACCGACCATATTCTGTCCCATATCCAGTACCGTTTCCCCGGCGGGCGTATGAATGACCTGGACCGGCTTCAGCCGCTCATGGATCGTGATCGGCGGATTCAAACGCGGCATCAATGTATCATATCCCTTGGACTCCTCGCGAACCGCATATGTCTTGGAGGTGTCCAGCGTCATATCCACATATTCCCCATTGTAAATATCACTGAAGGTCACCGAACTCTTCCGTGCCTTCCATGTTGTATCCGTCCCCAGAATCTCCGTCGTTCCGTCTTCATAGGTCAGATACAGATCCGCCAGAAGGACAAATCGGTCTCCATAGATATCCTTCTTGTTGGTCAAGCCGTAATCGCCCTTGTACCAGCCGTTTCCCAGCATTACCTCGATATGGTTCTCCTGTGCGAGATATGGTGTGATGTCATAGGTCTGATACTGAATCCAGCTGTCAAAGGCCTCGACACCGGGTAAAAGATATTCTTCTCCTACTTTATTTCCATTGATGCTCCATTCATATACGCCCAATCCCACCATATAAGCACGGGCGCGGACTACCTTCTTGGAAATTGAAAAATCCTTATACAATACCGGATGGATGGAAGGATCCAGTTCCGGCGTAATCCAGCATCCCTTCCACTGCGGACCCTTGGGCGTCTCGAACCATGCTGTCTCACTGACCGCTTCTTCTCCGTTATCCGCCCATACACGCACACGCCAATAATATCTCGTAGCGGGCTCCAGGGCCATGGGCAGCGGATATGCCATATTGTCAATCTGTGTGCTTCTGCCGCTGTCATGCACTATATGTTCAAATTCTGTATCCAGGGCAACCTGCACCTGGGCGGCCGTCTGCTTCTTGGCCCGAGTCTCCTCAACCACATAGGAAATTCTCGGAACGCCATAGGTATATCCCAACGGACTATCCAGATGATTGGTCTTCAGATTTGTAATTCTCATGATGTCCTCCCAAAAGTCTGATTTGATTTTATTATAGCAAAGGCCGAACCAGAATACAAGCGCTTTCAATTTTGTTTTTCTTATTATATAAAACGATTGACAAATTTATGTGAATAGTGTACAATATTTGTGAAAGGAAGGTGTTATTATGACCAAAACGATGTACAGCCTGATTCTGACAGATGCTGTCGTTGAAAAAATTGACCGCATGGCCTATGAAAAAGGAATCAGCCGTTCTCAGATGATCGACCACCTTCTGGCCAGAGAAGTCGGACTCTCCACACCGGAGCAGAAAACCCGTCTGATCGTGCGGCGAACCGCGGACCATATGAGCAAAGCTACTCCTGCACTGCAGCTCCATATCCGTTCTGATCTGGGCAGTATGGAAGTGGCCACCTATGTAAAATTCAAATATAATCCCAGTATCCGTTACAGTTTCGAATTGATCAGCGACCATGGTCATCCCATGGGATCTGTAAAGATCTCCTCTCGCTCCACCTCGTCCGACCTTCGGGACCATATCGACGCGTTTTTGCGGCTTCTCGCCGCTATCGACGCTAGTGCCCTGCAGCTTTTCACAATCGATCCGTCTCCTGATCCGTCCGGCGGCAGATTCCAGCGTGTCATCGCGCTTCCGAAGCTCTTTGAGGCGACCGATGATCCGGAAGTCATCGCGGAGCGGCTCAGCCGCTACATCATGCTGATCGATCACGCTCTGCAGGAGTATTTTAACTCTCTGTGGTCCCCCTCTTTGCAGCAGGCCGTTCTCCAGGTTTATCTTACTGATTCGGCCGGGCTGTAAAATTCATTTATGATAGGGTTCGCCCTTGATGATTCGGAAACTTCTGTAGATCTGTTCACTTAAAATCACGCGCATCAGCTGGTGCGGAAAGGTCAGCTTGGAAAAACTGATCTTTTCATCCGCCCGCGCTATAACCTGCGGAGAAAGTCCGCAGGAGCCGCCGATGATAAAAACGATATGGGACTGTCCATGATTG
The DNA here is from genome assembly GCA_902493345.1 of uncultured Eubacteriales bacterium. GTDB lineage: Bacteria > Bacillota > Clostridia > Lachnospirales > Bianqueaceae > Faecimorpha. Next base: position 5,777 of record CABUPM010000077.1, on the reverse strand, counting down.
GTCAGATCCTCTATCCATCGTGCCATCCCGACGGAGTCCCTTTGTTTTCCGTCGATACACAGCGCCACAATGTACGCGTGCTCGGGTAGACGTCCCAGAATCCGCTGGCCTTCTTTTTCCAGGATTCTGGCTTCCTCTCCTTCCGCGGTGCGTTCATCGGCTACCTCGATCACATCCAAACTGCAATACGCTAAAAGACGCTTGGCATACTCTGCCAAAGCGTCTTTATAAAATTTCTCCTTAATTTTCCCAACGCAGAGAATCGTAATCTTCATCGCAGGTTTCCTTCCACCAGAACCAGTTCCGGCGTCTCGCCCTCACAGGTAATATCGGCTCCCAGAGCGATCAGCTTCTGTACCATGGACTCATATCCCCGGTAAATATACTTTACGTTGGTAATAGTCGTCGTCCCTCTGGCTGCCAGTCCGGCCAGCACCATCGCGGCGCCTGCCCGCAGATCCGTGGCTTCCACCGTGCAGCCATTCAGCCGCTTGGCGCCTTTGACCACAGCAATCCGGCCGTCCACACTGATATCCGCGCCCATCTTGCACAGCTGCGCCACATATTGGAAACGATTCTCCCATACATTTTCTGTGATGATACTCGTGCCGTTGACGACGGACATCAACGTCATGAACTGAGGCTGCATATCCGTGGGGAATCCCGGGTACGGTGCTGTCTTGATCACGATCTCGTGAAGCGGCTTCTCCACCGCTACGCGAATCGCGTCGTCCATCTCTTCGATGGTCACGCCCATCTCGCTCAGCTTGGCTGAAATCGCGTCCATATGTCTGGGAATAATATTCTGAACCACAACATCGCCGCCGGTGATGGCTGCCGCTACCATATAGGTACCGGCCTCAATCTGATCCGGGATAATCGCGTAAGAAGTTCCATGCAGCTTTTCCACGCCCCGGATCACAACGCGATCCGTACCGGCGCCGCTGATCTTGGCTCCCATACTGTTTAAGAAATTGGCTGTATCTACTACATGCGGTTCCTTGGCCGCATTGCTGATAATCGTTGTCCCCTTGGCACGGACTGCCGCCAGCATGATATTGATCGTCGCGCCCACGCTGACCACATCCAGAAACACATTGGCTCCGCACAGGTCTTTGGCTTCTACTCGAATCACATCACCGGCATCCACCGTCGCGCCCATCGCTTCAAAGCCCTTCAGATGCAGATCGATCGGACGCTGTCCGAAGTTGCATCCGCCTGGGAAAGCCACTTCCGCTTTGCCAAAACGTCCCAACAGCACGCCCAAAAGATAATAAGAAGCCCGCATTTTACGGACGCCTTCCATATCTACACACTGGTTACTAAGTCCCCGGCTGTCAATCATCAGTGTATGTTCATCTTTATAGTTGAGCCGAACACCCATCTCCCGCAAAACCGCTACCAGATTCTTGATGTCCGCAATATGAGGAACATTCTCAAGCTCTACCAAATCATCCGCCAAAAGCGCAGCAGGAATAATGGCTACTGCAGCATTTTTAGCTCCACTGATGCATACGGATCCTTTTAAAGGCTGCTCACCCTGAATTCTGATTCTTTCCATTTCTATATCCTCTCAATCAGCCTAACTTCTGATGCCGACATTTCCCGTCCCGACACCTAGCTTCATTCTAACACAGATAGGCACTGATTTCAAGCGCTATCTTACTTTTTGTCGTCTTAGTTTAATATTTCGCCAGAATACGCGTTTATACGTACTGTTTTTCCATTATCTAAGGCAAATTCCAGACAATATACGGCATCCCTGTAAGGGTCCAGATCATATCCGTATCGAATCTCCTGCAGCACGGCTCCTTCCGGCGAACGCTGCAGGATCTCCCGCAATGCTCCGTACATGAGTTCATCCAAGGGACGCACTTCCCGCGTCGTTGTCTCATATCCAAGCGGCTCATAATATTGCAGCTCCAGTGTAATCTGTCCCTCGTCGGATACCAAAAACTCCGCCCGGTTATAATACAGATACAGATCCTCTTTTTTCTGCACATAGACCCATCGGTTCTCTTCGTATTCTGTACAGATCCATCCCGTAAGGCACCGCGCGGCTATTTTCTCTACGCTCTCCTCCTTCAATACTCCGGTATAGACCAACCTATGTCCCTCCGGATCCAACAAAATGGACTCTTCTCCCTTAGTATACCGTCTCTGCCTGGCATCCATGTACGCAGTCCGATATTCTGTCCCCAAGATTTTCTCCACAAGCTCCGTCGTCAAAAAATCGGCGCCGCCCAAAATGGCCGGTGCCTTGGGATATCCCTCCCGCCGCAGCACGGCATCTACCCGGATGTTTTCTCTGTCATACAGCGCCAATACTCTCTCCAGCTCCTCGTCCGAAGCCGAGTACAAACGGTCCATTTCCATCCGGTTCGCCCAGAAGAGCCCCAGATTCACCAGAATCAGAAGCAAGAGCAGCACCGTATGAATCGTCCTCCAATTCGTCATAACCGTACCTTCTCATAATATTGCGCTCCGGAATATTCCAACCCCCAATAGAGCTCGGCCTCTCCGGAACAGATTCTGTACACAAGCTGCAGCGTATCCGGCAGCGATCCCGCCTGACGATTTAAAACATCCAATGCTGTATCCTGGACAGTCCGAATCCCATAAGAGTTATACTCCGCCTGGATACAGCGCCGCTGATAGCGGTATACCTGGCCGTTTTTCACTTCAATCCGAATCGCATAGTCTTCTGTCTCCAGCAGAACCTCTCTGTCGTCCACCTTATAATTCATGTAAAAGACCGTACTCTCCGGCGTCTCCTCGATTCGGCTAAGGCAGGTTTCCGGTACTTCCTCCTCCTGACGCAGATCTTCCTGCAGAAAATTCCACGCTGCTCTATAGGCTTCTCCCAAATTACTCCCAGCCTCATTGACCGCCGGTGTCGCCACATATTCCACCTTACCGTCCTTTTGCACCCGTATGCTGGCCCTGTCATCGGTAAAGACCCAGCTGTCCGCGTCATAGGTCTCCTCCCGTAAAAGCTCCGGATGCGCGGAAAAGCGCTCCGCGTACGCTCTCGCCTGCGCTTCGCTCCATTCTATGGGGACTTCCCGCCACGGAACCAGTATCTCCGGCTCCTTCTGATCCCGGAGGTAAAAGTTCTCCCGAAAGATTCCCGGATAGACGCTATAAGCTGTCAGATACAGCTCATCCAGCGCGGAACAAACCTCCTGCACCTCATCGGCCAGCGCCTGATTGACCTCCTCCTGCCATCCCAGATTGGCCGCCAGGATGCGCAGTGCTGTTCCCGCTTGAAAATCCACCAGGTACACGCAGGCCTTTGTCAAAACACTCTGTGCCGGAACCATCCACAGCTCCTGAAAGGTAAACTGGCTTCCATAATACCATCCAGTCTCTTCGCTCAGAATCTCGGCGGATAATTCCAGATTATAGGTATACCGGCAGACAACACCGATCGTATTTAATTGCTCTATAGACACTTTCTGCGCTTCCGCGCCCTGCTCTAGAACCGCCTTTAAAAAATTCCAGGAAGCGTTATATATCGCGGTATAATGAGCTGTCTGGCCATTTACAAGGCACGCGCGTCCCTCTCTGCGTCCGGATGAGGCATAGATTCGTATCGGCCGCATCAGCCCCGTCTCCCGATCCAATTCTTCTGTCACACCGTTTGGATTCGTATAGGCTCTGCCTCGATTGGTCCACAGTCTCAAAAAGGAAGCCGCCTGCCAGACTGCGGTAAACGTCAGGAGCGCTATGCAGATACCATAAATCCATATTCCTATCGTATGCTTCTTCATGAGGAACACACCTCATACAGATTCAGCCAGAAGTTCTCCAATTCCCCTTCCAGTGCTTCTTCTCTGCGGTCCACTGTGTAATAATGTCCATACAGAATATCACCGTTCTCCGCAAAAACGACCAGGTACTGCTGACCGACACGCGGCAAAACGATGCTCTCCTGAACAAGTCCAGAAGAACCTACCTCCACTCTATGTTTCTCCCAGAGATTCAGTTCTCCCTTTTCCTGCAGCACTATACCATAATATATGAAAGTTCCCGGCTCGGCCGTTCCTGTCAGATCCAATTCTTTCGCAAATGTATCCAGTGTCGCGCCCTCCTGCCTGCTCCAGGAAAAAGTTCCCAGATGATCCACACTCTCCGTCCAGTGAATCTCTCTGTCTGACAGATCCATCACCCATGCGATGCGTTCCTCCAGCCCCGCGCCATACGCCGGAACCACAGCCAAACAGAATACGAAGAGTATCAGGAGCCATTTATTCTTCCTCATCCTCCGATTCCTTTCTATAGAGCGGAAAGATCAGGTGAAAAACGCTTCCCTTTCCCGGGACGCTCTCCACTTCGATTCTTCCCTGATGCATCTCCATCATCTCCTTTGCGATCGCAAGACCCAGTCCCGTTCCGCCGGAAGAGCGGGAACGCGCTTTATCTACTCGATAAAAGCGTTCAAAAATCCTCTTCTGCTCCTTATGCGGGATTCCCATACCTGTATCCGCAATATGCAGGGTACCTTCGCCACGGTGCGTATCGATACTGCTCCATGCTGTCACTGCCGCGCCTTCCGGACTATAATTCACCGCATTGATTAAAACATTCCGAATCACCTGCTCAATCCGTGAACGGTCGCACAGCACCGGGACCTCCGGACAATCCGGACGCATCTCCATCGTCTGATTCTTTTTCTCGGAATGAATCCGATACCGCCGCACACAGTCTGCCAAAAGCTCGGTCAGATCAACTTCCTCCATCCGCAGCTGCACCTGTCGATTATCAATCCGGGAGAGCTCCAAAAGCTCCGCAATCAACGAAGTCATCCGATCCGACTCCTGATCGATCACATTCAGAAAAGGAACCAGCGTCTCCTCCTCCCGAATATTCCCGTCCAAAATCGTCTCTACATAGCTCTTGACCGTTGTCACCGGCGTCCGCAGCTCATGCGATACATTGGCCACAAACTCCCTCTGCATCGCTTCCGCCCGGCGCTGCTCTGTCACATCCTGCAATACGACGATCAGTCCCTCGGACGCGCCGTCTTTATTGCCGTATGCCGCGAATTCCGCGCGCACGGCATGTCCGTCCAGCTCCAGCATCCGCTCCGCGATCGTCCCGGACGGACTATAGAGAAGCGTCGCAAAATGCTCCTTGGGGAAGGCCTCTCCAAAGGATTCATTGCGGATTCCCTTGCCCATCAGCTCCAGCGCTGCCGGATTACATTGTACGACATAGCCGTTGATATCATACACGACCAAGCCATCTGCCATATAGTGGAAGATCGTCTCCAGCTTGTTTTTCTCGCTGCTGGTCTCTGAGAGAATTCTGCTCAGTTCCTGTGCCATATGGCTGAAATTATTCTCCAGCTCTTCGATCTCGTCCGACGACCCGGTATGCTTCGGCAGATCATCCGCGGCATCCAGATTGCCTGTGGCCAACTCTTTGGTTCTGTGGTTCAGCCTCTGTATCGGACGTGCGATGCCTGTTGCCAAAATATACGCCAAGATCGCGGATACCGCAATCGCGAGGAGCGATGCCATCAGAATGATCATCACATTGTTCTGCATCGTTTCCTCAATATCCGTCACGGACTGGCGCAGCAGAACAATATACCAGATCTCTCCGTCTCTGAATACCGGTACGGCGTAATCCCCTACGCTCTTATATTCTCCGTTCTCTTCCACCTGATGAACATAAAGCGACCGGCTCTCCTGCCCGGACACCGCGCCCAGAACAGCTCTGGAAGAGCGGTCTGCCGGCCGCATTTCCTCGCCTCTGCTGTAGAGCAGCTC
>CABUPM010000076.1 GCA_902493345.1 uncultured Eubacteriales bacterium | reverse complement strand
GACTTCCGAATCGTGCGCGGAGCCTCCTGTACGCGTCTGATCTTTGACGCGGTCGTACCGGATGAGGCGATTGCCTCCGAAGAAGAAGCAGGCCGAAGGATTCAGGAAAAGATTCAGGAGCTGGGAGATCAATATAAGACGGCTGCCAGAATTGACCGTTTTTCCGTAAAATGATAAGAGCGGGAAGTTCACCAATAGAAGGGAGCTTCCCGCTTTTGCATACGATCAGGAAAGAATGGTTGGCTGAAGATGGAACTCTGCGCACAGACGGTCGATCTCGTCCTGTGCGTTTTTTTTGACGGCCTCCGGAATCGGGGCCTTGACAGCACGGATCAGCAGATTCTTGGGCGTGTGTTCCATATCGACAAATTCCAGAAGCTGCGTACGGTACCCCTGTGTGATCAGATAATTGGCGCGGATGGCATCCGTCATCAGGGCGGCGGTCCGTTCCTGAATGATTCCATAATGGGTCAGGAGAGAAAAAGTGCTGCTTTGCATCTGACGGTTGAGCTCATGTTGACAGCAGGGGACGGAGAGGATGATGGAAGCGCCGCAGCCGACAGCGTTGCGCAGCGCAAAATCGGTCGCGGTATCACAGGCGTGGAGCGTAATGACCATGTCCACATCCGGTTCCGCGGCAAATCCATGGATATCTCCGACCTGAAAATGCAGATGGTCGTATCCGTAGCGGCGTGCCGCTTCATTGCAATGCTCAATTACGTCCTTTTTCAGGTCCAATCCCAGCATGTCTACCTGAAGACCGCGAATCTGTGTAAAATAATAATACAGGATGAAGGTCAGATAGGACTTGCCGCATCCGAAGTCGATAATCTTATAATGCGTATCCGTCCGGTCCCGCAGGACATCATCGACCATCTCGACAAAACGGTTGATCTGGCGGTATTTGTCGGACATGGAAGGAATGAGGCGCCCCTCACGGGTAAAGATACCCATGTCGATCAGAGGCGGGATGATCTCTCCTTCGGTCAGAAGCCGCTTCTTGGGACGGTTATGGTTCAGGGCTGTCATGACAGCGCCCTTAGACAGGCTTTCCTGCAGTAGAACCTTTCCCTTTTTTGAGATGCGCAGGGCATATTCATGGGCTGCGCTCCAGGCGTTTAACTGGGTATAGCCCTGGGTCAGAAGCTCCTCCAGCCGCTGCGGAAGCTTTTCTGGGGCGTAGTTTTCATGAAATACCTGTGTCCGGGTCCGGTTGGCCTGCTGGTAGAAGATCGTTTTCCCTTGCTTCAAAGTGATCTCAGAGCGGATATAGGTTGAATTCTGGGATCGGGGAGAACTGAGTACCAGACGGGACGGGGACTCAGAGAGGATTTTAGAGATCGCTTCCTGTAGATTCATACTTCACCCTGCTTTCTGCGGCGGGTCTCCAGACGCAGATCCGGCCCGTAAAAACGATAGAGTGTAAAGTTCCCGGCAAGGCGGGAAGAGAAGCGGTCGCCGTAGGCGGCGGCAAGCTCTTTGAATGTAAGGTTGGTAGAGATCAGCGTAGAGCGCTGGTCCAGAATCCGCTGGTTGATGCAATGAAACAGCTCTGTAACCGAAAGACTGTTAGAGAACTCCGTCCCCAGATCATCGATGATCAGAAAATCACAGCTATAGATGAAATCCAGAGAGAAAGAAGCCTGCGGCGTTCTTGCGCGGTCTCGGAAGCGTTCGCTTTCAAGCCTTGCGCATAAGTCATAGGCCGTCACATAGAGAACGGTGTAGCCACGATCCAGAATCTCCTTGGCGATACAATTGGCCATAAAGGTTTTGCCCGTTCCCGTTGTTCCGGTAAAGAGAAAATTCTGCCCGTTTTGCGGGGCAAAATTCTGAAGAGCCGTTGTGAGCCCGCGGAGAATCTTGGTGATATTCTGCCGGGGAGAGACGGGTTCCGCGCCAAAGGGCTGGGCGGAGAAGAGACTCAGATCAAAGGTAGAGTGATTCTCCCTGGCAAGGATCCGGCGCAGTCCGGACTGGTCATACGCGGCATCGATCAGCTTCTGCTGCAGACAGCGGCATCTCTTGTGATCGACATATCCGGTATCTTTGCAGATGGGGCAGGTATACTGCATCTCCATATAGTCTTCCGCGAAACCGGCAGAACGCAGCAGAGCTTTTTTCTGCTGAAAAAGCTCGTCCATGTGGGAACGCAGCTGGGAGAGAGCCAGCGCCGGGTCGTGCCCGTTCTGCAGATAGGCGCGCATAGCATTCAGGCTGAAGGATTCGATTTCGCTGTCGATGGCTTTTACCTGCGGCAGCTTGGCGTAGACCTCGTTGACGCGGCTGTCCCTGGCATCCTTTTCCCGCTGCAGACGGATTTCGTATTCCTGCAGAATTTCCCGCAGTTTACTTTCTGGAATAGGCATGGCTGTTCCTCCATAAAATATGATATGTATCAGTTTTCCTGCAGATGACGGTAGGAAAGATCGCTCAGTTCCTGTTCCAGCGCGTCGTAATTGACATCATTGCGCTGTGTGTAATTCAGGAAAGCATTCTTGTTCCGAGACGTTTTGGAACGGGACGGAGCTGTCTGCGGGATGGACTGCTGATAGGCTTCGTCCAGGGCTTTGAGCTGGGTTGTGGTATGTACGCCCTTGCTGTGCCAGTCGGAGAGGATTCCCTCTGTATAGGAAAAGCTGGGGCTGTTGGTTCGGGTTCGGGTTCTGCGGCAGGCCTCCAGGAGCATCTCCAGGTTCATCTGGTATTGATTCATCCAGCGGTCGATGGTCGCGCAATCCGTATCGGAAGGATAACGGTTGACGCCCAAGGTTTTCAAGATGGGACGGTATATATCCAGACGCTTGATGTAGAGCTGGGCTTCGGCGAGAGAAGAGATCCCGTGATCGGACCAATCCTGTACGACCCGTTCCATATACCGCAGATCCCGGTGTCCGTTGCGCACACAGTATCCGATCAGATACTCGATGACATCCAGGGGAAGCCGGTAATAATCGTAGAAGCTGTAGAGGGTGGACAGATTTGGCTGGCTCAGGACCTGTCCGAGATACTCGGAAGCGGTGGAAAAGAGCCGCTGGATCTGCGCGTCCCTGCTGTAGAGGCTCAGCTCATCCGGAGAATAGGTAGGCTTTTGTTCTACACGGATGACCTTGGAAAACGTGGGCTGAGGCTCTTCCTCCTTAACGGGATCGGGCGGCGTAGGCTCCGTGCCGTTTAAGAACTGAAGCTCCAGGTTATCCCTGCTTCCGCCGATCCGCAGGAGGCCGCAGCTCTCCCAATACCGCAGCGCTTCCAGCACATCGGACTCGATCATGTGGAGAGTAGAAGCGGCCGCGGCTGTTGTGAGCTTGGCATCGGAATGAAGACTGCAATGCAGAAAATACAGATAGACCTTGACATAGGTGCCGTTTGCGGAGGGCATATACTGTGTGAGGAAGGTATCCGAGACGGGAGTATAGGATGAGAATGGGGATGGAGCAAAGGAAATCGCGGGCATAATAAGCCTCCTTCTGTAGATAAAGGACGGAACTTGGGTCCTGTAGAATTGACTGGTATCAAGTGGCCGGAGCTTGTCCGGGCTTTTGTATGAATTGATTATAGCCTATTTTCTCTTTTTTGTGAAGAGGGAAGATATACACCAGGGGAAAGCGATAAGTAGTCCACACAGCGGTGGATAAGTGGAGATCTCTATTTTTTACATGAATTCTTGGGCTTTTTCCATAAAAAAATATCCACATTGCGTATACGGAAGATCCCGAATAACAATGTGGATATTGTGGATATCTTATCTGGAAAGCAGGTCTTCGCCGATAGTTACGACATCTCCGGCTCCCATAGTTATCAACATATCATGTGGACAACATTTTTTTGATAAAAAGTCTTCGATTTCTGTGAACGAGCCGAAGTAGTAGGCATCCTTTCCGAGAGCCTTCAATGCGTCCGAGATCTGGCGGGAATGAATGTCTCCGGGATCCTTTTCGCGGCTGGCGGAGTAGATGTCGGCCAGAACGATATGATCAGCCAGGGACAGAGCGGAAACAAAATCATTGAAGAAGGCTTTGGTCCGGCTGTAGGTATGGGGCTGGAATACCACATAGAGTTCTCCCTGTACAACCTCTCGGGCCGCCTTCAGGGTCGCGCGGATCTCCGAAGGATGATGGGCATAGTCATCGATGATCTGGCAGCCGCCCATGGTTCCCTTGTATTCAAAACGCTTTTTCGGGCTGTGATACTGCGCCAGTCCGGACTGAATTTTATCGAAAGAGATTCCGCTGTACAACGCGGCGCCAACGGCACACAGACAATCAAAAATATTGTGTGAGCCGGGAACGTGGATTGTAATGCGTCCCAGATCCTGTCCCTGATAGATACAGGAAAAACTGCTGCCCAGATGATTTTCGGAAGGACGGATATCCGCTGCTGTCAGATCGGCAGAAGGATCCGTCAGAGAGACGGTCAGCATCTTGCCGGTATAATCCGGGAAGAGGGGCTGGTAGTCTTTATTGAGAACGAGGCAGCCGCCCGGCTTCAGACCGGCGACATATTTGCGGAAAGACTCCACCATGCGTTCATAGGTCTTGAAATAGTCCAGATGCTCCGCTTCGACGTTGAGTACGATCCCGATTTCCGGATGGAAATGAAGGAAGCTGTCAGAGTATTCGCAGGCCTCGGCGATGAAATAATCGGAATGCCCGATTCGATAGTTGCTGTGCAGATTCTCTAGGATACCGCCGATCGTAATCGTCGGATCCTTTTCGGCTTCCAGGAAGATGTAGGACAGCATAGTACTGGTGCTGGTCTTGCCATGGGTTCCGGCAATACCAATGGAATGCGTGTATTCATCCATCAGTTCGCCCAAAAGGACGGAACGCTCAATGACCCGCGTAACCCGTGCGCGGGCTGCGATAAGTTCCGGATTATCCTCATGAACCGCCGCGGTAAATACGACGACATCGATTCCCGGCGTAATGTTTTCCGCCCGTTGTCCGATGACAACCGTGATTCCCTGTTCTTCCAGAGAACGGGTGACAGCGGTGGCCTTCAGATCAGAGCCGGTAACCTGGTATCCACGGGATTTCAGGATACACGCAAGGCTGCTCATGCTGATGCCTCCGATGCCTATAAAATGAATATGTTTCATAAAAGACCTCTCTGTAATTGTCATATAATAATCTATGAGGAAAGACTCCCCTAAACTATATCAGTATATCATATTTTCCGGATTTGTAAAGGTTTTTTGCTGAAAATGGGGTTGACCGAAATTGAAAAAATCAGTATAATGAGGGTTGCATCAATCAGAAAGGATAAGAGAAAATATGGAAAAACAATGGAATGCGGTTTTGATCGCGGGAACAGAAGGAGCCACGCCGATTGGCCTTGCTGAAATATTAGGACGTCCGATGATTGAGTATGTGATACAGGCATTACAGAAGGCCGGGGCAGAGGAGATCTGCATCCTGGCGCCGGGAGCGGAGAAGGTATACCAGGAAGCGCTGGAAGGCGCGTCTCAGGTTCGGATCCTGAGTGAGGGCGGTTTAGCTATGGAAGCGCAGAGGATGGAGAACGGCGCGGACATTGTTGTGATGAGTGCGGATGTGCCGCTTGTGACGGCACAGGAACTGGAGGAACTGGTGCTGGTGCATCAGGAACATGGCAATGCGGCAACTTACTATATGCCCAAGGCAGATACGATGCTGCCGGTCATGAGCCGGGGAAAGGGCTTTTGCTTCTGCTTCCGCGCGGAATATCTTGCCGATGCGCTGGAGGCTGTGTCTCATTATGCGGCGACGGATGTTCTGACACGGGTCATCTCTGATGGCGGCCGTGTGGAACAGAGAATCCTGCCGAGTGGCGGAGTATTTGAGATTGTGAGGAACCGAGTGCAGATGGCCGAAGCCTTGCGCTGCCTACAGCTTCGAATCAATCGGGAGCATATGATGGCAGGCGTCACGATTATGGCGCCGGAAAACACCTATATCGCGCCGGAGGTGCAGATTGGGGAGAACACGCTGATCTATCCGGGGACATACCTGGAAGGGAAGACCCGGATCGGGAAAAACTGCGTGATCGGGCCGAATTCCAGAATCGTTTCTTCCGAAATCGGCGATGGGACGGAGGCAGCGTATTCCACGGTACTAGAGAGCCAGATCGGACGCAATACCCATGTCGGTCCTTATGCCTATGTGCGCCCCAACAGCCATATCGGAAACGATGTAAAGGTGGGGGATTTTGTGGAGATCAAGAACTCCAATATCGGCGACGGCACCAAGATGTCGCATCTGACTTATGTGGGCGACGCGGATGTGGGCGAGCGCATTAATTTTGGCTGCGGAACGGTCGTCGTCAATTATGACGGTGTACACAAATTCCGTACGGTGATTGAGGATGACGTATTTGTAGGATGCAACACCAATCTGGTATCCCCGGTGCATGTTCAGAAGGGAGCCTTTATCGCGGCGGGGTCCACCATCACAGAGAATGTGCCGGAGAAGGCATTGGCGGTAGCGAGGGCAAGGCAGGTCAATAAAGAGGGCTGGATCAGTCCCAAGGACCGGGCCAAACAGGAAAAGGGCGAGTGAGAAAACGATGTATCTGATAGCAGGTCTGGGAAATCCAGAGGGAAAGTATGCGGCGACACGGCACAATGTGGGATTTGAAGCGGCGGAATGCCTGAGAAAAAAGCTCGGGTGCGGCCTTCCCAGAATCCGTTTCCATGCGGATATCGCGCAGGGAAAGGTAGGAACAGAAAATGTGTTGGTCGTTCGGCCGCTGACCTATATGAATTTAAGCGGGACAGCGATTCGGGAGATTGCGGATTTCTATAAAATCGCGCCGGATCATGTGATCGTGATGTGTGATGATGTGAGTATTCCGTTCGGCCATTTGCGGCTGCGCCCAAATGGTTCGGCAGGAGGGCATAACGGCCTGAAAAACATTATCGAGCAGCTGGGCAGTCAGAACTTTATGAGAATCCGTATCGGTGTAGGAGAAAAGCCAGCCGGATGGGATCTGGCGGATTATGTACTGTGCCGTATGAGCGCTGAAGAGCAGCAGCAGATTGGGGAGACAGCCGCGCAGGCCGCGGAAGCCGCCGTCTGCATCATCGAGCAGGGACTGGGAAAAGCGATGAACCGGTTCAATACGCCGCGGGTCAAGCCGGAGCAGGAGAAGAAATAATATGCGTGGAATTTTTCAGCCGGCACTTGAGTTTCCGGGATATGGACAGATCAAAGCACGGGCGCTTGCAAAAGAGCCGGTGCTTGTTTCTGGTATCGGAGAGGGAGTACAGGACTATCTGGCGGCCGCGTTGGCCGAGGACATGGACAGACCGATTCTGATCGTTACGGCCAATGAAGTCAGCGCCAGAGCAGTCATGGAAAATATGCAGTTCTACCATCCTTCCCAGACAGCGTTCTTTCCAGCCAAGGATCCGCTGTTTTACAGTGCGGATGTGCGGGGCGGAGCGATCGAGGAGCAGCGCCTGAAGGCGATTCACGCAATCCATGAACAGAAGGCCAAGGTCTTGGTGGTTCCGGTGGAAGCTCTCTTTGACCGTCTGGTTCCCCATGCCGTTTTTCATGATTTTACGATTTTTAAGAGAGTCGGACAGGAACTGCCGCCGGAGGAGCTCGCGGAACGTCTGGTCCATATGGGGTATAGCCGTAGGGATCAGGTAGAGCACGCGGGACAGTTTTCGATTCGCGGCGGCGTAATCGATATCTATCCGTTGACGGAAGATACAGCCTATCGTGTGGAGCTCTGGGGAGACGAGATCGATTCGATCCGGGTGCTGGATACGGAGACGCAGCGCTCTGCGCACCGCCTGACAGAGATGCGCATCGAGCCCGCGCGGGAGATCATTGCCGATTCGGAGACCGAGAGAGTGGGACTGGAGAGGATTCAGAAAGAAACCGAGGAAACGGCAGCGCGTTTTCAAAAGCGCGGCAAAGCGGAAGAGGCGCAGAGAATCCGGGAGATGACGGATTCCTTTTTGTACCGGATGGACGGCGCGCGCTCCAGAACACTGGATGCCCATATCGGTTATTTTTATAAAGAGACCGAATGCATTTTGCAGTATATGCCGGAAAATACGCTGCTGATCCTGGAAGAGCCCGCGAGAATCCGGGAGAAAGTACGGACATTTCAGGAAGAAATCGCGCAGAGTATACAAGGAAGACTGGAGAAGGGCTATCTCTTGCCGGGACAGTGTGAGCTGTTCCCGGATTTTGTCGAAGTGACGCGGGTGATGCAGCAGTATGCCGGCGTGTACATGTGCGGCCTTCTGGCAGCGAATCAGCAGATGTTTCCGGTCAAAGAGATCGTGCGGATGCAGAGCCGCTCCGTGAATGTACTTATGAATGAACAGCAGGAGCTGATCCGGGATCTGCGGGACTATACGCAAAAGGGATACCGGGTGCTTCTTCTGACGGAGTCCAGCTTACGGATTCCGATGGTTATATCCTATCTACAGGAAGAGGAGATTCCCGTCCGGGGATCAGATAAGGCGGAGGAAGCGCCTCCTCCGGGGATCGTTACCGTGATCAAGGGTCAGCTGCGCCATGGTTTTGTATGCCCGGAGGGAAAGTTCGTTCTGGCAGTGCAGCAGGAGTCCGCAGCAAGGCAGAAGAAGAAAAAGCGCCGCCGCAAATTCAAAGAGGGACAGAAGATCGGCACGTTCAGCGAGCTGACAGTGGGCGATTATGTAGTCCATGAGACGCACGGCGTAGGAATCTATCAGGGCATCGTTCAGTTGGATTCCGACGATGCCTGCAGAGACTATTTCAAAATTTTGTATCGGGACGGAGGCGTGCTCTATGTGCCGACGACTTCTCTGGATCTGCTGCAGCGTTATGTAGGCGGAGAGGATGCTAAACCCAAGGTAAACCGCCTCGGCGGACAGGAATGGCAGCGCGCCAAAAATAAAGTCAAGGAGTCGGTTGCCAAGCTGGCAGAGGATCTGATTCAGCTTTATGCGGAGCGGGAAGCCCGGCAGGGATTCGCCTTTTCCAAAGACAGCGTATGGCAGAGGGAGTTTGAAGAGAGCTTTCCTTACGAGGAGACAGAGGACCAGCTGAACGCTATTGAAGATACCAAGCATGACATGGAGAGCCACAAGATTATGGACCGCCTGATCTGCGGCGATGTAGGCTATGGTAAGACGGAGATTGCGATCCGTGCCGCATTCAAGGCGGTACAGGATGGTAAGCAGGTAGCGATTCTGGCTCCGACGACGATCCTTGCGCAGCAGCATTATAATACATTTACCTCCAGAATGCGGGAGTATCCGGTGCATATCGATCTGCTCTCCCGGTTCCGCACGAAAAAACAGATTACAGAGGCACTGCGGGGCGCGGCGGCAGGAACCGTGGACATCCTGATCGGAACCCACAGGATTCTGTCAAAGGATGTAAAGTTTAAGGACCTGGGACTTCTGATCGTGGACGAGGAGCAGCGGTTCGGCGTCAGCCATAAGGAAAAGATCAAAGCACTGCAAAAGGATGTGGATGTTTTGACGCTGACGGCGACACCGATTCCGAGAACGCTTCACATGAGCATGTCCGGAATACGGGACATGAGCGTTCTAGAGGAACCGCCGCAGGAGCGGCATCCGATTCAGACCTTTGTCATGGAAGAGGACGAGGAGCTGATCCGTGAAGCGATATATCGGGAAATCGGACGCGGCGGGCAGGTCTTTTTCCTGTCCAACCGTGTGCAGAATATTGAGCAGCAGATGCTTCGCGTGCAGAAGCTCGCGCCGGAGGCCAGAGTTTCTTTTGCGCATGGACAGATGTCAGAGCGGGAGCTGGAGAACGTGATGATGGAATTTGTCGAAGGGGAGATTGATGTGCTGGTCTGCACGACCATCATTGAGACAGGGCTGGATATCCCCAATGCCAATACGATTCTGATCGCCGACGCCGATACGATGGGACTCGCGCAGCTGTATCAGCTGCGGGGACGTGTCGGCCGTTCGGACCGGCTGGCATATGCGTATTTTATGTACCCTAAAAATAAAGTCTTGAAAGAAGTCGCGCAGAAACGGCTGGAGGCCATCGGAGAATTTACGGAATTTGGCTCCGGCTTCCGGATTGCCATGCGGGATCTGGAGATTCGCGGCGCAGGCAATATTTTGGGTGCGGAACAGCATGGACATATGGGAGCGGTAGGATATGAGCTATACTGCAAACTCCTGAGAGAAGCGATGGAACAGCTGAAGAATACGCCGGTACGTCCGACCTTTGAGACGACGATGCGGATCGGAGTGGACGCGTATATTCCATCAACGTATATATCCAATGAGGCACAGAAGTTGGAGGTATATAAGAAGATTGCGGCGATCACCAATGAAGAGGAGTATCTGGAGATGCAGGAGGAATTGCTGGATCGTTACTCAGATATGCCGGCTCCGGTTGGAAATCTCGTGGATATCAGTTTTCTCAAGGCACTGGCCAACGATTTGGGTGCCGACAGTCTGGAAGAGGACGGAAAAGAGCTCCGGCTGCACTTCCGTAAGGATGCCCCGCTGGATCTGGAAAAGCTTCTGAAGCTGGTGCCCCAGATGGGGAGAGGAGCCAGGATCCTTCCAAAGGAGGATACGCTCCGCATCATCCTGCCCTTCCCGGTAGAGAAAAAAGAAAAAGATTCTGTTCGTCTGACCCGGATCCGCAAGGTGCTGGAAAAGCTGGGAAAGGCCCGGCAGGAAG
>CABUPM010000075.1 GCA_902493345.1 uncultured Eubacteriales bacterium | reverse complement strand
TAAGCGGCACGAATTACTCGGCGTCGCTTGCTGCGGCACTCTCGCCGCCCTTGCTCTTCAGCACTTCGTTGATTACACGCGCGAAAGAAGCCATCGGAGACTTGAAGCTTCCAAGGAGCTTGGACAGCAGTACTTCTCTTGACGGAATCTTTGCGATCTTGACGATCGTGTTAGCGTCGTAATAAACGCCCTCCACTACGCCTGCCTTGAACTCCAGCTTTTCAAACTTGCTGACAAACGGATCCAGACCACCTGCGGCAGCGGTAGCGTCATCATAGCTGATAGCTACAGCCGTGGGGCCTTCCAGATGCTTGGCAAGCTCAGCAAAGGGAGTATCCTTGATTGCGAAATTGATCATCGTGTTCTTGTAAACCTTGTAGTCTACATTCTTCTCACGCAGGGCCTTACGCAGCTCTGTATCCTCCGCAACGGTCAAACCGCGGGCATCGACCAGAACCATGGAAGTCGCCTTCTCGATCTTTTCCTTCAGCTCATTAACAACAAGCTGCTTTTCTTCAATCTTCGGCATTTGATTCACCTCCCAAATATATTTGCGGTAAAATACCGCATGAAAAAAGTCCTTCCGGAGAGAAGGACGAGGTTATGTCACATGGGTCTCCGCAGCTGTCTGCGGGTCCCTGTACCTCGGCGGGCATTGATTAAGCCTTACGGCGCCAGCTGTCTCCGGTTACAGAACTTCTATAGTATATCAGAACTTTTTCGTTCTGTCAATACTTTTTATTATTTGGAAGGGGTTCTTTACGGAGAACCCCCTCCGAGAACTTAAATCAGCCTTCTACCTGAGTCGTATTTACCTTAACGCCAGGGCCCATAGTGGACGCCAGTGTCAGATTGCGGATATACTGTCCCTTAGCAGCGGCCGGCTTAGCCTTTATAATTGCACCAATCAGAGTACGGAAATTATCCTCCAGCTTTTCCTGGCCAAAGGAAACCTTTCCAATCGGAACATGAATGATATTGGTCTTGTCCAGACGGTACTCAACCTTACCGGCTTTAATTTCCTTGATTGCCTGTGCAACGTTCATCGTTACGGTACCGGACTTCGGGTTCGGCATCAGGCCCTTGGGACCCAGCACACGACCCAGACGTCCTACAACACCCATCATGTCGGGAGTTGCAACAACTACGTCGAAATCAAACCAGTTCTCGCCCTGAATCTTGGCAACCAGCTCCTCAGCGCCTACATAATCAGCGCCGGCAGCCTCAGCCTCTTTCGCACGGTCACCCTTAGCGAATACCAGCACGCGAACCGTCTTACCGGTTCCGTGAGGCAGCACGATAGCTCCGCGAACCTGCTGGTCTGCATGACGTCCGTCTACGCCCAGACGGATATGAACTTCTACAGTCTCATCGAACTTTGCCTTGGCAGTCTTCAAAACATTTCCGATTGCTTCAGACGGAGAATACACGGCGGTCTTGTCAAAAGACTTTACCGCCTCCTGATACTTTTTACCTCTCTTCATGAGATATACCTCCTTGTGGTTGTAACGGGGAGCTTCCCTCCCACGGTGATATTTTCGTTTCTCTAACCCTCCGGGTTCCAGAATGCCCTGAAGGCCTCACTCACAGCGGCGGAGCGAGGAGAATCCGTCAAAAATCATTTTAGTCCTCTACTACAATACCCATGCTTCTTGCGGTTCCGGCAATCATGCTCATTGCGGAATCGATATTAGCAGCGTTCAGATCGGGCATCTTCAGCTCCGCGATCTCCTTGACCTGTGCCTTGGTGATCGTAGCAACCTTCGTCGTATTCGGCTTACCGGATCCGGACTCGATCTTAGCAGCCTTCTTCAGCAGAACTGCCGCCGGGGGAGTCTTGGTAACGAACGTAAAGGTCTTATCCTGATATACGGTAATTACTACCGGGATAATCATTCCAGCCTGATTGGCCGTTCTCGCGTTGAACTCCTTGGTAAACGCAGGAATATTAACGCCATGCTGACCCAGCGCAGGGCCTACCGGAGGAGCCGGCGTCGCCTTGGCTGCCGGAATCTGCAGCTTAATATATCCAGTAATCTTCTTTGCCATGTTAATGACACCTCCATAGTTTCTACTTCTTAACCTGTCCGCGCTTCACGCAGACATCTCATGTGTTTACAGCTTCTTGACCTGGCTGAATTTGAGTTCGACCGGCGTTTCTCTTCCCATCATAAAAATCTTTGCGGACAGAGAACTATCAGCCTCGTTGATCTGCGTAATCGTGCAGACCGAACCGGCCATCGGACCATCCGAAATCGTTACGACCTCGCCGACTTCAAAATCCGATGTCTCATGCATATGCACGCCCAGATTCTGAACTTCTTCTTCTGTCAGCGCGACCGGTTTGGAACCGGGTCCTACAAAGCCTGTCACACCGCGGGTATTGCGCACGACATACCAGGTATTGTCATTCATAATCATATGAACCAGCACATAGCCCGGGAACACCTTGCGCTGTACCGTCACCGTCTTGCCGTTCTTCTCCTCTTCGCAATCCTCCAAAGGAACCGCGACCTCCAGGATCTGATCATGCATGTTACGGTTGTTGACAGTCTTTTCGATATTGGCCTTGACCTTATTCTCATAACCGGAATATGTGTGGACCACATACCATTTTACTTCAGAATTGACTTCGTCTGCCATCTCATTCATCCTCATCAAATAAATAGTCCCTGAATGAGTTCACGCAGGCTGACGAACAGCCAGTCGTATACACCGATGACTACTGAGAATATCGCGCAGAACAGAACGACTATGACCGTCTTCTGCGCCAGCTCCTTGCGGTCTGGCCACACGACTTTCTTGAACTCACTTTTCAGCTCCTTAAAACTAAAGTTGAACATTAGCGTTCTCCTTTCCTCCACCTCTTCAAAGGATTATCTGGTCTCCTTATGAACCGTGTGGCGCTGACAGAACCGGCAATACTTCTTGGTTTCCATTCTGTCGGGGTGCTTTTTCTTGTCCTTCGTCGTGTTGTAATTCCGCTGTTTGCACTCTGTGCATTCCAAGGTTATCTTTGTACGCACCTCCATTGGTTTGTTTCATAAGCATCGGGAACGCTTTCAGGCATAAAAAAAAGAGTTCCCAAGTGTTACCCATGTATTTTATCATAGGGGGGTGTCAAAGTCAAGCACTATTTAAAAATTCTTGTCCCCTCTTTGTAAGATAAATACAGCGGCTGCCATCGCTGGCGCCGCTGCGTTTATCCGTGCACTTAATTATTTGATATTTTTGCCTTTATTCCGTGACTTCTTGAAAACCAGGAGCACACCCGCCATACCGCAGATGCTTACAAGCATCAAGGTGATCCAAAGAAGTGCCTGGCTATTGTCCCCCGTCTGAGGAACATTCGGCGGATTGACCGGCTTATTATTTGCCTTGGCAATCGTATAAGAGCATTCTCTTACACCAGTGAAGTTGCCGCCCTCTTTTGCAACGATCTTGAGGGTATATGTACCGGCTTCCTTCGCGGTATTGCCTTCCAGCGTATAAGCGTCTGCCGGAACTTCCATGCCGTCCGCAACGACTTTGACAACCGTCTGGGTCTGCTCCTTGCCGTTCTCGGTCAAGGCATCCCCCAACGTAACATCCGCTTTGGAAATATCTCTGGGATTGATCGTAAACACACCAGCTTCAAAAGTGATGTCATAGTTGGCGTTGGCATCGGAGCCGGACACGCTGATCGCATAGCCGCCCGCCTTCACATCTTCGCCTGTCTCACGCTCCACCTTGATGTCCTTGAGCGTATCCTTACCAACCAGGCCATTATTCAGGACTTCATAGGTCAGCTCCGGATCGGCATCGCCATAAACCTTGGAAGCATCCTTGGCCTTGACGGTGATGGACTTCGGATTGATCGTAAACACACCGGGAACATAGGTGATGCTATAGTTGGCATTGACATCGGAACCGGATACGCTGATCGCATAGCCGCTCGCCTTCACATCTTCGCCTGTCTCACGCTCTACCTTGATATCCTTGAGCGTATCCTTACCAACCAGGCTATTATTCAGAACTTCATAGGTCAGCTCCGGATCGGCATCGCCATAAACCTTGGAAGCATCCTTGGCCTTGACAGTGATGGACTTCGGATTGATCGTAAACACACCTGTTTCAAAGGTGATGTTATAGTTGCCATTGGGATCGGATCCGAACACGCTGTTCAGGATAGACTGGATCAGCGTGCCATTATAATACACGTCGATCACATAACCGCTGTCCTTCACATCTTCGCCCGGCTCACGCTCTACCTTGATGTCCTTAAGGGTATCATCGCCCACCAGACCATCATTCAGAACTTCATAGGTCAGCTCCGGATCCGCGTCTCCATAGATCTTGGAGGCATCCTTGGCCCTGACGGTGATAGCCTTGGGCATTACCGTAACGCTGATTGTCTTGGAAACTGCGATATAGTTCTCATCCTCCGGCACAGAGACAGTGATCATCGCCATACCCTTATTGTGAATGGTAACTGTACCGTCCGCCGCAACGGTCGCAACATCCTCATTACTGCTGCTGTAAGTCACAGTTCCAGTTGTAGAGGTTGCCGTAATCCGGAACGGCGCGTCTCCGTAGGTCTTTACATAGCTAAGGGCAGTGACTTCCAGAGAACCGGAAACCTTGTTCACCGTAACTTCTACGGTTTTGGTATCTTCCTTATAGTTGGCTGTCTCAGCGACACTCACACGAATTGTCGCGGTTCCTGCCTTTTTAATGGTTACCTGACCATTTTCATCCACAGTAAGAACATCCGTGTCATCGCTCTCATAGGTCAGTGCGCCATCACCATTCTGGGTGACTTCCAGTTGGAAGCTGTCGTCGCCGTAATTCTTATCCGGAACCGCGGAGATAGACAGACCGGGATCGGCGCGGTTCACTGTAAACTCCGCTGTATTCGGAGTCTTCAGTGTATAATTGGCATCCGCAATCGTCGCTGTTACGGTATAGGTTCCAGCCTTGGCCGGAGCTTCCGTGGATTGATATACCGTACCATCGTTGGCTGTACCTGTATAGGTCAGAGTCACATCAACCGTTTCTCCATCCACTACACCAGTCAGCACCGCGCTGGCCGGAACGATCGTTCCGCCGTAGACACCGCCATTCGGAGTGATGCTGACGGTAATCTCCTTGGGGGTAATGCTGGCTGTCGCGGTTGTCTGATGGCCAGTATCCGCCAGCTTGTAGTTGCCTGTAGAATCTTCCAATTCATAGGTCAGGCTTACTGTCTTATCCTCACCGGCGTCCTTGGTGTCGAACACCGCGGTCACCTTCAGGGTTACCGTGTCATTTCCAACAAGTCCATCGACTGCCGGAGTGCAGTCGGATGCCACCTTGGCATCGGTATTGCCATCGTAGGCTTTATCCTGAATGGTGATGCCGGATACAGTAAGCTCCTTTTGCTGAATCGTCACAGTGGCATTCTTAACTTCACTGTCGTTGTGATTGGCATCGCCCTTCACATAGTATTGAATGGTATAGTCTCCCGCATCCTTCTTCGACAGCATCACAAGACCCGCCTGCCACTCCTCCGTATCACTCAGACGATACATCAAAGTACCGCCCACCGTGGTGGCGCGCTCCACGAGGTACTGATTCTTACCATTATAAACCAAACCCTCCGCGAAGGTTACATTGGCGTCCGAAAGAGCCTTGGTGATCTCGAAATCCTTGACCGCGGTGGCACCGCCAACGGAAACCTTTGCGGTGTATTTACCCGCGTTGGTCGGAGCGTTCGCGCTCTCCGTATACTCAGTACCATCTCTGCCAACATAGGTTATGCCGCTTGCTGCAGCACCGGTAACGCCAGAGATCTCATCATTGGCAATCTGCGCCTTATTATAGACACTGCCGGAATACTCCGCATCCTCAGCAGCCAGAACCGTGATCGGCCAGCTGTCCTTATAGGGGCAATCTCCACCGCCGGCGCAGGTCGCGGTAATGGTGTCGCCATTGGCTTCATACTGCCAGATATGGGCATGATTCCACTCGGCATACAGATGGAGCGTATTGTCCGTCTGCGTCAGCAGATTCATGGTTGTATCGCCATTGGTATAGCTGGTACCTGTACCGTTCTCAGCGGTATTCCAACCCGCAAAGGTATAGCCGGTACGGTCCGCAGGCGTATAATTCACTGTCGGGATAATGCCGGAGCTAGGATAGGTGATATCCTGAGTCTCCGTCTTCCAGTTGCCGTTGCTGTCCTGATAGTGATAGGTAATATGTCCAGTTGAGGTAGTAGCGTAGCTGCGGCTAGGATTGCCCGCATTCTTTCCATCTACATAAATATTGCCGTTGTCACGGATAACCTTTTTATTGCTTTTGCTGCCATCGCTTGTGAATTGGCAGCTGCTGTTGGTTAACTCGACATTTCCCCTATAAAAGGCATTCGCATAAGCATCTGCTTCCGTTGCCGTAACTACTATACAGGAATTGATTACACTAACAGGAGTGTTACCGCCACCCTGCTCGTATTTAACACCATAACTTGATTTATCCGCTGATTTTCCAGCTGTAATAGTTAAGCATCCCAGATTTTGAACCGTGAGCCTGGTCGCACCGTAAATGACGTGGTTGTCAGCATATGAACCGCCCGTAGACAGATTCAGGACACCATTATAGCCATCCTGCGCGGAGCCCTTGATCGTCAGGCTGTGTCCGTTCATGTTGATGATACCCAAAATATCATCATCACATCTGCTATTAATCGTGATGCTGTTCTTACCGATAACAACAATAGTAGCGTCACAGTTAATACGAATACCGCAGCATTCCTTTTTCTGCTTATCAAACACAAGATTCGCGCCATTCAAAGTCAGAGTAGTACCCTCCCAGGACCAGCCGCTGCCGCTGGCAGGAGTATTGGCGTATAATTCCACCGCTGTACGGCAATTGCTGCCATTTAGCTCTTCCACCAAGCTGTTAAAGTAATCAAATAGCTCCATCAGACGAGTCACATCCAGCCGCTCCTGATCTTCCGCTAACAGCTGTTCGTACTCCTCCGCGATGGCCTGAGCTTCCAGATAAATCGCGTTCTGCTGATCTTCCTCAGCAGCTTCAAACTCTTCTACGTCCGGAAGCGCCCAGACTCTATCCTGAAGCAGTTTCAGGGGATCCTCCTGATCTGTTTCTCCATTTTCTGTTCCTACTACAATTTTGTCCGGCGCTTCTTCCTGGCTGTCAGACTGCGTCTTGGCGGTATCAATGTCTTCCGCATACACAGCTGTCGGCAGCATAGAGAACACCATCGCAAAAGAGAGCAGAACTGCCAATAATCGCTTCTTCATACGTATCGTCCTTTCTTCCGACTGTTTTTGCAAGGATTCTTGGAGCTAACCTTGCATTTTCGGGCATCAGAAACCTGTTTGCACTACAAATTTTCTTCGCCACATTAATATATAACTAGTATACTCAAAATGCTGCCTTTTTTCAAGTAGTTACGCGTTATTTTTTTACAGTCTGCAAAAGAAAAAGTTTTGTCCTGATTGGGGGACGCATATTGTATCCAACACTCCCCTGTCAGAGCAAAACTATGTATTTAAAAATTCTCGCCCCCGGTCTTGCAACCTTCCGCAAAGAATTGTATAATCTAACTAACATTGCAACATCTACTCTTTTTCAGGAGGACTTTCCTATGCAAAACCCGCCTATTGACCTGTTGGTTACTTTTAACCGGCATTATATCGAACCCTTTAAGACAATGCTGCATTCTCTGCTGTGCAATAACCCAGGAGAATCCTTCCGGATATGGCTCATGCATAGCAATATCCCGCAAGAGGAGCTTACCGATCTTACCGAATACTGTTCTGCCCGAGGCGTTCTCCTGACGGCTCTGACGGTGGAACGGGAGGTCTTTGCCAATGCTCCGGTATCCCGTCAATATCCGCAGGAGATGTACTACCGTCTCTTCGCTCCCCGTCTGCTGCCGGAGAATCTGGACCGGATCCTCTATCTGGACTCGGACATTCTGGCGCTCAACCCTCTCCGTCCTCTATGGGATATCGATCTGCAGGGTAAAACCTTCGCCGCGTCTTCCCATACGGGCGTTCTGGATCTCATGAGCGGCGTCAACCGCATCCGTATGAATACGGACCACGATTACTTCAATACCGGCGTCATCCTGATCGATCTTGCCGCCGCGAGGCGCAATGTCCGGCCGGAGGATATTTTTGACTGTGTGCGCAATCATTCCGCAGGCCTTCTGCTTCCGGATCAGGATGTCTTTAACTTCTTATATGGTTCTGACACGCTTCCCCTCCCGGATTCCGTGTGGAACTACGACCCGCGCTATTACTCCGGATACCTTCTGCGCAGCAATGGCCAATGCACTCTGGACTGGGTCATGAATCACACTGTATTCCTGCATTTCTGCGGCAAGAAAAAGCCCTGGAACGCTTCTTATTCCAATCGTTTCGCTTCATTATATAAACATTATATGTCGCTTGCCCGCCGATAATTTTTGTTCAAAAAGAGAGGAGAATTTTCTATGAGTCACCGCGCCTTAATCGCCATGAGCGGCGGCGTCGATTCCAGTGTCGCTGCGCTTTTGATGCAGCAGCAGGGCTACGAATGCTCCGGCGCTACCATGAAGCTTTTTTCCAACGAGGACGCCGGTATCTCCCGAGAACGCTCCTGCTGCTCCCTGGAGGATGTAGAAGATGCCCGAAGCGTCGCCTATCGTCTGGGGATGCCCTACTATATCTTTAATTTTTCAGAACGTTTCGCCAAGGATGTCATCGAGCGTTTTGTCTTTGCCTATGAACATGGTCAGACGCCGAACCCCTGCATCGACTGCAATCGTTTTTTGAAGTTTGATCAATTCTACCGCCGCTCCCGTGAGCTTGGATATGACTGTATCGCAACCGGACACTATGCCAGGATTGTTCAGGACGCCGCCACCGGCCGTTATCTCCTGAAAACCGCTTCTGACCCAGCCAAGGATCAGAGCTATGTCCTGTATGCCATGACGCAGGAACAGCTGCGCCGCACCCACTTTCCGCTGGGTCATTTATGTAAGCCGGAAGTCCGGCGTATCGCGGCAGAGCATCAGTTTCTGAACGCGGAAAAGCAGGACAGTCAGGATATCTGTTTTGTCCAGAACGGAAGCTACGCAGACTTTATTGAACAATACACCGGAAAGGTCTACCCGGAAGGCGACTTTATCGATACCGCCGGGCATGTGCTGGGGCGCCACCGCGGCATCATCCGCTATACCATCGGTCAGCGGAAGGGACTGGGTCTGGCTCTGCCGGAATCGCTCTATGTATGTGAGATTCGCCCGGAGGACAATACCGTCGTCCTGGGGCGGAATGAAGAACTGTTCCGCAAAACCCTGACCGTACGGGATCTGAATCTAATCTCCTGTGAGACGCTGGAACAGCCTACACGGCTGGAGGTCAAGATCCGCTACCGTCAGAGCGCTCAATGGGCGACCGTTACACAGACGGACAGCGATGTTCTGTCCATCGTCTTTGATCAGCCGCAGCGTGCGGTCACAAGCGGACAATCCGCCGTCCTCTATGATGGGGACACGGTCGTCGGCGGCGGTACCATCGTATAAGAGAAGGAGACTCTTGCGTGTACCAGAGGGTTTATGTGGTTCTCTGGATCCTTGAATCCCTCTGGTACACTTGGGAGAATGAGACTCCTGGGTATACCAGAGGGTTTGTGTGGTTCTCTGGAGTTTTGAAACCCTCTGGTACACTTGGGAGAATGAGACTCCTGGGTATACCAGAGGGTTTGTGTGGTTCTCTGGAGTTTTGAAACCCTCTGGTACACTTTAAGAAGATGAGGCTCTGAACTGCTCCCTGTCTACTTGACAGGGAGCAGTTCACTCTTGCGTGTACCAGGAGTTTTATAGTTTTCTTTAGATTTTTAAGAAAATCTGGTACATTTTTCGTGGAGGGACGGACTTCTGGAAGAATGTGGCCAATGATAAGAAATGTCACTTTTTGATCTTTTTGATCACTTTTCTTGCTTTAGAAGCTGACAAAACTCCGCGGATCACGAGTTGCCAGAGGATTCTGGGTGCCTGAAAATGTCTATGAGAACTTGTGATGACCAGATTCTCGCCGAGTCGGATGTCATGAGTTTTGTAGTTTTTGATCTTTTCGACTTGTTTGCGATGGTATTGGGGATCCTCTAATTTGCCCATGTGCTCAAGATATACCTTTTTGCCATCAATGGTGAATGTAAAATCAGGCCAGTAGCTGTAGGACCCGGAATCAATTGGGCGATTGTGTTCGGTCACAATACCTAGATTTTTCAAGAACTCATAGAGGATGATCTCGGCTCTGGAATCGAGAACCGTCCCGTCAAAGGATATATCCTTATCCAGAGGTAACTTCTCAAGTCCAAGCTCTTGGTATAATTTCATCTGCTGGCGGGCTTCGCGGCGCTCGGCCGGGGACAATTCCATCAGCTGCTGGTTGAGATTCCTGCGCTCCTGGCGCCACTTCTGCCGCTCTGCATATTCGGCCAGGACCTGAGGTTCGTCCTTGCGCCGTACATAGCAAGTCTTATTGCCAGTCTGCTTGTAATAATACATGTGTCCGTTGGTGTGATGCTTGTGAGACAAGCTCCAAGTACCGCGGTACGAAAGGCATTTGGCGGTGACAAAGAGAAAATAGATTACTGGAAACAACAATATCCCTCCTTTGATGTGTACCCAGTTTTCTGGACACCGTTATTTGAATTGAATAATTAGTTTCAC
>CABUPM010000074.1 GCA_902493345.1 uncultured Eubacteriales bacterium | reverse complement strand
GGCTGGTCGCGGATGATATGGTGGAGATCCGCAGGGTCGGAGAAAATGAGCTGATCGGTACGAGTCCCGAGGTGCTGCGCTATTTTGTTGAGCTGCGGGGCATCGGTATTGTAAATGTCAAGGAGATCTATGGAGTGGAGGCTGTCAAGGAGTCTCAGAAGATCGATATGGTCATCCATCTGGAGGCCTGGGATTCTAATAAAACGTATGACCGTGTGGGTATGGTCAACGAGACGACGATGCTTCTGGGAAGCGAAGTGGTCTGTTATACGATTCCGATTCATCCGGGACGAAATCTGGCGGTAATCATCGAGACAGCGACCATCAACCATCGTGCGAGAAAGCTTGGGTACAACGCGGCGGAGGAGCTGACGCGCCAGGTGTCCCTGAACATTCAGAAGCGGCAGCAGGAGCGCGAGGAAGCGGAAAAGAGGAAGAAAAAATGATATATGCGGGAATTGATCTTGGAGGAACAGGAATCAAGGCGGCACTGGTCGATTCGCAGGGACGGATTCTGCGGAAAAAGACGGTGCCTACCGGCGCCTCCCGCCCGTGGCAGGAGATTGCGGCGGATATGAACGCGCTGGTGAAGGATCTGGCGGAGGCTGAAGGAGTCGGGCTGAAGGAGATCGCGGGCGTCGGGCTGGGCGTTCCCGGAGCAGTGGATCTGGAGCGTGGAGAGCTGATCTATGCGCCGAATCTGCCGACATGCAGGCATACGCCTTTTCGCAGGTGCGTGGAAGAAGCGCTGGGAATCCCGCTGTATCTGGACAATGATGCCAATGTAGCGGCATTAGGAGAGAGTATGTTTGGCGCAGGTGGCGGCCAGACCCGGTGCAGTGTGATGATCACACTGGGAACGGGCGTCGGCGGCGGCGTCATTATCGACGGCAGGATTTTTGCCGGAGCGTATCATGGCGGGACAGAGCTGGGGCATCTGGTGATTCACGAGGGCGGAGAGCCCTGCGGCTGTGGGCGCAAGGGATGCTGGGAGGCGTACAGCTCCGCGACCGGTCTGATCCGCGAGGGCAGGAAGGCGGCAAAAAAAGCGCCGGATTCCAAGCTCTGGGAGCTGTGCGGCGGCGATCTGGAGCGGCTGGACGGCAAGATGATCGGAGACGCGGCCGATCTGGGAGATCCCGCGGCGGAACAGGTCATGGCAGAGTATCTGCAGCACCTGGCAGTCGGATTGGGAAACATATATAATATTTTTCAGCCGGAGGTCCTGATTCTGGGCGGCGGCGTATCCGGACGGGGTGAGAAGCTCCTGAAGCCGCTGCACGAGCTTTTGCAGCCGGAGATCTACGGCGGGGATATGAGCCGGGTGGATATCCGGATCGCGACTTTGGGGAATGACGCGGGCGTAATCGGAGCGGCCTGCCTTGTTATGCAGGGACAGTAAAGGTGAGGAGATGACGGGATGGATACGGCAGAATTAAGAGCGATTGTCGGAGAGGAGCATGTACAGGAGAACGTCAGCCTGGCGGGCTATACGACATTTCGGATCGGCGGACCGGCGGATGTTCTGGTGCAGGTCGGAGGGGAAGAGCAGCTGGAAAAGGTTCTGGCATGGTGCCGAGAGAGCGGCAGGCCATGGATTCTCCTGGGCCGCGGAAGCAATGTGCTGGTGGATGATGCCGGTTTTCGCGGAACGGTCATCCTGCTGGATGGAACACTGGCGAAGATCGAAGTCCGCGGGGATCAGATTACGGCGGGAGCCGGAGCCTCTCTGGCCAGAATCGCAAGAACAGCATTGGAGCATGAACTGACAGGAATGGAGTACGCGGCCGGAATCCCCGGAACGCTGGGCGGCGCGGTCTATATGAATGCCGGAGCCTACGGCGGCGAGATTGGCCGGACGGTTTCCAGCATCCGGTATCTGGACCGGGAAGGAATCCATGAGATCGGACCGGAGGAAGCCGGGTTCGAATACCGCAGCAGCCGTTTTATGCGGGAAAACGCCATCGTGCTGGGGGCGGAGATGACGCTTCAGCCGGGGGACAGACAGGCGATTATGGACCGGATGCAGGAGCTTGCTGAACAGAGAAAGAGCAAGCAGCCGCTGGAGTACCCGAGTGCGGGCAGCATGTTCAAGCGCCCGGAGGGTTTTTTCGCAGGCAAGCTGATCCAAGACGCGGGCCTTGCCGGATATAGTGTGGGCGGCGCTCAGGTATCGGAAAAGCATTGCGGATTTGTTATCAACCGGGGAAACGCGACGGCAAAGGATGTCCGTGAGCTGGTTCGGCAGGTCGCGGATCGGGTGGAGCAGACCTTTGGCGTCCGTCTGGAGCCGGAGGTGCGGTATTTGTCTCAGGAAGGGCTGAAGCCCTTATTGGCATAGAAAGGAGTCATATGCATTATCTGATTGTGACGGGGATGAGCGGCGCAGGTAAGACATCGGCGATTCATGCGTTGGAGGATCTGGGATACTACTGCGTGGATAATCTTCCGCCTACGCTGATTCCAAGATTTGTAGAGCTGTGGAAGACGACGCCGGGCAATGAAAAACGCGCGGCTTTTGGCGTGGATATCCGCAGCTGGCGGTATTTTGATCAGCTCAGCCAGATACTTGCAGAGCTTAAGGAAAAGGGGATTCAGGTAGAGGTTCTCTATATGGACTGTCGGGACGAGGAATTGATCCGCCGTTATAAAACAACCCGGCGGATGCATCCGCTGCAGGCTTCCGACCCTTCGATTCACCGGCTGGAGGAGGCTCTGGCATTGGAGAGAAAGTGCCTGGCGCCCATGCGCGCGCAGGCGGATTATGTGATGGATACCTCCGATGTGAATGTCTGGCAGAACCGGCGGACCATTCAGGACCTCTTCGGAGACGGCAAGGCCCGTCCGGGACTGAAGATCCAGCTCGTATCCTTTGGATTCAGCCGGGGGATTCCCGCGGACTGCGATCTAGTAATGGATGTACGCTTTTTGCCCAATCCCTACTATTTGGAGAGCCTTCGGGAGCACACCGGCGAGGAGGAGTGCGTCCGGGAGTACGTGATGCAGGATGGCAACGGACAGATCTTTCTGGATAAGCTGTTGGACATGCTGGAGTTCCTGATTCCGCTATACGAAAAGGAGGGGAAAAGCCAGCTTGTCATAGGGATCGGCTGTACCGGCGGCAGGCATCGGTCGGTGTCGATGGCGGTGCTCGCTGAAAAGGGACTCAAGGAGAAGGGACGGAATGTCTCCTGTTATCATCGGGATATCGTAAGGAGAGGGTAAAATGAGTCAGAAATCTTTTTCTGCGGGTGTTAAAAATGAATTGGCAAAAAAATACGCGCCGGACAGAAAAGGCCTGAAAGCGGAGCTGTGCGCCCTGCTGAATACAGGGGCCAAAATCGAAAACTCTCCATGGCGTATACAATTTCAGACAGAACAGCAGTCAATTATAAAAAAGGTCTTTACATTAGTAGAAAAATTGTATAAAATAAGGATGACGGTTTCCATCAGGACAGGTTGGCAGCACAAGTGGGTCCAGTACATAGCCGTGCTGAGTGAACCATCCGTGGTGCATCATATCCTGACAGAGCTGGGACTCGTCAACGGTCCGGATTATGTACGCAGAATTCCTGCGGAATGGACAGGTGGCAGCGGAGCGCAGGCGTATATTCGCGGAGCTTTTCTGGGCAGCGGATCTTTGACCAATCCGCAGAAAAATTACCACGCGGAGCTGATCCATGTTTCCAGGGACCATCAGGAGGCCTTGCAGGAGCTGATGGGGTATTACGGCCTGGAGATGCACATGATTGCCAGAAAGCGTCAGCATCAGAGCGTATATGTCTTATACCTGAAAGAAGGAGAACAGATTGTGGATCTCCTCAATGTCATGCAGGCCTATACAGCTTTGATGGATTTGGAGAATATCCGAATTGAAAAAGAGATGCGCAATCAGATCAACCGCTCGGTCAATTGTGAGGCGGCCAATCTGCAGAAGGTCGTGCAGGCGGCGTATAAGCAGGTCAAGGATATCGAATATCTGATCAGTCAGGTGGGATGGGAAGGCTTGCCGGCGTCCCTTTCACAGATGGCGAGAGTGCGGCTGGAGCATCAGGACGAGAGTCTGCAGGAGCTGGGAAAGCTGTTGGATCCGCCGGTAGGCCGTTCCGGAGTCAATCATCGTCTGCGTAAGCTGTCGCAGATGGCAGAACAATTACGGCAAGAGAAAATGATGAATATAGAGTAAATATCAGGAGGAGATCAAAATGATCGAGAAGCAGGTTAAGGTAACATTAGAAGACGGACTGGAGTCCCGTCAGGCAGCCATGTTTGTACAGGTGGCAAACAAATATGCCAGCCGCATCTACATTATCATGGAGGACAAGCAGGTGAACGCCAAGAGCATCATGGGAATTGTATCCCTGGGAATGCTGAAGGATGAAGAGGTTACGCTGCAGGCGGACGGCCCGGATGAGGCAGACGCGGTAAGCGAGCTTGCCAAGATGCTGGGAAAGTAAATACAAACATAAGCGTCAACCTGTCAGGGTTTGCGCTGTTTTCTATGGGGGGAAAGCGATGAAGAATTTCACATATTACGCGCCGACGCGGGTGATGTTCGGCAAGGGAACAGAAGAAAAACTGGGAGAGGTTGTCTCCGGATATGGTTTTCATAAGGTACTGATTCATTTCGGCGGCGGAAGCGTGAAGCGTTCCGGCCTATTGGAACGTTTGGAAAAGTCCCTTGCGGCGGCAGGAGTGGAGTATGTGGAGTTTGGCGGCGTACAGCCCAATCCGAAACTGTCGTTGGCCCGGAAGGCGATTCAGGTATGCGTTCAGGAGCAAGCGGACCTGGTCCTGGCGGTCGGCGGCGGTTCGGTGATTGATTCTGCCAAATGCGTCGCCGCAGGCGCGGCAGATCCGTCCGTGGATCCGTGGGAATACCTGAGCCGTGTGAAAACGGTGGATAAGTCGCTGCCGGTCGGCGTTGTGCTGACAATTGCCGCGTCCGGCAGTGAGATGAGTTCCTCCTGTGTTATCACCAAGGAAGAGGGCGGGCTGAAGCGCTCCTTTAATTCGGATCTCAGCCGGCCGCTGTTTGCGATTATGAATCCGGAACTGACCTATTCCGTCAGTAAGTTCCAGACAGGATGCGGTACGGTGGACATCATGATGCACACACTGGAACGGTATTTCGGAACTGACGGGGAAGCGCCGCTGACCGACCGTCTGGCGGAGGGCCTTTTGAAGGAAGTGATCGAGGCCGGGCGGATTGCTGACCGCGAACCGGAGAATTATGAAGCCAGAGCGGCTCTGATGTGGGCGGGCAGCCTTTCCCATAACAGCCTGACAGGGTTAGGGCGGGATTACTTTATGACAGCGCATCAGATCGAGCATGGAGCGGGATTATCCGTATTGTTCCCGGCATGGTGCCGATACATCTATAAATACGCAATCCCAAGGTTTTGCCAATACGCGGTTCGGGTGTGGAATCTGGACATGAATTATGAGCACCCAGAGCGGACGGCTCTGGCCGGAATCCAGGCAACCGAAGAGTATTTCCGGTCTCTGGGAATGCCCACGCGCATGGGTGAGTTGGGAATTGCGCTGACCGACGCGCAGATCGAGGAGTTAGCAGAGAAGGCTACATTTTTCGGTACGAGGATTATGCCGGATTACATTCCGATTGGGAAAAAGGAGATTATCGAGATTCTCCGGGAAGCGTTATAAAAGAAACAGGGGATGCAGCCGTATAGCCGCATCCCCTGTTTGAATGTGATTCTGTTTACATACCGCGGAGCCGAGCCAGTGCGGGCGCGGTTTTGAACTGAAAGTGCCGGTCCAGCAGATCGCCGAATACCGCCACCATTTTCCCCATGGTGAAAGCGGCGAGGATGGTGCCGATACCGAGGCCGTCCAGGCGGCCCAGGAAGCCGAAGGTCAGAAGGCCTGTGGTAGCAAGACAGATCACGTCAAAGGCAATCTTGATCTTGGCATAAGAGATATGGGTGATCTGAGCCAGCTCCCGAGGAAAGAGATCTGTGGGAACAATGGGGAGCCTGCAGCGGTTGGATAAAGCGATGCCAAGGCTGATGAGCAGATAGCTGACGATAAAGTAGAGGATCTGGAAGGGCAGCCCCGTGGGGAGAAAGCCGATCCATGCCTTGTGGACGTCCAGCAGCTCTCCAAACACAAAGCCCACCACAAAGCTGCAAAGGTAGGAGGGCACAAATTGCCGCCGGAGTACCATGAGGCTCAGCACCAGGATGCCTTGAAAGAGGTAGGTCCATGTGCCCAGCGTCAGCGCCGGGAGGACTTCAGAAAAGGCGTAGGGAACGCTGGAGATGGCGGAGATTCCCGCGCCGGAGTAGAGCATCAGCACAACGCCGAAACTGTTGATGAGCACCGCGATTAGCAGCGCCAGCTCTCCTCGAAAAGTCTTTTTTTCTTCTTTTGTATCCACAAATACATGCTTCCTTTCAAAATAAATAGGTATGTACCATGAAGGCACATACCTATCTTGTCGGCAAATCTTGTTTGAAAACTGAATTTGCTCTTTATAAATGATTACGCACGGGTAATCACGTTGGACTTCAGACAATTAGCACAAACATGAAGAGTCTTGGGAGAGCCGTTAACAATCGCCTTTACGGTGCGGATATTGGGCTTCCACATTTTATTGGATCTTCTATGAGAGTGGCTGACCTGAATGCCGAAGTGTACTCCTTTTTCGCAGATATCGCATTTTGCCATGACGCACTGCACCTCCTTTTTTCGACTATTGCATAGGCTCCAGAAAAATGAACTCAAACTGCAACATTAGTATTCTATCAGATTTAAAGGAAAAAAGCAAGAGGTATTTTTGCCTTTTTAAAAAAAGTTATGAAGCAAGGGGGAAAAGGTTGCAGAATGGCCGTATTTGTGGTATGATTAAGACACGCTATTTTACGAAGCGTGCTGTTGGTGATGAACAATCCGATCAGACGAGAAGGAGGATGTTGGATGGCAGCAAGAATTCAGACAGAATATGGAAATATATTGATCGATAACGAGGTCGTTGCGAGAGTTGCCGGCCTGGCGGCAATCGAGTGCTATGGTGTCGTCGGAATGGCGGCTATGAATGTAAAGGACGGAATCGTACAACTCCTGCTGGGCGACAGCCTGACCAAGGGGATCCGCGTGGAAGTGGACCCGGAGGGCCAGGTTACGCTGGAGTTCCACATTATTGTAGAGTATGGAACCAAGATTTCTGCGATTGCGGACAATCTGATCAGCACAGTCCGTTATAGAGTATCGGATATGCTGGGGATTGAGGTATCTCATGTGGACATCTTCGTTGAAGGAGTCCGTGTGGACGGAAGTGAAAAATAACGGCGCAGGAGGTTGTTGCTTTGAGTAATGTAATTGATGCGGAGCAGTTTCGCTGGATGTTGGTAGCGGGTGCGAACCGCTTGGAGAAGAACAAGCAGGAAGTGGACGAGCTGAACGTGTTTCCTGTACCGGACGGCGATACCGGCACCAATATGTGCCTGACGGTTATGTCTGCCGCTCGCGAAGTGATCAAGGCTGGTGAGGACGCGAGCGTAGAGCAGATCGCCAAGGCTCTGTCTTCCGGAGCGCTGAGAGGCGCCCGGGGTAATTCCGGCGTTATTGTATCTCAGCTGTTCCGCGGAATATACCGAGGATTAAAGGGTGTCGAGGAGATCGATACAGCGGCATGGGCCGTGGCGATGCGCCAGGGTGTTGAGACGGCGTATAAGGCTGTAATGCGTCCCAAAGAGGGAACGATTTTGACGGTAGCGCGCGGTATGGCGGATGCGGCGGTGGAAGCGGCGGTCAGTGAGGATAGTCTGGCGGATCTGCTGCAGATCGTGATCGCACGTGGAGAAGAAGTGCTGGAGCAGACACCGGAGATGCTCCCGGTTCTGAAGGAAGCCGGTGTAGTGGATGCCGGAGGCAAGGGACTGCTGTATATTTATAAGGGCATGTATGCGTCCCTGATCGGCGAGGATACCGATCATACATTGCATGCGGACGCGAAGAAGCCGGCAGAGCAGAAGTCGGAGCCGGAAGCAGAGAAGAAGCAGGCACAGGCGGCTTTTGACACGGAAAGCATCAAGTTTGGATACTGCACAGAATTCATCGTGCATTGCGCCAATGCGGAGAGCCATGAAGAGATGTTGAGGACATATCTCAGCAGCATCGGCGATTCTCTGGTCGTTGTGGCGGACTCGGATATCATCAAGATCCATGTTCACACCAATGATCCGGGTCTGGCGATCCAGAAGGGCCTCAGCCTGGGATATCTGAGCAATATGAAGATTGATAATATGCGCCTGCAGCACCAGAGTCTGGTCATTCAGGAAAAGGATCAGGCAAAGGCGCAGCCGGTTCAGGAGCCGGAAAAGCCGGCGGAGCATAAGCAGTATGGATTTATCGCGGTTTCCATGGGTGAGGGCCTGACCAAGGTTCTGAAGGAACTGGGAGCGGATCAGGTGATCACCGGGGGACAGACGATGAATCCCAGCACCGAAGACATACTGAATGCGATTGAAAAGATCGACGCGGATCATATTTTTGTACTGCCGAACAATAAGAATATTATTCTGGCAGCGCAGCAGGCTTCCAAGCTGGTGCAGGGCAAGGAGATCCTGGTTGTTCCTACCAGAAACGTTCCGCAGGGAATCACCGCTCTTCTCAACTTCGCGGCGGATTTCTCCGCGGAGGAGAACCTCAAGATGATGGAAGAGGCCATTCAGGAAGTGCATACGGGTATGACGACCTTCGCGATCCGTGATACGCATCTGGGTGAGTTTGAGATCCATAAGGACGATATTCTCGGCATGCTGGATGGAGAGATGAGTGTTGTGGGTCAGGACGCGCAGGAGGTATCCCGTCAGCTGATCGATCATCTGCTGGATTACGATAAGGAGCTCTTTACCGTATATTACGGCGAGGATGCGAGCGAAGCCTCGGCAACGGAGCTTGCGGAGTATATCGTCGGCAAGAATGCGGGCTGTGAAGTGGAAGTACACAATGGCGGACAGCCGTTGTACCATTATATCATTTCTGCAGAGTAAAATTACAGGAGGTTGCCGTGGAGGAACATAAAACGGCGCTGACAGAGTTAAAAGGCGTGGGCCATCAAAGGGCACGGGCCTTTTTTCATATCGGAATTGAAAGCGCGGAGGACTTGATCGGGTATTATCCCAGAGATTATGAGGACCGACGGGAGATCGTACCAGTGGCGTCGGTGGAGCCGGGACAGAATGTGATGCTGCGTGCGCAGCTCATACATGCGCCTTCTACCTTCCGCAAGGGCAGACTTACGATTACACGGGCCCGGGCAGCGGATGCCAGCGGCAGCATACAGCTGGTCTGGTTCAATCAGACATATATCGCCAAAAATCTGCAGCCGGGTAAGGTCTATGTATTTGCCGGCCGGGCAGACCATAAGTATAATACGCTGTCTTTGATCTCTCCCAAGTTTCATGAGGGCCTGGAAGAGGAAACAGGCATCCTGCCGGTGTATCCCTTGAGCGAAGGCCTCACACAGACGCTGCTGCGCCAGACGATGCGCCAGGCCCTGGAGCTTCCAGGGATTCTGGAATACATGCCGGAAGAGATACGGAGTCGGTACGGACTGTGTGAATATAATTACGCGATCCATCAGATCCATTTTCCAGACACCTATGAATCACTGGATATAGCGCGCCGCCGGTTGATTTTTGATGAACTGTTTATGCTGAGACTGGCGCTGCTGCAGCTGAAAAACAATCGCTTTCTGGATAAGACGGGCTACCGAATTCCGGCGGCTCCGGATGAAGCGTCCCTGCGGAAGCGTTTTGGGTTTGCGCTGACAGGGGCACAGGAGCGGACATGGAAGGAGATTCTGGCGGATCTGTCCTCCGATAAAGCGATGAACCGGCTGGTGCAGGGAGACGTAGGTTCCGGCAAAACGGCGGTTGCCATGCTGGCGCTTTTCGCGGCCTCCCGCGCCGGAAAGCAGTCCGCGATGATGGCGCCGACAGAGGTATTGGCAGCGCAGCATTATGAAGAAGCACGTCGGCTGATGGAGCCGCTGGGCGTTCGGGTCGGTTTTCTGGCGGGTTCGTTGACCGCCAAGGAACGCAGGGATGTCTACGATCGGATTAAATTGGGATTATTGGACGTTATCATCGGGACACACGCGCTGATTCAGGAAGGCGTCGAATACGCCAGGCTGGGTCTGGTTATCACAGATGAACAGCATCGTTTTGGCGTGCGTCAAAGGGCGGCGCTGGCAGAAAAGAGCGAGATGCCCAATGTCCTGGTCATGACGGCGACGCCGATTCCGCGGACACTGGCGATGGTGCTGTACGGTGACATGGACGTATCGGTTCTGGACGAGAAACCGCCGGGCCGGACACCGGTCAAGACCTATTGTGTCGGCGCAAGCTATGAGGAGCGGATCTATAAATTCATAGATAAGCAGATACAGGCCGGGCATCAGGCGTATGTCATCTGTCCCGCCGTAGAGGAAGGGGAGACCGGAGATCTGCGGTCGGTTCTGGAGTACGGAGAGTATCTGCAAAAGATGGTCTTTCCGCAGTATAAGGTGGGACTCTTGTACGGAAGCATGAAAAATCAAGAAAAAGAACAGATCATGCAGGAGTTCTATCAGGGGACGATCCAGATCCTGGTTTCAACCACGGTTGTAGAAGTCGGAGTCAATGTGCCTAACGCGACGTTGATGGTGATCGAAAATGCGGAGCGTTTCGGCTTGGCGCAGCTTCATCAGCTCCGGGGACGTGTAGGCCGAGGAGCGGCCGAGTCCTTCTGTATTCTTAAGACCGATG
>CABUPM010000073.1 GCA_902493345.1 uncultured Eubacteriales bacterium | reverse complement strand
GGCTGATGCGGGAAGCGCTTCTTGCTTTTCGCAACAAGCTTCTTTCTGCCGGAAAGCCGGCAGAGGATGTGAACGAGTTGATTATCAAGGTGATGAGGTGAGCGATCATGAAAAAAATCCCGACGCTCTTTGATGGGGGGGAATGACAAGTACCGTCTGCTTAGCCGCCTGATTTGAAATCGTGCGGCTTTTGCGTGAATGGTGAAAGCCTGTTGCAGACACGCATAATCGTTGCCTTCGTTGGCTAAAATACAAGCGCATCGTATTTTAGCCTAAAAACTGTTGATTTTTCCTCTCTTTTAGGCTATAATAAAGGTGCATCGTATTTTAGCCTAAAGGAGGCAGGGCAATGTATATTGAGAGACAGCTTGAAAAGAAGTTTATTGCAATCAATGAGGAGTATGCTTGTGTGCTGCTGACCGGCCCGCGTCAGGTCGGAAAATCCACCATGCTGCGGCATCTGATGGAGGGGACGGCACGAGCCGAGGTTTCGCTGGACGATTTGGAGGAACGCAGGCTTGCCAAAACCGATCCTGCAATGTTCTTGAAGCTGCATCCCGCGCCGGTTCTCATCGATGAGGTTCAGTATGCACCGGAGCTGTTTTCGTATATCAAGATCGCCGTGGATAACGGCGCTGCCCCCGGCTCCTACTGGCTGACCGGTTCTCAGGCGTATCGCCTGATGGAGCTGGCACAGGAGTCGCTGGCCGGAAGAACCGCCATTCTTCATATGTCTGCACTGTCACAGTCGGAGCTTTGCGGTGCAATGGAGGTTTCACCCTTTTCGTTGGAGCTTGACGAATTGCAGAAGCGCAAGGCGTTGCTTTCCCCAGCCACACCGAATGAGATCTATCAAAGGATTTGGGACGGCGCACTCCCCGGCCACAGAAGCGGCAAGTATAAAGACCGGGATGTGTTTTACAGCAGCTATATTCAGACCTATATTGACCGGGATGTGACCACCGATATTCCAGGCGTGGATAAGGTGATGTTTGCGGATTTCATTCGTGCTGCCGCCTGCAGGAGCGGACAGATGTTGAATATGCATGACATCGCCGGGGATGTGGGTGTAAGTGATGATACCGCAAAGCGCTGGATGAAGGAACTTGAGAAATCTGGAATCGTATTCTTCTTGCACCCTTACTCCAACAATCTTCTGAAGCGGACGATCAAAACACCGAAGATGTATTTCTTTGATACAGGCCTTGTCTGCTATTTGACGCGGTACTCGAGCCCAGAAATTCTAATGAACGGCGCAATCAACAGAGCAATTTTAGAAAATTATGTTGTGTCGGAAATCATGAAAACCTACAGTAACAGTGCCAAGGATTGCCTACTGCATTATTACCGGGACAAGAACAGCAATGAGATCGACTTAATTATGGAGAGCGACGGACAGTTGTATCCCATCGAAATCAAAAAAAGCATCAACCCGCCCACGCAAATTACAGGTGCTTTCAGGCTGTTGGATAAGGCCTCCGTGCCGAGAGGAACGGGCGCTATTATCTGCCTTCGGGAGGCATTGGGCGCAATAGACAGCAGCACATATATTGTCCCCGTGTGGATGATATGATTTTGTCCCTTAAAAAATTTTATACGCAGCCGCTTGGTTTCCGAGAGAAATCAGGCGGCTTTTTCTGTGGAAGCCGCTTGAATCTTAGGTTCGTACGGTAGCCATAAAAATTTATTATTATACTGGCATATGATATAGTACGCTATTGTAAATTCTTTCCATTTTAGTTATAATAAAGTTAAGTAACAGGTGAAAGGGGGAAACAAAGGATGAAAGCACAAAGAAAGTACATATGGTTCCTGGGATTGATTTTTCTAATGTTATGCAGCTGCGGTACCCCGACCTATCGTGTCCTGAACAGTCAGGCATCGCAGGAGGAATTCCTTCCGGAAGTCCCGGAGTATAGCGGGGCGGTGAATCCGTATACAGGGAAAGAGAGCGGGACAGAGGTATACGATCCGGTAGCTGTCATGGTGGAGAGTCCGGTGCAGGCCGATCTTTTGATCGAGGTTATGAGGGAAGAGAGTCCAGTGTATATGGCGGTATGGAGTGAGCGTTCTACTATGCCGGAGAATCTGACACGGGCACCGGAATATCCTTTGGCGGCATTTCTTGCGAAAGGGTTAGGAGCGGAATATATCAGCGCGGCAGGGACGGAGAACTCAGAGAGGGCAAGGACGGAAACGATCTCGAACTTTTATCCGCCGGACTATAGAGACGCTGTGGGAAAGGAATGTAGGACGATTACTGTATATCCGCAGTTGGACAGTCCGGAAGACAGCGTACAATATGTATACGACGCAGAGCGGCTATGATATGGACGGAGTCTGGAGCATGGACTTACGTGGAGGGACGGGATATTACTTCAGACAGGGAAAATATCAGGAGATCCGCTGGCAGGAACCGACGGATAGGGAACCGCTCGTCTTATGGAATGAAGATAAGGGGGAGCTTCGGCTCTACGCGGGAAGCACCTATGTGATGTTAATCCCGTATGGAGCGTATGAACTAGAGTGAGCCGTTGACATTTTAATGGGATGCGGTATAATGATTATATCTTAATTACAGGAAAGGAAGAATCGGTATGTTTCAGGGAAAGAATAAGGCATTGACCTTTAGCTACGATGACGGAGTATTGCAGGATCAGCGTCTGATCAATATTTTTAACCGATATGGACTGAAGGGGACATTTAACCTCAATTCTGAGCTTTTAGGCAAGGATGGGCATCTGGTGCGTAATGGCCGGCATGTGGATCATATCAAGGTAAAAACGGAAGATGTCCGCTATGTATATGAGGGGCATGAAGTAGCGGCGCATACGCTGACGCATCCCAATTTGACACGTTGTACGGATGAAGAGGTGATCCGGCAGGTGGAGGAGGATCGGCTAAAGCTGTCGGAGATGGTCGGATATGAGGTGATCGGGATGGCTTACCCCGGCGGCGGTGTCAACAACAACGAGCATGTGGCACAGCTTGTGCAGGAACATACAGGGATTCAATATGCCAGAAGTACCATCACCACAGGAAGCTTTGCGCCTTTCCGCAATCTGTACCGGTATGAAGGAACCCTATATCATCATGAACAGTGGGATCAGCTGTTTGCGTTGGGAGAGGAGTTTCTACAACTTCAGAGCGATACGCCGCAGGTCTTTTATATCTGGGGACATGCGTATGAGTTTGACATCTATCCGGAGCGCTGGGAG
Organism: uncultured Eubacteriales bacterium; assembly: GCA_902493345.1. Taxonomy (GTDB): domain Bacteria; phylum Bacillota; class Clostridia; order Lachnospirales; family Bianqueaceae; genus Faecimorpha. The sequence continues at coordinate 7,633 of CABUPM010000073.1, read as the reverse complement.
CGTTTTGAGGAATTCTGCCGGATGATGAGCGGACATGAAGATATCTTTTATGGAACCAATCGGGAAGTCCTGCTGCATCAATAAGGAAGATTCTGCGCTATGAAAAAGATATATGACGGGCAGGAAATGAGCCGGATGGATCAATGGGCGATCCAGCAGGCAGGGATTCCCGGACGGACGCTGATGGAGCGTGCGGCACAGGGAGTGGTTCAGAGAATATTGGCCTGCGGGAAAAAGCGTACAGCGGTTCTGTGCGGCACCGGGAATAATGGTGGGGACGGATTCGCGATTGCCAGGCTTCTGCATGCCCAGCATGTACCGACGGATGTGTATATTATAGGGAAAAAGGAAAAGATGAACGGGACGACGGATGCCGCGGCCAATTATCAGATGTTGGCGCCGCTGGGGATTCCTGTGTTCTGGAGAGTCCCGGAAAAGACGGAGGAGTACGGCTGCATTGTGGACGCGTTGTTTGGTACGGGGCTGAGCCGGGAGATTACGGGCGAGGCGGAACGTGCCATAGGCTGGTGCAATGAGAAGAGACAGTCGGGCGCGTATGTGGTTGCGGTTGATATTCCGTCAGGAATCCATTCCGGTACGGGACAGATTCTCGGATGCGCGGTTCATGCCGATAAGACTGTTACGTTCAGCCGATATAAGACAGGACTGTGTCTGTATCCGGGAAGAGAGTATGCCGGACAGATCGATTTGCAGGAGATCGGGATTCCACGGGAGAATCAGATCGAGGCGGAGGGACAAAAATACCTTTTTGAGCGGGAGGATGCGGTACAGAGCCTTCCGCCCAGACAGATCGACAGCCATAAGGGAACCTACGGCAAGGTGCTGGTAGCAGCGGGCAGTCCTGGGATGATGGGCGCCGCGGTGTTTGCGGCCAAAGCTGCTTACCATACGGGAACGGGTCTGGTACGGACGGTCATTCCGCAGAAGGAATCCGCTGTGATGACACTCAGCGTTCCGGAAGCGGTTCAGATTCTGTATGAAGATCCGTCGCAGGTGAGGATTTCGTCGGACGTGACAGCGGCCGTAGTGGGACCGGGACTGGGAAATCATGAGGAACTGTTCTTTCAGATTCTACGGGAGCTGCCGGAAGAGGTGCCGCTGGTTGTGGATGCGGACGGGTTGAATATTCTGGCAAGGCATAGCGGAATGCGTAGGCCGGGGATGATTTTGACGCCGCACATGGGAGAGGCCTCTCGATTGACCGGACGATCTGCCAAGGCGCTGCTGGCGGATTTGCCTGCGGCAGCGGTATCGCTGGCCAGACAATACGAGGCAGTCGTGGTATTAAAAGGAGCTGCTACGGTGACGGCAGACCCCTGGGGGAGAATCGCTGTTAATACGACGGGCAATCCCGGCATGTCTACGGCAGGTTCCGGAGATGTGCTTGCGGGGACGATCGCGGGACTCTGTGCGCAGCAAGGAGATGGAGATCTGTGGAAAACGGCTGCCTGCGGTGTATGGCTCCATGGACGGGCTGGAGACAGAGCTGCGGAAGAGGTAGGACAATATGCCCTGACGGCATCGGATATCATTCGTTTTTTGAGGCCGGATCACCTGATTCTGTCATAAATTCTGGGCCTGCGGCGTATAATGATAGGGAATCCATAGAATGAGGCAGCAGAATGCGTCAATGCAGGAGGTTTGGATGGCGCCGAAGAGGAATATGGGTCCTGATGTGGCTATGCCTGCTGGCCGGATGCAGCGGCACGGCGCAGGCCGGGGAGATGTCTCCGGCAGACATACAGGAGTTCTGGGCACAGATGACAAGCTATCAGGCAACACTGCAGATTACTTTTGTATCGAACCGGAGCAGCAACACCTATACGGTGCGGCAGCAGGTCCTAATGTCAGGACCGTACCGGATGGAGGTGCTGGCGCCGGAGGAGTGCCGGGGAGTTCTTACGATATGCGACGGAGAAAAGACGATGCAGAAGGATCCATCCATTGGAATGGCGGTGGAGGCTTCGGAGACACCGGTGCGTAGCGTCTTGTTTCTGCAGGAATTCTGGCAGCAGTATCTGCGTAGCCCGGAGAAAGTGGAGCCGGAAGATGGAGAATATGTATGGGAGACAGAACTGTCCGGCGGACACGAGAAGCTGGCAGTACAGCGGTTATGGGTGAACGCGCAGAACGGATATCCCAAACGGATGGAAATATACGATACAGAGGGAATGCTTTCTATACGGGTGGACTATATAGAGTTTCAGCCGAATGTGGAGATGGATACCTCTTTATTTACAATAGAGAAAGAGTGAGAGCAATGCAGGAGAAAACCTATCGGACGGCGGCAGTGATCGATCTGGGCGCTCTTCGGGAAAATGTACAGAATATCCGCCGCCAGCTGCGGCCGGGTGTACAGCTGACAGCGGTGGTTAAGGCGGACGCGTACGGACACGGCGCCGCCAAGATCTATCCGGTGCTGCGGCAGTGCGGAGTGGAACGCTACGCGGTAGCGATGTGGCAGGAAGGCGCCGCTCTGCGCCAGGCTGGCGTGACAGAGCCGGTTCTGATTCTGGGGGATACCCCCGATGAAGAGATGGAAAATGTGCTGGAGTATGATCTGGAACCCGCGATTTTTACGCTGTCTATGGCGGAACGGCTGGAAGAAGCAGCGCGAAAGTTCGGCCGTACGGTCCGTGTACATATTAAGCTGGATACCGGAATGGGCAGAATCGGGTTTGCCTGCACGCAGGAATCGGCACGGGAGATCTTGCAGATCGGACGGATGCGGCATCTGAAGATTGAAGGGCTGTTTACACATTTTGCAAGAGCGGATGAGACGGATAAGACATACGCGCGGGAGCAGTACGCAAGTTACGAGAAGATGGAGAGGATATTGCGGGAGCAGGGCCTGGAGATACCACTGCGGCATGTGGATAATAGCGCGGCGATTATGGAGATGAAGGGGACGCAGCAGACAATGGTGCGCGCCGGAATCATTCTGTACGGTCTCTATCCGTCCCCAGAGGTGGATCGGAGTCTTTTGAAGCTCTGTCCGGTCTTAAGCTGGAGAGCGCATGTATCCTATGTCAAGACTGTGGAAGCAGGAACGCCGATCAGCTACGGCGGCACATGGACAGCGTCCAGAAGGTCTGTCATCGCTACGATTCCGGTAGGCTATGCGGACGGATATAACCGGGGGCTGTCGAATCGCGGGTATGTCCTGATTCACGGGAAAAAGGCGCCGATATGCGGACGAGTCTGTATGGATCAGTTTATGGTAGATGTGACGGAGATTCCAGGGGTGGAGCGGGGAACACCGGTGACACTTTTGGGGGAAGGAATGGATGCCGAGCAGATGGCAGAGCTTTTAGGAACGATCAGCTATGAGGTGCTATGCGCGATCTCCAGCCGGGTTCCGAGGATCTATCAGGAATAGAATTCACAAATTTTGCCGGTCCTGTATAAAATAAAGAAAGGACGGCCATACTGAGAGTGTGAGCAAAGACAAGAAGGAGTGGTACTACATATGGTACACAAAAACGGGGTGCAGGAAAATGACTGTTAGGAGAGGAGACGTATTTTACGCAGATTTGCGGCCGGTGGTCGGATCGGAGCAGGGCGGAATCCGGCCGGTTGTAATCATTCAGAATGATATCGGAAACCGCTACAGCCCGACTGTGATCTGCGCGGCGATCACCTCAAGGATGAATAAAGCTAAGATGCCGACGCATGTGGAGATCCAGGGCAGTCCCGATATGCTGGTGAAGGACTCGGTGATTCTTCTGAAGCAGATCCGGACACTGGATAAACGGAGGCTTAAGGAATGCATCTGCCATCTGACAGATGAAGCGATGGGCAGGGTTGATCAATGCTTGTTGATCAGCATCGGCCTGGCGCCGCTGCAAAATGATCACGCGATGGCACAATAGGCAATGCGCATAAAATGAGACGCTGATGTAAAAAGGATATATGCTGTTTTTACATCAGCGTTTTGGTATATTTATAAAAATTTCACATTTTATTCAAAAATGAATTGACAAACGAATATAAATGGTGTAATATCTATAGCACCATGGTACTAAAAATACAAGGGAGGTTCGAACAATGAAAAAGTGGACAGCAGTAATTTTGGTGATTGTGATGGCTTTATCCTCTTTGATGGGATGCAGCGGCGGCACCAATGATTCGTCCAGCAAGTCAGACACAGGCTCTAAGACAGAGCAGTCGAAGGGCGGGGAGACATCCACGCCGGGGGCAGAGGCGGATACGCCGTTTCTGATCACAACATTGGCCAGCTTCTATCAGCAGGAGCCGCCGAACACCAAGAACAATCCGGTGTTTGAATTTATACAGGAAAAGCTGAATGTCGAGATTCAGATTACATGGTCACCCAATGGTGAGACAGCGACCAAGTTCAATACGATGATGGCCGGAGGCAATGCGCTGATGGTTATGGGCGGAGCGGACGTGACCTCCTCCAACTACATCCGTATGTGCAAGACCGGCGCGTTCTGGGATATTACAGATATTATCAAGGATTATCCCTACATCACCGATACGCTGATGAGTGCCGTACAGCGTGATACCTCTCTGACCGAAGGCAGAAGATACTGTGTACCTGGTTATGTTCCGGATGCCAGAATCGCGATGGTATATCGTCAGGACTGGGTGGAGAACCTGGGAATCGAGCTGCCGGAAGTTATGAGCGCGCAGGACTATTATAACCTGGCCAAGGCGTTCACAGAGCAGGATCCGGATCAGAACGGCATCGACGATACGACTGGCTTCAACTATGTAGATGATCAGGATAAGGAAGTAAACTATGGTTTCAATACGCTGGCAGTTGCCTGCGGCGCCCCGAACCGCTACGGCGTAAGGGACGGCAAAGTTGTAGCGTATTTCCAGACACAGGAATATATGGACTGTCTGAACATGATGCATGACATGTTTGAAAACGGCTATCTGAACTCTGAGTTTATGACGCTGGGTTCCGGAGCTAAGTACAATCCGCTGCTGGATGGTCGTGCCGGCTTCATGTTCACGACAGCGACGAACTCTATAACGCCTGGCGGTAAGTACGATACGCTGATCGCAAACAATCCGGATGCGAAGATCGGTTATAAGATGCTTTCTCTGGATCCGAACGGCAACAAGGTCGTTAACTCCAACATTACGGGCGTTAGCGGCGGATGCGTATTCCCGGTATCCGCCGTTAAGACCGAAGAAGATCTGCGTAAGATCCTGCAGTTCTTTGTAGATCTGAATCATGGTGAGTGTGCGAAGGCAGCTGATATCGGTATCGAGGGTATCCACTATACACAGGCTGCGGACGGTACGATTACGATTACTCCGGAGCAGAATGAGCTGAGAACGGCTGATGGCTCTGGGAATATCTGCAGTATATTCCCAGGAAGACTGATGGCAGAAGAGTGGGGCCAGCCAATGTCCGCATACGATAGGATTCAGCAGGAGTACGCGGAGAACGCGCAGTATGCTGTACCGGATATCTCTCTTGGTATGCTCTCCTCTGAGAATGTTCAGAAGGAAAATGAGCTCGCGTCTTTGATCTTCGATGCACGAGCGCAGTTCATCATGGGTTACATCACTGAGGATCAGTTCAAAGCAGCGGTAAATACTTGGCTGTCTTCCGGCGGTCAGGCGATTCTGGACGAGATTCAGGCGAACTACGTTCAGGGTTAAATCGGTATATATCTCAGGGGGCGGTTCAAATGAGCCCGCCCCCTGAAATTTTATCAAGATGGGGGGATACATATGGCAAAAAGTGTAGCCGTGGGGCAAAAGCATGGTCTATTACAGACGTTAAAAAGATATAAATGGCTGTATATCATGCTGCTGCCGGGCATCATCTATTATATTGTATTTAAGTTTTATCCCGCAACCAACCTGATAATCGTGTTTCAGGATTATTTTCCGACGCTCGGAATCTCCGGAAGCCCGTGGGTAGGACTGGATAACTTCAAGAGAGTCTTTAATGGCAGCGCCGTCTATAGCTTCGGCCTGCTCTTTACCAATACGATTCTGCTGGCGCTGTATAATCTGGCATTTTATTTTCCTGTGCCGATTATTTTATCTTTGTTACTGAATGAGGTTCGTAAATCCGGCTATAAGCGGGTTGTTCAGTCGCTGATCTACCTGCCGCACTTCTTATCCTGGTCGGTTCTGGTCGGTTTGGTCTACCTCTTTATCGGACCGACAGGATACATCAATAAGCTTCTGGTTTCGATGGGAGCGCAGCCGGTGCAGTTTCTGCTGAATCCGGGATGGTTCCGGCCGCTCATCGTAATAGAATCCATCTGGAAAGAAGCGGGGTGGGGAACCATTATCTATCTGGCAGCGCTTTCCGGCGTAGATGAGCAGCTCTACGAAGCGGCAGTCGTCGATGGCGCGGGCCGCTGGAAACAGCTGTGGCATATTACGCTTCCCGCCATTCGAGGTACGATCATCACGCTGTTTATCCTTCGGATGGGCAGCTTTATGGATACAGGATTTGAGCAGATCTACCTGATGCGTAACTCCATCAACCGTCAGGTTGCCGAGGTATTTGATACATACATCTATGTAGAAGGTATCATCAACGGTAACTTCAGTTATTCGACCACGCTGGGCATATTTAAGTCGGTAGTCAGCCTGATATTGGTGCTGCTGACCAATATGGCAGCCAATCGAATCGGAGAGGAGGGAATTTTCTGATGGCAATGGTAAAAAATAAATCCGTTGGAAGCCGGGTATTTGATGTATTCAACTATATCCTGCTGGGTCTGATCGGCTTTGTCATGGTATTTCCTATCCTGTTTGTAATCGTGGGATCCTTCTCGGCGACGGGTATGATCGGAGGCTTTAACTCCTTTAGTACCGATGCGTACAGTTACATCTTTACGACCAATGTCCTGGCGCGCAGTACAGTCAATTCCGTATTTATTACGGTAGTCGGAACCCTGATCAATATCGCGATCACGTCGATTACGGCATACGCGCTGTCTAAGAAATATCTGCCGGGCAGAAAATTCTTTATGGGATGCGTAATTTTCTTCATGCTCTTTAATCCGGGCATGATCCCCAACTATCTGGTGGTCAATAATCTTGGAATGCTGAATTCATATTGGTCCCTGTGGCTGCCGATCGCGATCAGCGCTTATAACATGGTCATCATGAAGAATTTCTTCCAGGGACTGCCGGACAGTATTGAGGAATCGGCACAGATTGACGGCTGCAATGACCTGCAGGTATTTGCGAGAATTGTAGTTCCAATATCTAAGGCTTCTTTTGCGACGATCACCCTGTTCTATGCGGTGTCCCACTGGAACAGTTACTTCAACGCGATGATGTATCTGGATGATATCAACAAGTGGCCGATTCAGGTATGGCTGCGTCAGATCATCGTTCTGTCCGTCGGCGGCTTTGCCGGATCGGAGAGCTTATCTGAATTCGCCAAGGTTCCGTCCGATGCGGTAAAGTACGCGGTTATCTGCGTCAGCACATTGCCGATCGTAGTCGTATATCCGTTCTTGCAGAAGTATTTTGCCAAGGGCGCGCTGCTGGGATCGGTCAAGGGCTGAGAACATAAGAAACCAGGCTGCCTCAAGGATTTTTGGGTGCACTTGTCAAGAAAAAGTAGACACTAAAAAAGGCAAAATTACAGGAAGCCCAG
>CABUPM010000072.1 GCA_902493345.1 uncultured Eubacteriales bacterium | reverse complement strand
CCTCGAATCGCTTCCACGGCCGATACTCTTGTCGCGCGGTACGCCGGAATCCACGCGGATACCAGTACCGTCCCCATTCCAATCAGCCAGGATATCAGCATCGACTGCCAGGAGACATGCATAGTAAGGATTGGAAAGCCTCCGTCTATTGTTGTCACCCCGGCGATGGCCTGTGTAACATACTTTCCAATACACAGAATCGTAATCCAGATTCCCAGAAGGCCGCAGGCAATCCCGAGCGGCACCCCAATTCCGCCCAATAACAATGCCTCGTATAGGACACTGCTGCGAAGCTGTCTTCTGGTCGCGCCGACCGATGACAAGATTCCAAACTGCCTGGTTCTATCACTCACCGAAATCGAAAAAGCATTGTAGATGAGTGAAATGGATCCCAATAAAATCAATACGATAATCACAGACGCCAACCCGTAAAGAACTGAATAATAGGAATTGTGTCCGGAGGCTCCCTGGAAAAGCAGCAGGAACTTGTTGTATTCCCCTCCGCACGACACATCATCGTTTGGCCACAGATACGCGTCCTTGGGATCTTCTGTCCGGAAATAGACATCATACGTCGCGTCCGTCGTCTCCCCTTCCCATCCGATGAACACCGCGTAGCCATTCTCCGCAATATCGCAATATCTCGAATTATAGTATCCGACAACCGTATATGTGCACTCCTGCGCTTCGACAAATTCTTCTCCGGTAATATACGAATTATACGCGTCCAGCGCTTCTCCCTCGTACATCCGCTGTCCAACCCTCAGTGTCAATGTTTTTCCCAGCTTATTCTCAAAGCTGTCGATTCCCGGCAACAGAATCTCCTGCGCGTTTTCCGGCATCCTTCCACTCAGCAGGTGGAGCGGCAAAAGGTCAATAGCCTCCTCTCCGGTCTCCAGCATATACAGGTACGCCTCATTGTCTTCTTCGCTCCCCATCTTGGCACTTCCCAAAATCCGCATCGGACAGATCGCCTCAATTCGGTTATCTGCGCGTAATTCATCGAGCTCTGTCTCTGAAACCCCAACCAGTCTTGTATACCAGTTTCCGTTTTCATAGCGGGCCATATCTGTAAAAAAAGCCTGTGAGCTGACGACAAGAGAGACAACCGCCGTGATCATCGCAGCCGAGAGCAGGATTCCGATGATTGTCACTCCGGTCCTCGTTCGATTCAGGCGCAATGTCCGTCCCGTGACTTTATGAAAAATATTCATCGGCGAAGCACCTCGTCCCTCGTGATCCTTCCGTCCTCAATCGCGAGAATCCGATCTGCCTGCAGCGCGATATTCTCATCATGCGTTATCATGATGAGTGTCTGCGCGTATTTTCGATTGGACATCTTCAGGAGTTCTACAATCTCCTGACTGTTTCGGGAGTCCAGATTGCCGGTAGGCTCATCTGCCAGCACCACAGCGGGCGCGTTCATAAGCGCCCGTCCGATAGATACCCGCTGCTGCTGACCGCCGGACAGCTGGTTGGGCAGGTGCTTTTCCCTCTCCTCTAATCCCAGAATCCTTAACAGCTCACGCAGCCGCTCCTCATTGACCTTTCTTCCGTCCATCAATACCGGCAATGTCATATTCTCCCGTACATCCAGAACCGGAATCAAATTGTAAAACTGGTAGATCAGCCCCACCTGCCTGCGCCGAAAGATCGCCAGCTGCTCTTCATTCTGCGCGTATACATCCTGCCCGTTCATATACACCTTGCCGGAGGTCGGTCGATCCACTCCTCCCAAAATATGCAGCAGTGTGGACTTTCCAGAACCGGAGGGTCCAATAATCGCCAGGAATTCCCCCTTTTCCACAGAAAAGCTCACACCTGCCAGTGCCTGCACCTGATTTTCCCCTTTACCATAGGTCTTAACCAGATTTTCCACTCGTAAGATCTCCATTTCGCTGCCTCCTTTTTCTGTTCTTCCTCTTAAGTATAGCAGCCTCCGATGACGATCCGGTGACTCTATGATAACAAAAATGTCATTTTATATAACTGTCTTATAGAATCGTATCGTAAAGACCGCGCCGCCGTCCTCGGCATTCTGCGCCTGAATGGTCCCGTTCTGTTCCTTGATGATCATCTGTGCCAATGCCAGTCCGATACCGATGCTGTCAGAATGAGAATTGCCTCCGCGGTAAAACCTCTCGAAAAGATGCGGCAGATCCTCCGGTAGAATTCCCGGACCATGATCCTGGATCCGAATCTCCGTATAAAGTGTATTTTCACTGACACCGATCTCGATACAGCCGCCCGGCCCCATATGCTCCATACAATTCTTCAGGATGTTGCCCACGGCCTCCACAGACCAGGACAAGTCTCCTACATATTTCTCCGTCCCCTGCATTTCAACCTTCAATTTCTGTTCCCGGACTTCCATGGGAATGGCTACCAGTTCCGCTGCCTTATAGACAAGCTCTTCCGCCATCACCTCATCTTGGCGGAACGCAACCGTGCCCGCGTCCAGGCGGGACATCTTCAGCAGCGCCTCGATCAGCCATTCCATCCGGTCCAGCAGGCGCTGAATCTCCCAGGTAAGTTCCTGTCTCTTTTCCGGTGTCAGGTCCTTCTTGCGGATCAGCGTGCAAAACAGCCGAAGCGACGTCAGAGGCGTACGGATCTGGTGCGAGATGTCCGCAATCAGATCCGCCAGGAATTCTTTATCTTTACCGAGGGCTTCCGCCTGCTCCTGAAGGCGCAGAAGCATCTTACGCGTTTCATTCTGCAAAATCGCGAGTTCTCCCTCTGCGTATTGCTCTATCGGCAGCTCGCTTGCTCCATGCAGCACCCGGTCCAAATCCGCCGCCAGATCCTGCAAACGCTTATAACGCTTTCTTGTCGCGTAAAAATGATATCCTGCTCCCAGCGCGGTTCCGGCCACGAGCAGATACATCCCTGGGCCTTCTCCCATCCACAGAGCGCACACAAGGGCCCCGGCCAGAAGGATGCTGTAAAATACCGCGTCCTGCCGAAGCTCCGGATTTCGTAACAGCTGCATTTTATTCCCCCAATTTATATCCCAGTCCGCGGATGGTTCGGATATAGACCGGATCTGTCGGATCCTTCTCGACCTTATCCCGCAGCCTCTTGATGTATACCGTCAGCGTATTATCATTAACAAATTCTCCGGAGGCATCCCATATCTCCTCCAATAGCCGGCTTCGGGACAGTACCTCTCCCCGATGCTGAAAAAAGGTCAGCAGCAGCCGGTATTCCAATGCGGACAGAAAGATCTCGCCGTCCGTTCCGCATACCTTACCGCGTACCGGATCCACCGATAAGCCTCGGTATTCCAGTCGTGTCTCTCTACTCCGCCTTCTCAGAACGCTCCGGATCCGTGATACAAGCTCTCTGGGCCGAAATGGTTTGACCACATAATCATCCGCTCCCATATCGAGCCCGGCCACCGTACTGTATTCATCGGCGGACGCTGTCAGAAAAATAACCGCTGTATCCTTTTCTGTCCGGGCCGCGGCGCAGACCGCGTAACCGTTCCCATCCGCAAGGGATATATCTACCAGAAGGAGGTCATAGTCCCGTTCCCGAATCTTTTGCAGCGCCTCTCTTTGCCCTGAGGCGTTTTCAACAGAAAAGCCCTCTGAGCGCAAAAATTCCATCAATACCCCTACGATCTCCGCATCGTCTTCGACCAACAAGATCCGTTCCATATAACTTTCCTCCCCGTACTTGCTGTCTTCATTATATCATACATGGCAGACACGGACAAGAAAGGAACTTCTAAAAATCCTTAAGAAAATCTTACTTTCCCCACCTTACTCCCTTGTTTTTTACCCGCAACCGGACTATAATGACAATATCAACTTGTAATATCAAAAGAGGAGAACATTATGAAATTTACCTATCCCGCAATTCTGCGTAAAACGTCTGCTGAGAACTATACCGGATATTTTCCGGACCTGGAGGGCTGCTCCTTTGCTGGAGATACCCTTATGGAAGCGATTGACCATGCGATCGAGGCCGCTTCCGGCTGGATTCTGGTGGAGTTAGAGGAAGACGGAGATCTGCCCCCTATCTCGGCTCCAGAGGACTTGGAACTGCAGCAGGACGAGATGGTCCGGAATATCGCTGTCACTCTTCGCCTGACAGACGGCTGGGATGAATAATATTTTTGTTTTCTATTGCAAATCCCGCAGCAATGCGATACAATGAGACCGTTTGAATAATTTATATGAGGTGATACCGAATGCAGGTACTATTTTTTATTTTGAATGCGCCTGAAAAGCTGGACGAGCTCCTGGCGCAAATGGAACGCGGCGGAATCCATGGCGCGACCATCTTTGACAGTACAGGAATGGCAAGAGTGCTGAAGTCTCATCACAACGAGGACGAATTTGAATTCTTGAGCACCATCCGTATGTACATGACGAGAAGCCGACAGAAGAACTGCACCATCATGACCCTTCTGCCGGAGGAGCAGGTCGAATCAGCCGTACAGATCATCGAATCTGTCGTGGGAAGCCTGGAAGAAGAGAACGCCGGTCTGGTCTTTACCCTGCCGGTTGGCTATGTACGGGGGCTGAAGCGTCATGGCAAATGAAATCATATTGGCTACGGCCTTAATGCTGCTGGCCGGACTCCTTTTGGGCCGGCTTGGTAAGCTTGCCAAACTTCCCAATGTCACCGGATATCTGATCGCCGGACTCCTCCTGGGCCCTGCGGTACTCAATATCATTCCGCAGGAGATGGTGGACGGTTTCTCTGTTATCTCCAATATCGCGCTGGGATTTATCGCCTTTTCCGTCGGAAGCGGATTCAGTTTCAGCTATTTTAAGCGTGTGGGCGCCGCTCCGATTATTATCGCCATCTTTGAGTCCTTCGGCGCCATCTTCCTGGTAACGCTGGTACTGATCCTCTGCGGCTTCGATACCAGTCTCTCCATCATGCTGGGAGCCATTGCCGCCGCGACCGCTCCGGCACAGACGATTATGGTTATCAACCAGTATAAAGCGCACGGATCTCTGACCTCCATGCTGTTAAGCGTAGTCGCGATCGACGACGCGACGGCCCTGATCGGCTTCGGCTTTGCCAGCACGCTGGTGAATTCTCTGAACGCCTCGCAGACCAATCTGTTCCTTTCCATTCTGGAACCCTTCTATGAGATTCTGATCTCCTTTGTGATCGGTTTTGTCATCGCTCTGGCCATGAAGTTTATCCTGAAGTATTTCCATAAGCATTCCAACCGCCTATGCATCATCCTCTTCTCGATCCTCTTCTGCTACTGGCTCTCCGAAATGCTGAACGGTTCCTCTCTGATGGCATGTATGACACTGGGCGGTGTTCTGGTCAACATCTATAATGAGATCGATGATCTGGTAGAGGTGGCCGATACCTTTACCCCTCCCATCTACATGATCTTCTTTGTTATCTCCGGCGCAGGCTTTCAGCTCTCTGCCCTCGCGGAAATCGGTATCATCGGCATTCTCTATGTAGTGCTCCGTGTCATCGGCAAGATGGTTGGCTCCTGGGCCGGAGGAAAGCTCACCCATCAGGAGGATAAGATCAACAAGTATCTTGGCCCCACACTGATGCCGCAGGCCGGTGTGGCTCTGGGACTTGTAGTCGTAGCCGGCGCTGCTGTCCCGCAGTACGCCGATCAGATCCGAACCATTATCCTTTGTTCTACCTTTATCTATTCCATCTTCGGACCGATTGCCGCCAAGATGGCTCTGCAAAAGGCCGGAGAGATTCAGATCGAATCCAAGCCTTCTCATTCTTAAGTATTTTCTGTTATACATAAATTATAAAAATTTTTTCTGTTTTCTATTGACAATTCAGGAAAAACACATTATAATCTCTTTCATAAACCGTTGAAGCGGAGATAACGGTGGTTATGCTTCTACAGAGAGTCCGGGACGCTGAGAGCCGGATGAAACACAGATCATCAAATGGACCGCTGAGGGTGCAGTCAAATGCGCATCCGCGCAAAGTATTCTGCAACGTACAGGCATACGTCAGTTGCCGGGAGAATGTTGGTTCTCTGCTAAGCGCATGGGCGATCCATGAAACAAGGTGGCACCGCGGATAAAGTATTATTCGTCCTTGACAGAATCTTTCTGTCAGGGACTTTTTTATTGTCAAAAGGAGAAATAAACATGAAGATTATCCCCAGCCTGGATGAAGTTTTGGATCTTGCCCGTTCCGGTCAATACCGAGTGGTACCGTTAAGCTGTGAGATCCTGTCCGACATCTGTACACCGATAGAAGCGCTCCGAATCCTGAAGAATCTATCTCTTCACTGCTATCTTCTGGAATCCGTCACCGAAAATGAACGATGGGGACGCTACACCTTTCTGGGCTTTGACCCAAAGCTGGAGATCCGTTGTCTTGACGGCGAGATGCACATCGGAGATATCACCCTGAAAACCGACCATCCTTCCGATTACCTCCGCCAGATTCTTGGTCAGTACAAAAGTCCACGCTTTCCCCATCTTCCCACCTTTACCGGCGGCCTTGTCGGGTATTTCTCTTATGATTACCTTAAATACAGCGAACCTTCTGTCCAGCGGGACACGCTGGATACCGAAGCGTTTCAGGATATGGATCTGATGCTCTTTGATAAGGTCATCGCCTTTGACAACCTTCGGCAGAAGATCATCCTGATCGTCAATATGCCGCTTACGGATCCGGAAACGGGCTATAATAAGGCCTCGCAGGAGCTGTCTCACCTCGCTTCCATCCTGCGTTCCTATCCGCAGAAAACAGAACCGGCCGGAAGGCTTCTGGGTGAAGTCACTCCCCTCTTTGACCGCGGCACCTACTGTTCCATGGTAGAAAGGGCCAAGAAACACATCCACGAGGGAGACATCTTCCAGATCGTCCTTTCCAACCGGCTGAGCGCTCCTTATGAGGGCAGCCTGCTGAACACTTATCGAATCCTGCGCACGCTGAATCCCTCTCCCTATATGTTTTATTTTTCCGGAACCGATGTGGAGGTCGCTGGGACCTCCCCGGAAACCTTGGTAAAACTGGAAGATGGTGTCCTGCACACCTTTCCTCTTGCCGGAACCCGTCCCCGTGGCAAAACACCGGAAGAAGACAAGGCTTTGGAAAAAGAGCTTCTCTCCGATGAAAAGGAGCTGGCCGAACATAATATGCTGGTAGATCTGGGACGCAACGACCTTGGCAAGCTCAGCCGCTTCGGCACCGTCACTGTTGAAAGTCTCCATACCATCGAACGCTATTCTCATGTAATGCACATCGGTTCTACCGTCCGCGGAAACATCCGTCCCGATCTGGACGCCTTAAACGCCATCGAAGCCGTACTGCCTGCGGGCACGCTCTCCGGCGCTCCTAAAATCCGCGCTTGCCAGCTGATCGGAGAATTAGAAAACAACAAACGCGGAATCTATGGCGGCGCCATCGGTTATCTGGATTTTACCGGCAATATGGACACCTGCATTGCCATACGCATCGCCTATAAGAAAAACGGCCGGGTCTTTGTCCGCAGCGGCGCGGGTATTGTGGCTGATTCCATTCCGGATAAAGAGTACGACGAATGCATCAATAAGGCTCGCGCGGTCGTCCGCGCACTGGAACTGGCACAGGAGGTAGACACATGATTCTCTTGATCGATAACTATGACAGTTTTTCCTATAATCTCTATCAGCTCCTCGGAGAGCTAAATCCGGATATTCGTATCATCCGTAACGATGAACTGACGGTAGAAGAGATCCAAGCGCTGCATCCCAGCCACATCCTTCTCTCCCCCGGTCCCGGGCGACCGGAAGATGCCGGTATCATTATCGAAGTCGTGCAGAAGCTTGGCCCCAGGATCCCTATATTGGGTGTCTGCCTTGGACATCAGGCCATCTGCGCCGCCTATGGGGCAACGATCACTTATGCAAAGCAGCTCATGCACGGCAAACAGTCGGAGGTTCAGTTAGACCTATCTTGTCCCATCTTCTCCGGATGCCAGACTCCGACCCCTGTCGCGAGGTATCATTCTCTGGCAGCAGACCCTAAGACCCTTCCGGATTATCTAAAGGTCACCGCAGCCACGGACGACAATGAAGTCATGGCGGTAGAACACCGGCAGTACCCGGTCTACGGTGTACAATTCCATCCGGAATCCATCTTGACTCCAAGCGGAAAAACCATGCTGAATAATTTTTTGAACCTACAGGAGGTATAACATCATGATTCAGGATGCCATCGTAAAAATTGTCAACAAAGAGGATCTTACCTATGAGGAAGCCTACTCCGTCATGAACGAGATCATGAGCGGCGAGACAAGCCCCATACAGAACGCCGCCTTTCTAGCTGCTCTCTCCACCAAAAGCACCAAGGCGGAAACCATACCGGAGATCGCCGGCTGCGCCGCGGCCATGCGGGAACACGCCGTCCGTGTAGATACCGGAATGGAGCTTATGGAGATCGTAGGGACCGGCGGAGACGGCGCACACAGCTTTAATATTTCCACAACCGCGGCCCTTGTGACGGCAGCCGGTGGAGTCAAGGTAGCGAAGCATGGCAATCGCGCCGCTTCCTCCCGCTGTGGTACTGCGGATTGTCTGGAGGCTCTAGGCGTCAACATCGAACAGAGTCCGGCCAAATGCACTGAACTTCTGGAGAAGGTCGGCATGTGCTTCTTTTTCGCGCAGAAATACCATTCCTCTATGCGCTATGTAGGATCCATCCGCAAGGAGCTGGGAATCCGTACTGTATTTAATATTCTGGGACCGCTGACCAATCCCGGCCGCCCTCAGATGCAGCTTCTGGGCGTATATGACGCATATCTGGTGGAGCCACTGGCACAGGTTCTGATCAGCCTCGGCGTAAAACGCGGTATGGTCGTCTATGGTCAGGATAAACTGGATGAGATCTCCCTGAGCGCTCCTACTTCTGTTTGCGAATTTAAGGATGGATGGTTCAAATCCTATACGATCGCTCCGGAGGATTTTGGCCTGAAACGCTGTGCAAAATCGGACCTTACCGGAGGCAGCCCGCAGGAAAACGCACAGATCACTCTGGATATTCTAGGCGGCGCGCAAGGACCGAAACGGGATGCCGTCCTTATGAACGTCGGTGCGGCGCTCTATCTCGGCGGTAAGGCCGATAACCTTGCGCAAGGGATCCATCTTGCCGGTAGTCTGATTGATTCCGGCGCGGCAATGCAGACTCTCCAGAAGCTGATCACCTTGAGTCATACTCCGGAGGAGCAGGTATGAACACCTTGGATCTTCTGGCAGATCACGCAAGGCGCCGTGTAAGAGAGAAGCAGGAGCAGCGCCCGCTCGCCCAGATCCGTGAGGAGGCACTCGCGCTTCCTTCCGGAAACTTCTCCTTTGAAAAAGCGCTGCGGTGTCCTGGACTCTCCTTTATCTGCGAATGCAAAAAGGCTTCTCCCTCCAAGGGGCTGATCTCTCCGGATTTCCCGTATCTACAGATTGCCCGGGAATATGAACATGCCGGCGCCGACTGTCTCTCCGTCCTGACCGAACCCAAATGGTTCCTCGGCAGCGACCGGATTCTACAGGAGATTGCCGCCAATGTCTCTCTCCCCTGTCTGCGTAAGGACTTTACCGTTGACCCCTATATGATCTATGAAGCAAAGCTCCTGGGCGCTTCTGCCGTTCTCCTGATTGTATCCATTCTGGAGGAGGCCCAGCTCAAGGATGACCTTCTTCTCTGCGACAGATTGGGACTGAGCGCACTGGTTGAGGTTCATACTGAACAGGAAGCCTCAATCGCCATCCGCGCCAGTGCCCGGATTCTGGGCGTCAATAACCGGAATCTGAAGGACTTCTCTGTGGACGCTTCCAATAGTCTCCGTCTGCGGCGCCGGATTCCGCGCAGCATCCTCTTTGTCTCCGAGAGCGGTATCCGCAGCCGTGAGGATGTTGCCAAACTGGAAGACATGGATGCGGATGCCGTACTCATCGGCGAGGCATTGATGCGTGCGCCGGATAAGAGCGTCATGCTGCGCAAGCTGCGGGGGCTCTCATGACCAAAATCAAACTATGCGGAATGACCTGTCCGGAAGATATCCAGACCGCCAATCTTCTGATGCCGGACTATATCGGATTTGTTCTGTCCCCTGTCAGCCACCGCTATATCACACACTCTCAAGCGGCAGCGCTGAAAAAACTTCTCTCCCCTCAGATTGCGGCGGTCGGCGTCTTTGTCCGTGAAGAGGCAGAAACCGTAGCCGAGCTTCTGAATCGCGGTATTCTGGATGCCGCTCAGCTCCATGGAGGGGAGGACACCCTCTATCTGGCGCGTCTGCGTGCCCTGACGGACCGTCCGATTCTTCAGGCTTTCCGTGTCCATGGCCCGGAGGATCTGGATGCCGCCCGGCAATGCCCAGCGGATAGGATTCTCCTGGACTCTGGAGCCGGCAGCGGAAAACGCTTTGACTGGAATCTCCTCCGGATGTTTCCCCGCCCTTATTTTCTCGCCGGGGGCCTGACGCCGGAAAACGTGGCCGACGCCCTCTCCGCTTTGCATCCCTATGCGGTAGACGTAAGCTCTGGAATCGAAACCAATGGAAAAAAGGATCCGGCGAAAATGAAGGCATTTGTTGAAACTATAAGAAAGATGAAAGGATGATATACTATGACCAACCCGAACGGACGTTTCGGCATTCACGGCGGACAATATATCCCTGAAACGCTGATGAACGCGGTAATTGAGCTGGAACAGGCATATAATCATTATAAGGAGGATCCGGATTTCCAGCGGGAGCTCACCAGTCTCCTGAACGACTACGCAGGACGTCCCTCCCGCCTCTACTATGCACGGAAGATGACACAGGATCTGGGCGGCGCGAAGATCTACCTGAAAAGAGAGGATTTGAACCATACTGGCGCCCATAAAATCAATAATGTACTTGGTCAGGCGCTTCTCGCCAAGAAAATGGGCAAAACCCGTCTGATTGCGGAGACAGGCGCCGGTCAGCACGGCGTGGCCACCGCGACGGCCGCGGCTCTTATGGGCATGGAATGCGTCGTCTTCATGGGAAAAGAAGATACCGTCCGTCAGGCGCTCAACGTTTACCGGATGCGCCTTCTGGGCGCCGAAGTCATTCCTGTCACAACCGGAACCGCAACCCTGAAGGATGCCGTCTCGGAAGCCATGCGGGAATGGACGAATCGGATTGAGGATACGCATTACTGCCTCGGTTCGGTCATGGGACCCCATCCTTTTCCGACGATGGTTCGGGATTTTCAGGCGGTCATCTCCCGGGAGATCCGTGAACAGCTTCTGGAAAAGGAAGGCCGTCTGCCGGATGCCGTCATCGCCTGTGTCGGCGGCGGCTCCAACGCCATCGGAAGCTTCTACCACTTTATTCAGGATCCTTCTGTCCGCCTGATCGGCTGTGAGGCGGCGGGACGTGGAATCGATACCTTTGAGACGGCCGCTACCGTCAACACCGGAAAGCTTGGTATTT
>CABUPM010000071.1 GCA_902493345.1 uncultured Eubacteriales bacterium | reverse complement strand
GGATGAGAATAAGGAATATCTCTTTCTGACCAACAACAGCGGATACACGCCGCGGGAGTTAAAGCAGAAGCTGGCCAGAATGGGGCTGGATGTATCGGAAGAACATTTTTATACAAGCGCGTTGGCCACGGCCGCTTTTCTGCGGGAACAGGCTCCCGGGTGTTCGGTATTTGTCATTGGAGAGGCGGGCCTTCTAAACGCGCTGTATGACGCGGGAATCACGATGAACGATGTCAATCCGGACTATGTTGTGGTCGGAGAGGGGCGTTCCTATTCTCTGGATACGCTGACCAAAGCGACAAATCTTGTCTTGGGCGGCGCTAAGCTGATTGGCGCCAATTCGGATGTTTCCGGACCGATCGAGAACGGAATCGCGCCCGCCTGCCGCGCGTTGGTCGCGCCGATCGAGATGGCGACCGGGACACAGGCATATTTTTGCGGTAAGCCCAATCCGCTGATGATGCGGACAGGACTGAATCTCCTGGGTTGCCATTCCGCAGAGGCCGTTATGGTAGGAGATCGGATGGATACGGATGTCATCTCTGGCATGGAGAGCGGTATGTCTACAGTACTGGTACTCTCCGGAGTATCCACCAGAGAAACTCTCCGGACCTATGCGTATCAGCCAAGTATCGTTCTGGAAGGGGTCGGAGAGATCGCGTCGATGGCGAGAAAGGCAAAAGGAGAAGTCTGATGGAGGATATAACGATTCGGGAGCTTCAAAAAGCGATCGGCGGAATCAATCACAAGAACCGTGCGGTTGATCAGTATTTTTACAAACTGACAGAAGAAGTAGGAGAGCTTGCGCAGGTCATCCGAAAGAACCAGAGAATGGGTGAGGGCGGGATCAAGAACACGATAGAAGAGGAATTATACGATGTTCTGTATTATGTTGTCTGCCTCGCCAATCAGTACGGGATTGACTTGACGGAGTGCGCGGTTCTTAAGGAAGAGCTGAACGCGGAAAAGTATAAGCGCGGCAGTATGTTTGAAAAAAATTGACCTATCAGTTAGACGCATAGACGCAGTGCTGGCCATAGAAAATGGCTGGCGCTGCGTTTTTTTGTAAAAAGGAGAAGAAAGAAAATGAAGCATCGTACAAATAGGATTGCGTTATTGCTGCTTGTAGTACTTATATTGTTGTTATCTTCCTGCGGGACGCATGAGGAAGAAGTTCCCCAAGTGGTCCGGGAGCTTATGTGTACACAGCCGACAGTAGTTCCGGGTATGGAATCCATAGGGAAAGGGAGGATCGCGCTGTGTCAGATCGACTATGAGACGGAGATTACGATGGTGCAGATCGTGGAGCTCCGGGATGATTCTGTAGAAAATGAGGTTACAATAGAAGGAGTCTGGGAACTCCATAAACAGGAGTTTTCTGATGGAAGATTGGCGTTTTGCAACAGGGCGACATGTACATGGAAGTTCCTGGATGATTCACTGACAGAGATCGGTACCTGGTCAACAGAGGAGATGAACGGTTTCTTTTCTTATGACGCGGAGCGGTATTATTATCTGTGCGATCATGTGCTTTGCTGTCAGAAACTTTCCAGTGGGAAAAGCAGTCGGGTAGAGCTGGATAGGGATCTTCGTTTTCTGGAGATTTCAGCCTATGACAGTGAGAATGCGAGGATGGCCGTACAGTTTTTCCTGTCGCCCTATAGCAGTGAATGCGGGACGGCGGTCCTGAATGCAGAGACAGGAGAGTTCATGATGATAAGCTCCGAGAGGTATCAGACCCTATTTGCAGGTGGTACTGTTTACCTCCTGTCTTTCGATACGGAAGAGATGGGGTATGAGGCGGTTTATAGCTGCGCCGACGGAAGGTTTCGTTACGCAAAGGCCGGGAGCTTTATGCAGGAGAGTAATGAACTGTACGGCATGGCAGGGCCCTATTATCTGGTAGGGGCCGAGGAGAATACCATATTGTATACGGCGGGGGAGGAGATCCGCAGCTGTTCTTTATCGGCGTGCGGAGTCCCGGGCGGAATGTACACCGCGTGTTTTTTGCCGGAAGAAAAGCTCTTGGCGGGAGCAGTCTATCAGGAGGGGAGCTTTCATTTATATGTAATAGATCCTGCGCGGCTGCCCTTTGTGAAGACGGCGGAACCCGTGGATGTATCGTCCCCCTTTAGAATGGATGATTCTCTGGTACAGAACTATTGGACAGAGAATGACGGAGGGAATGTCGCGGAGAGCTTACAGGAAGCACGGTAGTACGCGGATCATCTGGAACTGCGGTACGGAGTGCGGATCCTCTTGTCTGACCAGTGCGAGGAGACAGCGGCGCTTTGTGATCGTCCCATCATTCTGACAGATACGATGAGCGAAGAGGATGAGCTGGAGTGTGTCAATATGGCATTGAAGGCCCTAAGCCGCAGTCTTTCCTTGTATCCGGACGGATTTTTCATTCAGTTTCAGAATCGTATGGGAGAGGGGGGAATCTGTTTCTTGCTGGTAGAAGAGATTGTAAGTGATTACGGTGTGGTGGGCTGCGCATATGAAAATGGAGAAGAGAATCATATCCTGTCACGGGATTACGCGGCTTTTTTACAGGAGGATTGGGAGGCGCTGAATCCGGACGGGTTTACATATTATGAAAATGCCGCTATGACAGAATCGGACGCACCGTGGACTTTGTATAGCGGCAGTCTGGAAGATGTGTATTTTGTGGACAGCTATGCCTGTGTCAACGCACATGAAGACCGCGCCCGGATTATGGAGTATTTCATGACGCATGAAGACGAAGCGAGGCTATTGATAGAGTCGCCGGTAATCCGGCAAAAGCTTCAATGGATGTGCGAAGTGGTTCGGCGGAATTTTGATACGAGCGCCTGGGGAGAAGTCAGGTGGGAAGCGCTGCTGTAGGGGCTTCAGCCTGAACACAGCGCAGGGCAACACGGCTCTGCCCGCCGATGGTACAGGTAAAGAGGGTCAGGTCCCAATCGCCGTTCTCCATCTCACGGATAGCAGAGGGCAGAAGGATTTCCAGTTCGGATACCGTATAATAGAAACGGTTTCCGTCGATATCCGTGAAGATAACGTGGTCTCCGGTATGGAGGTCCTTGAGATGGCCAAAGTGAGAAGCATAGTTATGAGCGGCGATGATGAGAGTATTGGTATAGACAGAGCCCCCGTAGCGGCAGGGAGAGATCTGCAGCTGCGGATAGCTCCAATCGCTCAGGACAGGCAGCCGCAGGTTCAGGGTAGGAATCTCCAGAAGACCGATCGAATCGTAACCATCGATATTTTCAACGGGCATCTCCATGTTCGGGTTCAAAAGATAATCCGGAATCTCAGTTTCGGAGACTTCAAAGGGAGAAGTCTCTGAAGAAACGAAATCCTCCAGATGTCGGACGATGGCTTTGGCGGCCGCGCCAGCCTGAATGGACTCCAACTGATTCCAACCGCTTAGGGACAGAGCCGCCGTGATCAGCAGCAGCCCTGTCCCTATCCAAAGAGTCCCTTTAGAATGGCGCGTCATGCTCTATCTCCTTTACGGCGGACCAGACCGATCAAGACACATGCCAGCCCCGCACAGAATAGAAGAGGTACCGGCCACCAGAGCTGACCGGTTTGCGGCAGGCTCGGCGTATCCGGAGTAGGCGGCGGAGTATCGGGAGAATAGGTGTTGGTGATCAGAAATGTGATGCCCTCGCGGCGGATGGTAACTGTATAGTCCTCGCACTCCTTTTCCACTATGGTCCAGACAGCGTCGCCCGGGAGATCAGACCAGGTGTAGCGCCAATGGTTCGATGCATTCAATATGACGGTGCTGTAGATCTCTCCGTTTCGGAGGAGCTGAACGGTGATTTCCTGGGGACGGGACTCAGTATAGCCGGCATCATTCCAGACCTTTAACACCTTGCGGCTGATGGTTGCCGGCTCGTCTCCTGGCACCGGAGAGACTTCATATTTCACATTCGCGGTTACCTTGTAGATCCATTCACCGCTCTCAATATCCTGTGAGGGTAGCAGCACCAGGAAGGGGACAGCGTCATAACGGTATCCGTTCTGGGTATGCCGCTGCCCCAGGACAAGATACAGCCCTTGTGCAATAGTAGGAAAGGAGAGATGACCGCTGGCGTCGGTTACACCGCTATCGGCCGGTGTAAGTTGATCCCGGCGGACATAGCCCTCCAGAGTGGAGGCAAGTGTTTTCCATGTCTCATCATCCTGATCGAGGGATACAGGAAAAGGACGGAAGGCATCGGTCACGGTTAGTTTTCCTTCTGTATCAAAGGCTGCGACAAGATAGAGATCAAACCGGGCGCCGGCCAGGGGAATCTGGTTATCATGATAGGAGAGAGTCAGGCTGACGTTCCGATTCTCAGCAGCCAGAAGTCCTGTAGGAAAGGCCGACATCCCTAGCATCACACATAGCAGAAAAGTAAGCATCCTTTTATAGAACTTCATCAGTGTCACCTCCATGGTTTCGCGGCTTCTTTGGCCGCAGCAGAATCATCAGCAGAACCAGCAGAATCGGCAGGGCCACAATCGGAGTCACCAACAGCGGTTCAATCTGGATGGCATCCGCTGTGATACGGATGGCGGATGCTGCCTGCACGGTATCGATCCGGTGTCCGCGGACCAGAAGCCGATGGGTATTGATGCCGTAAGGGGTACAGGTTACAAGAGTACAGTAATCCTTGCCAGGCTCAATCTGCAGAGCAGCGGTTTCCTGCGGCTCTACGATGAGAATCTGATCTACTTCATAGGTCAGGACCTCATCTAGGATACAGAGAAGAAAGGTATCTCCCTTTTCCAGTTTATCCAGGTGGGTAAACAGTTTGGCGCTGGGAAGACCCCGATGGCCGGAGAGAACGCAATGGGTTCCTTCGCCTCCTACGGGCAGGCTGGACCATTCCAGATGTCCCACAGCCACCTGCAGGACGGATTCATCCGTGCCGTGATAGATTGGCAGGCTTACATCGATTTCCGGGATCTCAATGGATCCCATGATACCGAGCCCGGATACATTCAGCAGTGACTCATATTGCTGCGCTTGTTCATCTGTCAACCGATAGGCGGTACCATGCTGCAGAAGCTCCTCATTGTACCTCCGGGCCGCATTCCACAGGCTGTCGTATTCCTGATGGTCCAGATTGGCGACCTTTTCTGTATAATTGGCGATTGCCTGTGTGGAGTGAAAGGAGTTCCAGTAGTTGCTTATGCTGGGATACAGCAGCAAGGACAAACCCGCAAAAAGGATCAGGATGAAAAGTACTGTTAAAAAATGATCTCGCTTTTTCTTCATGCGGGTCTCTCCTTGAGGTTGTATCCCATGGACCCGGCGGAGGGGAATCTCCGCCGGAATACAAGGGAAAAGTTACTTATCGAACATT
Organism: uncultured Eubacteriales bacterium; assembly: GCA_902493345.1. Classification (GTDB taxonomy): domain Bacteria; phylum Bacillota; class Clostridia; order Lachnospirales; family Bianqueaceae; genus Faecimorpha. The sequence goes on along the minus strand of CABUPM010000071.1, from coordinate 6,117 downwards.
CATACGTCTCTTGGTCACCAGTGCGACGAATGCGGTCAGAACCAGTACGGAACCGAGAACATAGAAGATGATCGTTCCTGTGCCGCCGGTAGATGGCAGCTCTGTTCCGGATTTGTTCTCGACCTTGACCATGTTGTCAGCCAGTGCGGTCGTATCCTCATCCTTTGTAACATTGCCGTTGTGGTCGATGGTTACCTTAATAGGAGAGGCAAGCTGGTTATAACCCGCAGGAGGCAGAGTCTCTGTCAGATAATACGTATCGGCATCCAGTCCCTGAATCTGAATGGTGCCGCTGGCGCCGGATTCAAATTCGGTAATGCTGGTTTCACCATCCTGAGCGACACGATAGATATGGGTCGCTGTGCCCTCCGCGGAGATCTTGACCAGACGGATGGGATTGCTGCCGTCCGCGTTCTTACTCAATGTAAATCTGGCGCCGGTCAGAGGACGTTCGGTCTCATTGGTGTTCTTGGCATATTTGAAAATCTGGAACTCCCAGGTCTTGGTTGTGGTCTGGCTGTCAGGAGTATACTTGGTGTTGTTGCTGTCGCCGTAGCTCAGCTTACTGGTATTGGGATTGCCGGTGCTGCCGATCACGGCTTTTTCATTCAAAACAGCAGAGTATCGGACGTCCAGAACCGTCGCGGCGGTGATGGTATCGAGATAGGACTGTTTGAACACGATTTCAAAGGTGCATCCATCCGTAAGACCCGTCGTCACCAGATTGTAATGATCAGACGAAAGTTCGTTATTTCCAACAAAGATCTTGATGGAAGAAAAGTCCGGTGTCAGGCCCTCGGACATGGTATCGTGGAACACATAGTTCTCTGCACCGGGCTGAGCGGTAATCGTGGAGGTGAAGTTCACGGTCTGGCCGATATCGGCGTCATTGACCGGACCATAAGCAAGAGTGGAGTCCTCTTCTACCTTTTTCTCATTGGTAGGAACTTCATTTTTCTCCGCAATGGAAGGAGTCGGGTTATCAGGCGTCGTGGCGACGATCGCCTTGGTGCCGAGTGTGGAGGTAACAAGGTAATAACCGGCTTCCAGACCGGTAAAGGTGAGTTCCGTGGTATCTTCCGCGGCAGTCTGGCTGTCCAGAGGTGTCAGAGGCTTGGATGCGGCAAAGGCTTCGGCCGCCTTGGCAAAGGCTGCTGCGTCGGCATTGTCTTTCCAGGTGACGTAGCCCTGAGAATCGATCCGGACATAAGTAAGCCCCGGGGCGCTCTCAGCGAAGAAATCTGCCCAGGCGGAGTTCACGGTGTAGCTGTAGGCGGAGAGATCCGCGTTGACATCCAGATTCAGGATTTTGTATAGGTCATAGCGCTGGCCCGCAACCGTGTTTGTAACGGTAATAGTATTGGTGCCGTCGGCAAAGGTGGCGGTGGTCAGGCCAAGCGTCATGGCCAGCGCCAGCAGAAGGCTGGCAAATTTTTTCATGTACTTCATAAATGAGCATCCTTTCTTAATTTTTTGTTCCAATGGAACCGCTTGGAACATTGCGGTGATTATATATATACAACAGGAAGAGGGCGGCCAGAATCAGCAGTATTCCCCCTATCGTATACATAGCAGTACCATTTCCGCCGGTAGCGGGCAGTTCATAATAGGTATTGTTGATCACGATACCATCCCATGGAATCTCGTTTCCGCCGGAGGCGGCAGCTGTGACAGTCAATTGGTCATAGCGGATGGTGACCGTGTATTGGGTCCCGTCTGCGGAATATCCGGAAGGGATTTTTGTTTCTTTCAGCAGATAGGTGTGCCCGGAAGGGATATTACGGAAGGTAACGCTTCCGTCCTCGCCGGAGATGGCGGTGTGATCCGGAAGCGGCAGAGATGTACCGTTCCCACGGCATTTCCCGCATTGTGGATCATGCTGCAGAGTGAACTGCGCACCGGGCAGGCAATTTCCGTGGTTATCCTGCTTGAGGAAGGTGAGATCTTCCAAAAAGCCGTGAATGGAAGGAACCGGAAACTCGATGGTTTTGGGGTCGGAAATGGAGGCGACACCGTCTGTACTTCGGATCACTCGGTATTGCAGCGTCGTTCGGCCATTGGTTTCATAGACCTGATTCTCGACAAAGGCCGGATCCTCATTTTTCAGGCGGACCCGATATCGAAGCTGATAGGTGTAGAGAGTCGTGTTTCCATTGACCTGTGAGGTGTATCCGGATTCCTTCAGATCCCAACGGATCGTGCTGGTATCGGTGGCATAGGAGGCAGAGTTCTCTGCGTTATTTTCATGGGTACCATTCAGACTCCATTGCAGCGTCCCGCCTTGATCGTACATCCCGATGAATTCGATGGCATCCGGTGTCATGGTGGGAATGGGGTCTTCGGCGACCCAATCGGCAGCGGCGGCAGTCTCGATATTCTGCTGAATCGTCTGAAAGATCGTATCATAAGCATCCTTCAGTCCCTGGGTATTGGTGCTGTCATAGTAATATCCGGAACCAATGCCGTTACTCAGCCAGTTCTTATAGGCTCCGGCACTGGATGCGTCGCCGATCTCATAGGAAGTGCCGGTACGGTCCACCACGGAGAAGCCGGTGACCTTTTCGCTTTTGGTAATATAGGTCTGGATCGTTTGACCGCCGACATCCACACCGATGGAAAAGATGGTGGTGCCGCTGTCTTTAATGGAGGAGGCCATCTTTCTGGCGCGGATGGCTGCTTCATCGGAATAGCTGTTTCCGTAGAGGCATTTTCTGTTCAGCACATGGTCATAGAACCGCCCGGTAGAGTCATAGGGATCATAGCCGGAATAATCACTGCGGATATACGTCGTGGGAAATCCGTCACTGAGAAAGATGATGAACTTATTTGTATTGGAGACTCCGTTCAGCATATCGCTCGCCATCTTTAATCCGGCTTCAATATTGGTAAAACGGGAATGCGACACGGAGTATTCCACCGGATCGATGATCCTGCCGGTAGAAGAGAGCATGAGATTCTTCAGAGCATTGGCCTGTGTGCTGTTTGTACACGGCTGCAAGCCGAAGATCTGATGCGCGTCTGTATTGAAGGCTACATAGCCGACCTTACAGATTCCTAGAGAATTGTTGGCGGCAAAGTTATCCAGAAAGCTTTCAGCCGCCTCCATGGCGGCGCTGTAGCGTGTCTCACCGTCAAAGTCCTCTTTCATGGTATGGGAGATATCCATGACGATGACTACGGCCATATCCGGTTCCTGAGTAATCCGCTCTATAATCTGCGGTGTCTGAACTGTCAGAGTGATATCAAAGACATTCTCAATGTCCGTACCAGCAATGGTCTTGCTGACGGATACGCCGTCTTCCGTATTCTGGCGGGTACCGCCCGCATCATCGATCTGGACAGAAGAAGGAGCGGCAGCTGCTTCGGACAGTACAGGAAAACCGTAAAACGGCGGAGTGCGATAGCCATAGTCAGTATCCGGCGTGTATCCGCTGTACCGATCCCACCAACCACTGCTTCGCAGCAGAAGCCAGTTGGTTCCAAGGCAGGGTTCGGCGATGCTATTGTATTCGTCAGAAGTCTCTGGCTCTTCTGCTTCTGTAGTGAGGGAGGATTCATCGGCATAGGAATCCTCTTCATCCGAGATATCGCTGTCGTGAGAGGACTCTTCCAGGCTGCCATCTGATTCCTCTGGGGCAGGGATACACTCCGAGGTATGGGTGTGCTCTGCCATACCGCAGGTCAGTTCTGCTGCGTCAGTTTCCACGGCTGTAAAACAGGACGAATCGTGTTGGTGCGCCAGAATCTGCGTCTGTCCGCAGATAAGAATTCCGGTACTGTCATAGCAGCGATCGGCATGCTGGTGGCAGAAGATCTCCGGACGTTCACAGATCAGTACAGGTTCTGGATCGCCCTCTGGTTCTTGCCACGTACAGATCAGCTCGCCTTCTTGCGTATAGCAATTGGCATCATGGACATGCGGGGACGGCAGAACATAGCAGCTGTCGTCGTGAATGTGTTCACACACCTCCGGCAGCGGACACCATAATTGACCATCCTCTTCATAACAGAGGGAATCATGTACATGGATTACAAAATCTGCGTAGCCGCAGTTGGAAGAGCATTCAGCTGTATGCTGATGAACCGCAAGGGACTGCGGTGTACAGACCGGGACCAAAGAGACAATCTGGGTATAGCATTCCTCTGTGTGCGTGTGTTCTGGAATCGGACATTCTTTTTCTATGGTTACGGCAGGCAGGATCAAGGCATACGCGGTGCAGAAGACTACGGCAGCCGCGAGACATGCGGTAGTTCTGCGCCGGATCCGGCGCCTGCGAGACTTTTGGGTATATGGATCCATATCCGGCAGGTGGAAATCGACCATGAAAATGTCACCTCCTCATTGAACCGCTCCCAACCCCGAAAAAGGCCAAACCCGGAACACGATTTTGCCGAGAATCTGTTCATCGGATACGCAGCCGACTTCGGTGTGCCTGGAATCGACAGAAGTGGAGCGGTGGTCCCCCATACAGAAATACCGATGATCCGGCACCTGATAGGGGAATGTAATATTGGCGTCTCCGAGCGAACGATCGATGAGATACGGCTCATCCAACCGTGTTCCGTCAATATAGACATTGCCGTCTTCATCAATATCGACCCATTGGCCGGGCAGGGCGATGCAGCGTTTGATTAGAATCTTATTGCCCAGATAAAAGGCGATCAGGTCCCCCTGCTGAACAGAAGAACCCTTCAGGGAAACGACAATATCCCCTTCCTCCAGAGTGGGAGACATGGAGGAGCCGTAGATCTGCAATACCGGCATCCAGACCGTCGCGATTAGTATGGCAGAGGCGGCCACAACGACCAGAGAATAGAGGGTACTGCGCAGGATCTGACGATAGCGAACAGCATATTGCACACGGTTCAGCTCAGCTTCCAGCTCCTCCGGTCCGGGTAGTTCCAAAGGTATCTGCCGCCTCATGATACGATATCCGTTTTTTCCTGCTGCGCCAGAAGCGCTTCCTGACGTTCATTCAGTAGCCGGATATTATCCGTATACTGCTGGCAGGCAAGCTCGGCAGCATGGAAAATGCCGCTCAGCTGTAAAGAGGCTTCGGCAATGGAACCGGCATTATCGATCATAAGAGTCTTGTCTTGCAGCGCAGCTTCGGTTTCACGGAGCTTTTCCCGCAGACGGTCGATTTCCTGGCTCTGCGCCAAAAGAATATTCAGGAGATCGACGCGGCGCAGCTTCTTTAATTCTTTAGCAGTCATTTCGGATTCTTCCCTTCCTTTGTTATGAAGCGATAAAACATAATCCATTATATTCCAGAAAATAAAATCTATGACTCAGATTAAAAAATGTATAAAAAAGAGCCCTATCAACCCGCTGGTACACTTGGGGAATGAGACTCCTGGGTATGCCAGAGGTCTTATGGTGTTCTCTGGAGCCTTGAAAAGCCTCTGGTACACTTGGGAGAATAAGACTCCCGGGTATATCAGAGGGGTTATGGATTCCTCTGGATTTTTGAAACCCTCTGATATACTTTAAGAAGATGAGACTCTTAAATGTACCAGAGGGTTAGAGTTTTTTCTTGATTTTTCGTGGAGGGACGGACTTCTGGAAGGGAGGGTGCCAAGAATAAGAATTGTCACTTTTTGATCTTTTTGATCAGTTTTCTCGCTTTTGCGGCTGACAAAACTCCGCGGATCACGAGTTGCCAGAGAATTCTGGGTGCCTGGAAGTGTCTATGGGAGCTTGTGATGACGAGATTTTCGCCGAGCCGGATATCATGGGTTTTGTAGTTTTTGATCTTTTCGACTTGTTTGCGATGGTATTGGGGATCGTCTAGTTTGCCCATATGCTCCAGATATACCCTTTTGCCATAGATGGTGAAGGTAAAATCAGGCCAATAGCTATAGGATCCAGAATCAAGCGGGCGGTTATGCTCGGTCACAATGCCTAGATTTTTCAGGAATTCATAGAGGATGATCTCGGCTCTGGAATCGAGAACCGTCCCGTCAAAGGATACATCCTTATCCAGGGGTAATTTCTCAAGTCCTAGCTCTTGGTATAATTTCATCTGCTGGCGTGCTTCGCGGCGCTCGGTAGGCGACAAATTCATCAGCTGTTGGTTGAGATTCCTGCGCTCCTGGCGCCACATCTGCCGCTCT
>CABUPM010000070.1 GCA_902493345.1 uncultured Eubacteriales bacterium | reverse complement strand
TGAAACTAATTATTCAATTCAAATAACGGTGTCCAGAAAACTGGGTACACATCATTCCGGCGGTTCGATGCCGGGACGCAGATAATTGCGGCGGCTGCCGTAGGTATTCTTGCGGTTTTCCACAGTATCCCTCCTTTTCAATGCGTTTCGCATCAATTCTTTACTATGGTATGCATGGAAGAGAAAATGGGTTCCGGCAGATTTGACATTCCGGTACGGCTGTGCTACAATAAAATCATCGGAATGCGTGTAAGGAGGAAGGAACAATGCAGCCATTGGTAAATGAGCTTTTTTTAGAGAAGGCGGAGGCGTTCAAGCCCCGACTGATACAGAAGGAACATCGGCCATTGCGTATGGTTACGATAGAGAAGGATTCGGAAGGCTTCGGCCGGGTTGTCGGCGAGCGACCCATAACAGAACTCGCTGGTCTTCATCTGGGGAAGGGCGATACAATATGCCTGGATTATGGGGACCATTATGTGGGATATCTTACCCTGCGTCTGTCTTCTGTGGGGAGTATTCCGGATGCGCCGCTTTTTATGAAGCTCAAGTTCGGAGAGACAGCGACGGAGATCACGGATCATTCGGAAGATTATAACGGCAGAATCAGCAGCTCCTGGATTCAGGAGGAGTGGATGCATGTGGATGTGCTTCCGGCGGTTATCACCCTTCCGCGCCGCTATGCCATGCGTTTCCTGGAGATTTCGGTATTGGATACTTCGCCGAAGTTTCGGGTTGTGATTGAAGGAGCGGACTTTCAGGCGGTATCCGCTGTGGACGGAGCACAGGGGGGAAGCTATAAGACAACGGACCCTCTGCTGCAAAAGATTGACGCGGTCAGTGTTAAGACACTGGAAGACTGTATGCAGGACGTATTTGAGGATGGTCCCAAGAGAGATCGGCGGCTTTGGATCGGAGATCTTCGATTGGAAGCGTTGGCCAATTATGCGACCTTCCGTAATTTTGACCTTGTAAAGCGCTGCCTGTACCTTTTTGCCGGAAGCCGTATGGAGGACGGAGCTGTGGGCGCCTGCCTCTTTACACAGCCTGCATTGTGTGTAGATGATATCTATATGTATGATTATGCGCTGTTCTTTGTTTCGATCCTTCTGGATTATTATAAGGAGAGCGGGGATAAGGAGACGGCAAGGGAGCTTTGGCAGACCGCGAAGGATCAGCTGGAGATCGGATCCAGGGCGAGAGATGCAAGAGGCGTGGTCAAAGAGGATTGCAAAGCCTTTTTGGATTGGAAGATCGGACTGAATAAGCAGGCTGGGGCGCATGCGGTGTGGATCTATAGTCTGCGGTGCGGAATTGAGTTGGGAGAACTTCTGGGAGAAGACGTGGAGCGGTATAAAGAGTGGCTGCGGGAGGCGCTGCAGGCCGCAAAGGAATACCTCTGGGATCCGGAGCAGAAGTTATTTGTCAGCGGAGCAGAGCGTCAGGTCTCCTATGCTTCCCAGGTATGGATGGTGCTTGCGGGCGTATGGGATGACGAGACCAATCGGCAGCTTTTGGAGCGTACGGTTCAGCGGGATCCGGAGTACAACATGGTAACGCCCTATATGAATCATAATTTTGTGATGGCGTATCTTTCCTGCGGGGAATATGACAAGGCTTTGGAGTATATCCGTTCTTATTGGGGAGAAATGATCCATGACGGAGCGGACACGTTCTGGGAATTGTATAATCCGTGCAACAAGCGGGAGTCGCCCTATGGGTCCAGCATCATCAACAGCTATTGCCATGCGTGGAGCTGTACGCCGACCTATATATTGCGTAAATATTTTTCGCAGGGAGAGAAAGCGGAATGAAGATTTTACAGGAGAGAGCCAGGACGACCATGATCTGTGAGGGAGTCGAGGCCAGGGATGCCGAAGTAATGATTCAGGGTGTCTCCGGACGGCGCATGGTGACGTTGTATGTGCATGTCAATGACTTTCAGGAGAGACATTATACGCTGGCGGAAAAGAGCATGTTTGATTTTCTGACGGGACAGTCAGAGGAGGCTGCGGATGTAGAGTTCCTGGAGGAGTATGAGAGCCTGACGGCTGCTCAGATGTCGGAATATTATCCGTTTTTTGAGATTGCGGATCAGAGGATTGATGAACTGAAAAAGTGGGAGTATTAAAAAGTAAAAGAACGCCGGTATGCATGCTTTTCACGGCTTGCATACCGGCGTTTTTCTGTGTGTGAAAAATTTTTAGCCCAGCAGCTTCTCTAGGGCTCTGGTATAGATCGCTGTCTGCATCTGCAGCTCATGGATGGACAGAGACTCATTTACATCATGGATATGGTTGTCGGTATCCGGGAATTCACAGCCGAAAGCAATGATTCCGGGAACGTGCTTGGCATAGGTGCCGCCTCCGATGACCATGGGCTTATGCTGGGTATCTCCGGTAACTTCTTTGTAGGCCTCATACAGATTCTGCACCAGAGGAGAAGTCTCAGGATAGAACAGCGGCTTGCCGATCTTCAGAATCTCAATCCGGCCCTGAGCGTCCTCCAGATGCGGCTCGGCCATCTGACGCAGCTGCTCCGGAGTCAGCGTTACAGGATAACGGATATCGATGGTGCAGCAAATCTGTCCATTTTCGGTTTTGACGATACCGTTGTTAAAGGTCAGGGGACCATAGGCGTCGGAATATTTGCAGCCGATGCCGGAACCATCGCATTCGGTACCGAGATGAGACATATAGAAGTCTACAAAATCATCCTTCATGCCTGCGTTCTGCAGGGCTTGCATGGTGCAGGCAGCGGCATTGACGCCGAGAAGCGGGGTGCTGGCATGAGCAGCCGTACCCTGTGCGTAGATTACAAGGGTATCATTCTCCGCAGTTACAGTGTAGGAGGTCAGTGCCGTTTTGGACAATGCTTCCTTCAGAGCGTTTTCGTCAACACAGGAAGCGGGAACTACGGTTGTGCAGCGGCTGCAGACGGCGTTGGTGACAAAGCCGCCATTCATGGAGAGAATCTGCGTGTGCTTGCTGTATGCGGCCATAGAGCAGCCGCCTTTTTCTCCATGGATTCCCGGGAAATATCCATCCGGAGTAAAACCGGCGCGGATCGGCTCGCCGTGCAGAGCATAATACTTCATGCACTCAGAGCCGGATTCCTCATCGCAGCCCATAAGCAGCCGGATCCTTTTACCAAGGTGGATGCCGGACTCACTGAGAAGCTTCATTGCGTACAGGGAAGCGATGACTGCGCCCTTATCGTCGCTGACGCCGCGGCCATAGACACGTTCGCCCTTCTGCACCATGGTAAACGGATCACTGTCCCAGCCTTCTCCGGCCGGAACGACATCCAGGTGAGCGACGACTCCAAGGAGTTCTTCTCCTTCGCCGATCTCGGCATAGCCGCAGTAGTTGTCCATATTGCAGGTACGAAATCCCATCTCAGAAGCGATGGAGAGGGCCTCTGCCAGAGCGGCGGCAGGACCCGAGCCAAAGGGCTTGCCCTCTTCAGGCGCGCCCTTGACGGAATTGTGGCGGATCAGACGGGAGAGAGACTGGAGCATTTGGCTCGTCATAGGAACGATCTTTTCTAAATAATTCATAATGTATCCTTTCCTCAGCTGTGGTCAGAGATGTGCGCCTGAGCGCGAACCTCACGAATAGAACCATTTGGCTGAATAAAATGTCCTCCGTTGTAGATTTCAGGGCTCTTCAGAATGCCCGCGGGCTTGAACTGATATTCATAGCACCATAGATCGCCTTCGCTGCGCTAGGAATTCGGGCTCTGATAGAAATAGACGCCCTGAACATGATGGAGCTGCGCAAAGCCGTTATAGCGGGTGCCATACAGGCGGAGCGCGACCTCATGGGTACCGGCTTCGATATCCGGCAGGTGCAGAATATACGGCGAATAGATGATATTGCCGCGGTCTACTCCGTCGACAAAGACCTTGATCAGGCCGCCGCGGTAGCGGGGCGTACGGATCGTGAGCCCGGGCTCCGTGGTCTGAACCTGAAACTTGTACAGAAGATTGCCGGTGTAAAAGGGCAGACCCTGAGAGACGATGTCTCCAAATCCAAGACGGCGTACCGGCGCGGTGACAGTTTTCAGAGTACCGTTGACGCGGACGCCGAAATCGCCCAGAAGATAAAAGTTTTCCAGATTGGTGCGACGTCCGATAGGAACGGTGATCTCCAGAATATTTTCACCGATATGAAGAGCGGGCAGAGGCAGCGTGCGGATGTCCTCATCGACAAACCATCCGTCCGTTTCACCGGATACGGGGACGCCGTTCAGACGCACCTGGGTATGCTCAGTATCCTCCAGACCCAGATGAAGAGGTGCTGTATGAATTTCGCTGGGGATCGTAAACCGCAGTGTCAAACGGTCCTGCGGATCTTCCGGAGCGAGCAGGTAGGGCTGAACAACCTCCTTGCGCCGTACCGGGATGTCCAGCTGGCGGCGCACATAGTTGTCGATACGCAGAAGTTCATCCAACGGCTGATAGGGACTGCCGTTAAAAGAATACTCTGCCATATCCAGAAGAAGCATGTTGGGTTCCTCCAGGACGGCCTCGACTGTGCCGAAGAGCTGATCCGGCGTTCCGCTTTCGGACGCTTCCGGCTCCTTGCCCTCCAGGCGTCCCGGCACAAGCTTCAAAAGGAGGCTCTCATGGATGTACCACTGGCGCTCCAAAATGGTATTGCCGTCAGAGTATCTTACAGGAAGCGGATGAATCTCGCCTGTCAGAGAGTTATACTCCGTCAGGGCATATTCTCCTTTCAGAATGATTCGGATCCGTCCGGCATCGTCAACATCCGGGCAGATCGGATTCCGGCCGTTGGCCAGGAAGAGCCACTGACAGTCCTGATCCTGACGGAACTGGTAGAGAATCCGGTCATCCCGCTCACCGCCCTCATGACGGATATCCAGCAGGCGGCAGGGTTCCAGAGCATTGAGAATAGAAGATGCCTCCAGACTGACGTGCAGGGAACGGTCATAGAGTGCGCGAGGCGCGCTGCTGGGCAGAGCGTTTACATAATCCGGCGCGTCTCCGACAAAGATCAGCCGGCCGCCCTGGTCACGGAAAGCGGCAAGGCGCTCCAGGGTGGTGGAGCGCAAAGTCCGGTTCTGGCAAACGATGACAGCGTCATAGGCCATTTCGCCTACCTTTAGAGGATTGGATCCGGCAGCGCAGAGTTCCGGCAGCCGGGCCTCGCAGATGTAGTCAAAATCGATTTTGCCGAAGAGGAGGGCGCGGGCCAGATTCTGGAAGCCGTCCTCCAGCTGGCTGCGCAGCGCCGCTGTCTGTTCGGAAGGTCCCCAATAGAGCCAATAGCTCTCGATCGGATGGATGACGGCTACCTTTACGACAGCTTTGCCTCGGGTCATCGCCGTGTTGACACGGGCAAAATGATTCTCTACGGCGCTGAACTGATCCCACCAGGGGGATTGGTATGCGATAGAAGCGGGATAGTCCCGCTTGGCCTCCCCCTTCATGGTCATCCAGGTCAGATGCGGTACGCGTACGGTCACGCCCAAAGCGGCCTGCCAATCTCCTTGCAGCTTGTAACCGCGGAAGTCGTAGTCCCAGCCGGTTACACCGTAGAGCTCGGACAGCATGGCGGGCGCGCCGATCTGATGGACGACGGACTGCGTTTGTTTCGCGGTCGTATATTCATGAAAATCACACAGCATATCGATGCCGGGAATGCCGAAAGAGGGATAGATCCGCATAGCGTCGCCTACAGCCTGTGTCTGATGCTGCAGGGATTCCTCGCCCATGACATGTCCGGTCAGATAGATTCCATGCTTTTTGCACCAGTCGCCGATCTGTCCGGAGTAAGAAGCGACAAACTGATCCGCGACCAGATTGTGGAAACGATAGCGTATAAGAGACAGCTTCCCGTCCGGAAGCTCCCAGAAGAGCTCCGGCAGGACATCAAAGAGATCCTGATGGTACCGAGCCTCATAGAGTTCCGGCAGCCGGGTGGTCCAGGGAAGAAACAGATCCCGCTGTTCTTTGGCAAAAGCCAGAGTACCCTTGGGGGTGAATTTGGGCTCATCGGTAAAGATGGCGGGAACGGTGCGGCCGAATTCATCGCCGACCGCCTTGAGATACGCCTCATGTGTGATCTGAATAAAATCCTGAATTGCGTCTGGGTTCAGCGTGTCTACATAGGGCTGATTATTGAACCAGGGATCCTCGGTAGCGTACTCCATATAGGCGTACCATTTGGTTCCTTCCGCCGGTTCATCCTCGCCAATCCGGCGGAAGGTCTGAAGAGATCCGTCGTCATTTAAGAGAATATCATAGACTGCCAGAAGAACACCGTTATCCTGGCGTATGCTCCGTTGACCGCGTCCGGGCTCCGGACGGGTATTGCGGTGCGGACGATCGGGCGTATAGGGATGTACGGTAAAAAGCAGGGATTTCCGGGCGTTTTCCGGTTTCCCGGCTGTCACCTTGCCTCCGGCAGAACCGGAAGGCCAGCGGTCCTCGTCATACAGCCATGCCAGCATGTGCTCCTTCTTGGCTTTTTCGGTGCACTCGCGGATAAAGTTCATATATTCATGATCCAGATAGGGACTGTCCATGCCGGTTCTCACATGCATGTGGAAACCGCCCATGCCCATCTTTTTCATCATATCGATCTGCCGCATCAGTTTACCAGATTCCAGACGGGTGTTCCATGCCCAGAACGGCGCGCCGCGGTATTCGCTCGTCGGATTGCGGAAAAGCTCGTCGGACAAAGCGTTTTCTTGATTTTTAGGATATAACATCGTAAGTACCACCTCCTATGCAACCTATCATATCATAGAGGGGAAAAGAAAGCAATTGATTCCCGGACAAATTTTTTTCTGAAAGGGGTTATAATTACCATATATTGGTAATATAATATAGAGTGAGCTGGTAAAAACAATTGAAGAAAGGAAGAAGAACATTGTCAGAACAGATTATAAAAAACAATGTGGCGGAGTTGATCGGAACCGTCAGAAGCGGGTTTACCTTCAGCCACGAGATTTACGGGGAAAGCTTTTACAGCTTTACGATGGAGGTGGCAAGGCTGTCCAACTCATCGGATATGATTCCGATGCTGGTGTCAGAGCGGCTGATGGATGTCAGCGAGTCTATGGAAGGGAAGCTTATTGCGGTGCAGGGACAGTTTCGCTCCTACAATAAGCATACCGGAGGCAGAAGCCGCCTGCTCCTGTCGGTTTTCGTGAGGGAATGGGCTCCGGCGGAACCGGAAGATCCGCGCAATCCCAATACGATCTTTTTGGACGGATATATCTGTAAGAAGCCCGTGTATCGGACAACGCCGCTGGGACGGGAGATAACAGACCTTCTGATCGCGGTAAACCGTCCCTATAACAAATCCGATTATATTCCGGCCATCGCCTGGGGACGCAACGCGAAGTATGCGGAGACGATGGAGGTGGGACAGAATATTCGGATCTATGGCAGGATTCAAAGCAGAAATTACCAGAAAAAAATGAGCGAGGACCAGACGGACGTCAAGACGGCGTATGAAGTTTCCATATCCAAAATGGAAGTGGAAAAGCTGCAGGAGGCATCGGGAGAATGATACGGACCGGAGAGAAATCTCCGGTTTTTCTATTGTTTCACAGCACAATCTATGCTATAATAGATACGATATAGATCTTATCCCGACGGATGCCGGGACGTATATTTTAATAATGGAGGTTGTGCTATGAAGATCATTGACGCACATGTACATCTGGTGCAATATATCTGCGGTTTTGGTTCCCGAGGAGAGCTTCGGGCCATCGGAGGCGGTAAGGCAATGTATGCGGACGGAAGCGTTCTGAATCTGATTCCGCCGGAGCTGGGAGAGTACACCGTAACGCCCGAGAGCGTGATTGCGCTGATGGACCGTGAGGGTGTAGAGAAGGCTGTGATTCTGCAGGGAAATTATCTGGGCTTCCAGAACCAGTACGCGCTGGACGCGATGCATAAGTACCCGGATCGTTTTCAGGCGGCAGTGACGTTTGATCCTTTCTGTCGGAATAAGAAGCTCATTCTGGAAAATCTGGTAGACAAGCAGGGCGCTAAGGTGTTGAAAATGGAGGTCAGCACCGGTTCCGGCCTGATGGCCGCACATGAGACACTGCCTCTGGACGGTAAGATCATGGAAGAAGTATACGAATACGCAGATCAGAAGAATATGGTCTGCGTGATGGATATCGGCCGGGTGGAGATGGAGAGCTATCAGCCGGAGGCGCTGCGCCGGGCGATTCTGCGCCATCCGAATATGAAGTGGGTCGTCTGCCATGTGCTAGCTCCGCAAAAGGGCGGTGAGGCGCGGATGGAAGACGATCTGCGGCTGTTAAATCTTCCGAATGTATGGTTTGATTTTGCGGCGATCGCAACCAATGTGAATCGTGGAGAGGCCTATCCCTTCCCGGCGGCGCAGGAGGTAGTACGCCGGGCCAAAGGCGTTGTAGGCGCGGACCGTATGATGTTCGGCACGGATATCCCGTCCACGCTGACAAGGCAGTCCTATCGCCATATGGTGGAGTACGCGCTTCCGCTCTTTACGGAAGCAGAGCAGGAAAAGGTTTATTACGATACGGCCAATATGGTATACTTTGGGGGATAATGGGATGGAACGGTATGTGTTGTCGCTGGATTACGGTACACAGAGTGTACGCGGTATGGTGTTTGATCCGCAGGGGAAGCTGTTGTGGAAGAAAAGGGCCAATATGCCGCAGTATCAGAGACCGTACCCAGGTTGGGCAGAAGTGGATCCGGAGGAGTATAAAAAGCTTACGATATGGATCTGCCGGGTGCTGAGAGAGGAACGCCCAGAGATCTTTTCCGCAGTGGAAGGAATCTGTATTGCCTGTATGCGGGACTGTCTGGCGGTGGTGGATGCCGAGGGAAAAGCGCTGCGTCCGATGATTCTCTGGCTGGATCAGAGAAGAACGCAGGTGATTCGACCGAGGAATCCGCTGCTTTTGGCCGGGGCCTCACTGATCGGTGCGGGTACGCTGATTCGTGAAGCGGGGCAGGTGGGCTATACCAATTATCTCATAGATTGTGAGCCGGAGGTATGGAAAAAGGCAGATAAATTTGTCCTTCTGTCCGGTTATCTGCACCGTTGGCTTTTGGGCTTTTTCTGCGATTCTCTGTCCAATCAGGCAGGACACATTCCGTTTGATTCCAAGAGACAGAAATGGGCGGACTGGCGGGATGTCAAGTATCATGTGTATCCGGTGGAACCGGAAAAACGGGTTCCGCTCGTGCCGTCCGGTACGGTGATGGGAAATTTGTCCGCGGAGGCACAGGCAGATACAGGGTTGCCTGCCAGGGTGCAGGTGATTGCCGCGGCGCCGGATAAAGCTTGCGAGACATTGGGAACGGGATGCGCGGACGATACGGAGGCCGTCCTGTCCTTTGGATCGCAGGCCACAGTACAGACCATTTCCCGAAAATATTATGAGCTGCAGCAGTTTGTTCCGTCCTTTCCGGCGGCGACGCCGGGGTGCTGGAGCCCGGAGCTGCAGGTGTACCGCGGCTATTGGATGATTCAATGGTTTTTGAAGGAGATGGAGAATGCCGGAGTGCAGGAGCAGGAGCATCCGGAGGATACCTTCGATACCTATCTGCGTAAAACGCCGGCAGGCAATGACGGCCTGGTGATGTACCCCTATATGGGGGCGTCCGCCAAGTATCCAAGGTCTAGCGGAACCATTATGGGACTGCGGGATTATCACGGAAAAGCGCATCTGTACCGCGCCATGATCGAAGGGATCAACTATACGCTTCGCTGGGCGGTGGAGCGTATGGAAACATTAAAAAAATCTCCGGTGCAGACGATGAAGGTGACCGGAGGAGGGGCCAGCAGCGATACGATCTGTCAGCTGACGGCTGATATGTTCGGACGGCCGACGGTTCGGATGGAGACAGCTGACACCACATCACTCGGCGCGGCGATCGTAGGATATACTGCATTGGGAGTACATAAGGATTATACGTCTGCGGTGCAGAGCATGACCAGGATTGAAAAGACATTTTTGCCGGATCCCCAGAATACGGCGCTGTATAATACATTGTATGACGCGTATCAGAAGGATCTGGAGAAGCGGATCCACTTCAACACACAGAGAGGATAAGACAATGGCAGCATATACGGTAGAACAGCCGGATTACAGCAAAAGTCCTTATACAGGCATGACGCGCAGACATTGGATAGAGGCGTGCCGATTTTATCTGCAGGGTGTCTTTCAGTACATTCCGGATATGGAGTCTCCGGTGCTGGTCAAGCGTCATGAATGGAATAAAACCTATCCCAATGCCAGAACTCCCAAGTGGAAGGTACAGGCGGAGCGTTTTGAAGGGTTGGCCCGGACGCTTCTTCTGGCGGCGCCGCTGATCCATGAGGAGCCGGAGGCTCGGCTCAACGGTCTGTCGCTGCGGGAGTATTACAGGCATCAGATCCTCATGTCCTGTACACCGGAGAGCAAGCTGTACCTGCTGTCCTACCAGGAACTGCGGGATATGCAAAAAGAAGGAACCTTTCAGCATACGGTAGAATGCGCGGCGCTTGTGATCGGCCTGTGGATGTGTGAAGAAGAGATCTGGCAGACCTATACCCAGGAAGAACGGGATCGGATCGCGGAGTATCTGGCCGGATTTGCTTACGGAGATACAGAACCGCATAACTGGCGTATGTTCAACATGCTGGTACTGGCTTTTCTGGATCGGGCCGGGTATGCGATTGATACGGAAGTGATGGAAAAGCACGCGCATGTAATCGCGTCCTATTATGCCGGAGACGGATGGTATCGGGACGCGCATTGCTTTGATTATTACAGCGCGTGGGCCTTTCAGACTTATCTGCCCATCTGGAATCTCTGGTATGGCTACAATAAGATGCCGGAACTGGCAGCGATCTATGAAGAAAACGCGTTGGAGCTGATGGAGCAGTACACGTCCATGTTTGACCGGCAGGGGCGAATCCTCATGTGGGGGAGGAGCAATATCTACAGACATGCGGCGGTCTCCTGCCTCAGCGCACAGTTTTTGTTGAAAAAGAGCGCCGTTGAGCCAGGACTTGCGCGAAGGCTTTGCTCCGGCGCGCTTCTGCAGTTTATCACAAGAGAAGATGTTTTTCAGGACGGTGTTCCCTGTATGGGATTTTATGGCCCGTTCCTGCCCATGGTGCAGGAGTATTCCTGCGCTGAAAGTCCATTCTGGCTGGCCAAGGCAATGTTGTGTCTGGCGCTTCCGGAGGAGCATCCCTTCTGGCAGGAGACGGAGAAGGAAAGCTGGCCTGAGGAGGGTGATGCGCAGTGTGTTGCCGATGGCCCTGGAATTGTGACGGTCCGGCATAGCGCAAACGGAATCATGGAACTGCGGTCAGCGAAACTCCTGAAAAAGGCCGCGGACAGCGAAGGACTGATGGGATACGGAAGGCTGGCCTACAGCACGCAGTATCCATGGGACGCATGGCTGGGACAGGGACAGGAATCACAGATGTATATGTTGAATGGGCATAAACATGCCAATCTCTTGTATTATGCGGGAGTCAGGGATGGAGTTCTCTATCGCCGCGGATATTTTGATTTTGGATACAGTATGAAGTCCAGCAACTGCATAGATTTC
>CABUPM010000069.1 GCA_902493345.1 uncultured Eubacteriales bacterium | reverse complement strand
TTGGGCTACAAAAGCCCAGTTCAGTACAAGACCGAACTGGGCTTCCTGTAATTTTACCTTTTTTAGTGTCTACTTTTTCTTGACAAGTGCAAGGATTTGGATGGTCCCCGCCCTTTTTATTGTATTAGAATCTTTTAATGAAATTGATAAAAATTTATCGTAGTGGTTTACAAGAAGAAGGATATTTGATATAATGATAAGAGTATATGAAAATAGCATACCGTTTCCGGAAGAAGAAACGGTGGAATGACGAGGAGGTAAACATATGGGGTGCTGTAATCAGGCCGATCAGGAGAAGTATGCGGAGCTTAAGAAATTTATTGATTCGCTGCCGACCCAAAAGGGTGAGTTGATTCGGGTACTGCACCGGGCGCAGGGGATCTTCGGATACCTGCCGCGGGAAGTACAGGTGTTTGTGGCAAGAGAGATGGAAGTGCCGGTATCCAAGGTATATGGCGTTGTAAGCTTCTATTCATATTTTACGATGAAGCCGAAGGGAAAATACGAGATTTCGGTATGTATGGGCACAGCATGCTATGTCCGCGGAGCGGAGAGCGTGCTGGAGGAACTGCGTAAAAAGCTGGGGATCGAGCCGGGCGAGACAACGGAAGACGGCAAGTTCTCCCTACGTTCGCTGCGTTGTGTAGGAGCCTGCGGCCTTGCGCCGGTCATGATGGTGGGCGATAAGGTATACGGCCGGGTGACACCGGATATGGTTGATACAATTCTAGCGGAGTGCGAGTGAGGAGGGCGGCGAGAATGGAAAAGATTACGACAGTAGAACAGCTTCAGAATCTGTGCTGCCAGCAGCAGGAGAAGAATCAGACGGATAAGGTCAGCATCTTGGTATGCGGCGGTACGGGATGTCAGTCCTCCAATTCCCAGCAGATCATTGAGAACCTGCGGGCGGCGCTGGCAGAACACGGATTGCAGGATATGGTAGAGGATTCTGCGAAAAGGGACCGATCGTCAAGATCCTGCCGGACAATACATTTTATACACAGGTAAAGCCGGAGGACGCGGCGGAGATCGTAGAAACGCATATTGTCGGTAATGAAAAGGTTTACCGTCTGCTGTATGTGGATCCCAAGACCAACGAACATATTTCAGACTCCAAACATATGGACTTTTATAAGAAGCAGCAGAGAGTGGCGCTGCGTAACTGCGGATACATCGATCCGGAGAATATCAAGGCGTATATCGGTCAGAAGGGATATCAGGCCTTGGCAAAATGTATCACGTCGATGACGCCGGAAGAGGTCATCGACGAAGTGAAAAAGTCCGGACTGCGCGGGCGGGGCGGCGCGGGCTTCCCGACCGGTATGAAGTGGCAGTTCGCGAGAGGATATCAGGCAGACCAGAAGTATGTAGTATGTAACGCGGACGAGGGCGATCCGGGTGCGTTCATGGACCGTTCCATTCTGGAAGGCGATCCGCACAGCGTTGTAGAGGCAATGGCGATCTGCGGATACGCGATCGGAGCTTCCCAGGGACGGGTCTATATCCGGGCCGAGTATCCGCTGGCGATTCAGCGTCTGGAGAAAGCGATCGAGGCAGCACGGGAAGCAGGGCTTCTGGGCGACCACATTCTGGGTACGGATTTTAGCTTTGACATTCAGATCTCCTTTGGAGCCGGTGCGTTTGTCTGCGGTGAGGAGACGGCGCTCATCCATTCTATGGAAGGCAACCGAGGTGAGCCGACCACCAAGCCGCCGTTCCCGGCAGAGAGCGGTTATTGGAAGAAGCCGACCAATGTAAATAATGTTGAGACCTTTGCTAATGTGCCTGTAATTTTCCTGAAGGGCGCAGACTGGTTCAGTTCTATCGGTACGGAAAAGAGCAAGGGCACCAAGGTGTTCGCATTGGCAGGCAAGATCAACAACGTAGGTCTGATCGAGGTTCCCATGGGAACGACCCTGCGGGAAGTAATCTATGATATCGGCGGAGGCATCAAGAACGGCAAGAAGTTTAAGGCGGCTCAGACCGGCGGCCCGTCCGGAGGATGTCTGACGGAAAAGGACCTGGATACGCCGATTGACTTTGACAGTCTGGTGGCCAAAGGCTCCATGATGGGATCCGGCGGATTGATCGTTATGGACGAGGATGACTGTATGCCTTCTGTGGCACGCTTCTATTTGGAATTTACCGAAGAAGAGTCCTGCGGTAAATGTACCCCCTGCCGTGTCGGAACCAAGCGTCTGTCCGAGCTGCTTAAGGATATTACGCAGGGCAAGGGTACAATGGAACATATCAAGGAGTTGAAGCGCCTGAGTCAGGTGATCAAAGACACAGCGCTCTGTGGTCTGGGCCAGACGGCGCCCAACCCGGTTCTGTCCACGCTGACTGCTTTTGAAGATGAATATATTGCGCATATCAACGGCACCTGCCCGGCAGGAAAGTGTACGGCGCTGCTGAAGTTCCATATTGATCCGGACAAGTGTAAGGGATGTACGCTCTGTGCCAGGAACTGCCCGACAGGCGCGATCGAGGGCACGGTACGCAATCCGCATACGATCCGTCAGGATAAGTGTATCAAGTGCGGCACCTGCATGGATAAGTGTAAATTCGGCGCAATTTCTAAGAAATAAGGGGGAAGAAGCATGGACATGATTCATTTGACAATCGATAAAATGGCCGTGCAGGTGGAGAAGGGCAGCACCATTCTGGATGCCGCCAAGAAGCTGGGGATCGACATCCCGACCTTGTGCCACCTGCATATGCATGAAATAGGGCTGAACAATCAGCCTGCATCCTGCCGTATCTGTGTGGTAGAAGTAGAGAAACGGCGCAATCTGGCTCCGGCATGCGCGACGCCGGTTGCGGAAGGTATGGTCGTGTATACCAATTCCCCGCGGGTCATTGAGGAGAGACGGACGGTAATGGAGCTGATGCTCTCGGATCATCCCAAGGACTGTCTGACCTGTGCCAAGTCCGGAGAATGCGATCTGCAGAGAACTGCGGAAAAGATGGGGATCCGCAAGGTACGCATTACAGGAAAATCTCAGTCTACATATACGCCGGATACCAGCGTATCGATTCTGAGAGATATGAACAAATGTATTATGTGCCGCCGCTGTGAAACGGTTTGTAACCAGGTGCAGACGGTAGGAGCATTGTCCGGGGTCAACCGCGGATTTGAGGCGGTTGTGTCTACTTCTTTCCAGGCGCCTTTGGCGGAGTCCGTATGTACCTATTGCGGACAGTGCGTACAGGTATGTCCTGTAGGCGCGCTGACCAGCAATGCCAGCGCCTCAGAGCATCTGATCGAGGATCTGGCGGATCCGGATAAGATTGTGATTGTCAATACGGCTCCGGCGGTTCGCGCGGCCCTGGGCGAAGAGTTCGGCTATGAGGCCGGGACATCCGTTACCGGAAAAATGGTGGCGGCACTGCGTAAGATTGGCTTTGATTATGTATTTGATACCGATTTTGCCGCGGATGTGACCATTATGGAAGAAGCGACAGAGCTGGCAGAGCGGATCCAGAAGTACGTCAAGGGAGAACCGGTGGCGCTGCCTCTGATGACCTCCTGCTGCCCGGCCTGGATCAATTTTATTGAGACACAGTATCCGGAATATCTGGCACTGCCGTCTTCGGCAAGATCGCCGCAGCAGATGTTTGGCGCGATTGCCAAGAATTATTTCGCGGATAAGCTCGGAGTACAGCGTGATAAGCTGGTCGTGGTTTCTGTAATGCCCTGTATCGCCAAGAAGTTCGAAGCGCAGCGCGAGGAGTTTGGTACGGATGGCAATCCAGATGTGGATTATTCCATCAGTACACACGAGCTGGCTTCGGTGATCAAGCAGTTCAATCTCGATCTGAAGAATCTGGATGATGAGGAGTTTGATGATCCGCTGGGCGAGTCGACTGGCGCGGCTGTCATCTTCGGTAAGACCGGCGGTGTAATGGAAGCGGCTCTGCGTACAGCGTATGAATGGCTGACAGGAGAGACGCTGGAGAATGTGGAGTTCGAGGATGTGCGCAGCACCTCTTCCGGTATCAAGAAGGCTTCTGTTAAGATCGGGGATCTTACCCTGAATCTGGCAGTGGCCAGCGGCCTGGGAAATGCGCGCAGAATCATGGAAGAGATTAAGGCCGGCAATCCGGATCAGCTCCATGCGGTAGAGATCATGGCTTGCCCGGGTGGATGTGTGAACGGCGGAGGCCAGCCCTATAATCACGGTGATTTCGAGGTGGTCCGCAAACGTCAGCAGGCGCTGTGCAGCGAGGATCAGAGTAAGTCGATCCGCAAATCGCATGAGAATCCTTTTGTGAAGAAGCTCTACAGCGAGTATATGGGACAGCCGGGACACGGCAAGTCGCATGAACTTTTGCATACGGTGTATCAGAAGAAGGACAGAATCTAAAAAATATGCAGGGCCTGCCGCGGCAGGCCCTGTGTTCTTTTATATATATTGACATTTTAGGGAAAACGGTGTACATTAGACAGGTGAGAAGCTGAATATGGATCAAGGGAGGAAGCAATATGAAGATTGTTGTCATCGATCCTCTGGGCGTAAAGCAAGAGGTCTTGAATACATTGGCTTCGGAGCTCCTGCCGCAGGGGGCAGAAGTCGTTTATTATGATAATCGGGCCGGGAGCACGCAGGAGCTGATCGAGCGCGGCAAGGATGCGGATGTGATCATTGTGGCCAATCAGCCGCTGCCTGCGGAAGCGATTCGTGGGTTTGAGAAGCTGAAGCTCTTGTCCGTCGCTTTTACCGGTTATGATCATGTGGCGATGGACGCGTGCCGGGAGAAAGGCGTTGTGGTCTGCAATTGCGCGGGCTATTCTACGGCTGCTGTAGCGGATTTGACTTTCGGACTGATTCTCAGCCTGTACCGGAACATTGGAGAGTGCGACCGCAGAATACGGCAGGGCGGCACCAAAGCGGGACTCATAGGCCCGGAGCTGGAGGGTAAGAAGTTCGGCGTCATAGGAGCCGGAGCCATCGGACAGCGCGTCATAAGGATCGCGCAGGCATTTGGATGCGAAGTCTATGCCTACAGCCGTACGCGGAAGGAGATACCGGGTGTCGTATGGGCTGACTTGGATACACTTCTGGAAGAGTGCGATATCGTATCTTTACATGTGCCGCTGAGTGACAGTACCCGTGGCCTGATCGGTCAGGAGCAGCTGCATAAGATGAAGAATACGGCGATTCTGATCAACACGGCTAGAGGACCGGTAGTGGACAGCACGGCGCTGGTTGCGGCGCTGGAGCAGGGAGAGATTGCCGGCTGCGGTGTGGATGTCTTTGAGACGGAGCCGCCGATTGCTGATCATGTGCTGTATCACGCGCCCCATACGCTGTTGACTCCGCATGTGGCGTTCGCTACGGTGGAAGCGCTCGTCAAGAGGGCAAGGATTGCCTATGAGAATGTGAAAAAATGGGGAGAGGGCCAGCCGCAGAACCGGGTGGATTAAAAAGGCACATCTTTTTACACCTTGTTCATAACCTATTCATGTTTTTTCGATACAATTTAACAAAACTGTAGATCAGGAGGAGAATGCCTTGATAGAAGTAAAAAATCTGGTAAAGCGATACGGCAACCATCTGGCGTTGGATAACGTATCTTTTACCATACAAAAAGGCGAGGTTGTAGGTTTCCTGGGGCCGAACGGCGCAGGTAAGTCTACGACGATGAACATTATTACCGGATATCTCTCATCCACAGAGGGAGATGTTCTGGTAGACGGCGTGAGCGTACTGGAGCAGCCGGAGAAGGCCAAGCAGAAGATTGGCTATCTGCCGGAGCTTCCGCCGCTGTACACGGATATGACGGTGAATGAGTACCTGAGTTTTGTCTGTGACCTGAAGGGCGTTCCCGCCAAGCAAAAGGAAGAGACGCTGGCCAGAGTGACCAAACAGGCCAGAATCAGTGATGTCCGCAAGCGTCTGATCCGGAACCTGTCCAAGGGATATAAGCAGCGTGTGGGTATTGCGCAGGCGCTGGTAGGTAATCCGGAAGTGCTGATCTTGGATGAGCCGACCGTAGGCCTGGATCCCAAGCAGATCACGGAGGTCCGGGATCTGATCAAGAATCTGAGCGAAGAGCATACATTGATTATCAGCTCTCATATTCTGGCGGAGGTGCAGGCAGTCTGCGACCGTGTCATCATCATCAATAAGGGACGTATTGTGGCGACGGATACGCCGGACAACCTGGCGAAGTCTGCCATCAAGAGCAATAAGCTTGAGATGCGTATCAAGGGCCCCAAGAATGACGTGCTGAACGGAATTGCGCAGATTCCGGGCGTGGCTTACGCGGAGATCGTTCGTATCCGTGAAGAGGGTGCTGTAGATGTCAACGTAGAGATGGCCGACGAGGCAGATGCCAGAGAAGCGATCTTTGAGTTCTGCAGCAGCAATCATTATCCGATTCTGCTGATGAAGACAGCAGAGGTCAATCTGGAGGACATCTTCCTGCAGATTACCGGAGAAAGAGAGGCGAGAAGAGGATGAAGGCCGTATATTTAAAGGAATTGCGCAGTTATTTTACAACGCCTCTGGGATATGTCTTTATGGCATTCATGCTGGTGCTGTTCGGAATCTATTTTATGCTGTACGGACTGATCTATCAGTCTTCAGACTATAGCTATGTACTGAATGCGGTAACTCTGCTGATTCTGTTTGCGCTGCCGCTTCTGACGATGCGGATGTTCTCGGAAGAGATGAAGAACCGTACGGATCAATTGCTGTTTACCGCGCCGGTTAAGGTGTGGAAGATCGTGCTGGGAAAATATCTGGCGGCGATGACGCTGTTCACTCTGGCGCTGGCGATCACTATGTTCCAGCCCATCGTACTGTCGGCTCTGGGCGGTTCCGTGCCGATTCAGAAGGTGGTCGGGGGCTATATCGGATTCTGGCTGTACGGATGCGCCTTTACCGCGATCGGTATGCTGATCTCCTCCATGACGGAGAACCAGCTGGTGGCGGCAATCGCGAGCATCGGCGTGTTCATGCTGATCTTCCTCCTGGATGGTGTGGCCAGCATGCTGCCCTCTACCCGGATTTTCGCGCTGGGAGTCGTGATTGTAGCGCTTCTGATCGTAGCGTTCTTGATCTATCGCGCGATCAAGGATATCTATGTTACAGGTATCATAGCTGTGGTATGCGTTGCCGTGGCAGTGTTGCTGTTCTTCTTTGTCCCCAGCCTGTACGACAATCTGCTGGTCAATGTAGCGGATTGGACATCTCTGGTAACACGTTACACCGATTTCTATACAGGCGTATTTGATTTCTCTAATGTCGTCTTCTATCTGTCCTTCACTGTATTCGTTGTCTTCTTGACGGTTCAGGTGATTGAGAAGAGAAGATGGAACTAAGGAAGGAGGAGCAGACACATGGGAAAATTCAGTTTTAAGAATACCGCCAAAAAGAATAAAAATCTGAAGTACGGCGGCTACATGACGATTGTGGTTATTTTTGCCCTGATTGCTCTGATTGTTGTGAATCTTCTGTTCCAGCAGCTGAAGATTACGGTCGATCTGACGCCGGAACAGCTCTATACGATCGGTTCCAAGACCAAGCTGATTCTGGAAAACGTAGAGGATGATGTAACGATCTATGGACTGTATGTGACTGGCAAGGAGAATGACTCCGCGGTATCGCTGATCGAGGATTATATCAAGAACTGCGGTAAGGTATCCTATCAGCAGGTAGATCCGTATACCAATCCGGAATTTACGCAGCCGTACCGTCAGGACAATGAGACCATCGCAAGCAACAGCCTGATTGTGGTCAATGACCGGACTGGCAAGTATAAGATCGTCAGTGAAAGTGATCTGTATCAGTATAAGAAAACGCTGAATCAGTCCAAAGGTCAGTATGAATATGAGGTGACGGCATTTAAGGCAGAGGAAGCTCTGACCTCTGCGATTCAGTATGTAATTAGTGAGAATACGCCGATTCTCTATACCTTGACGGGACATGGCGAGACAGCGCTGGACAGCAGTATCGCGACCCTTCTTGGTAAGGCTAATTTCCAGATTAAGGATCTGAATCTGCTGATGCCGGATGAAGAGCTGACGGCCAATAATTATACGGTTGTCATGATCAACAACCCGATGCAGGACCTGAGTAAGCAGGAGTATGAGACGCTGCAGGCTTACCTGGATGACGGCGGACGGCTGCTGCTGAACCTCAGCGTGAACTATCCGGAAAACATGACTAATTTTGATACGCTCCTGGCCCGATACGGCGTCAGCGTAGAACAGGGATCTCTGATCGATACCAACGCGAATTATTATTATGGATATGTAAACTTCCTGATGCCGGATCTAGGCGACCATGATGTGACAGAGAATGTAGCGCAGAAGCAGGTGCTGGTGCCGATGCCGATCGCTCTGAAGGTGGAAGAGGACCGGAACCGCGCGACGCAGATTACGCCGATCCTTACAACTTCTGACGACGCGATTGTCAAGAAGGACAAGAACAGCACCGTGATGGACTATGAAGAAGGCGACGTCAAGGGCCCCTTCTATGTCGGATTGATGGTAGAGGAATCACTCTCTGCCGGCAGTGAGGTAAAGAATACCCGAATCGCGGTACTGGGCAGTTCCTTGATGTTTGATTCTCAGAACTATATGACGGGTGCTAACTATGACCTGCTGTACAATACTCTTAATTATCTGCAGACAGAGGTAGATACTCTGTATATCAGCGCGAAGGAGTATACGACCGATACGCTGACCATTACCGAGGCCAATATGGTAGGCTGGAGCATCGTATTTGTAGTGGCGATACCGCTGGCACTGGTAGTAGCCGGACTGGTTGTCTGGTCACGGAGGAAGCATCTATGAGTAAAGGCAAGAAGCTGGCAGTCTTTGCCGGTGTCCTGGTACTGTTGATCGCGGCGTGGCTTGTGATCGCAGTATTGCAGAAGAACGGCGTAATGCCGGGGGGAGACTCTTCTGAAGAGTCCTCTTCTACGATCAGTACAAACAGTGAGTATCTGCTGCAGAGGGACAAGACGGAGATTGCCTCGATCGATGTGAAGAATGAAGGCGCGGAATATACGTTGGTATCCAAGCTGACGCAGTCGCAGGATTCCAGCGGTAATGAGAAGACCGAGCAGAGCTGGTATCTGAAGGATCATGAAGACTGGGAGCTGACGTCTTCCGTGATTAACAGTCTGTCTTCCGTTGGTTCGGCGCTGATGCAGGTAAGCACTGTGGCTGAGAATAAGGCAGAGGTGCAGCTGGCCAACTATGGACTGTCCAAGCCGTATGCGGAGATGACCGTTCATTATACGGACGGGACTTCCGTAACCGTTAAGGTCGGCGATACCACACCGGACGGCAGCTATCGATATGCGGTGCTGTCCGATCACGACGGTGTTTATACCGTATACAAGAGTGTCGCTACCTATGCGGCATATGATCTGACCAACCTGCGCAGTATTACGATTGAACAGATCAATGTTGAAGAGGAACTGACATACCTCCTGCTGGAGGAGAAGGACGGCCGTCCGATTGAGATACGAATCTGGGAGGATGGAGAGACACATGATGAGATCTACGACACCTCTCCGTACAAGATGCTGAGTCCTTATGGCGACTGGCCATGGACCGTTGTGACTGGCAACCTTTCCGATTATTTCGGATCTTATGAGTCTGTATCCATAGAGAAGCTGGTAGAGGCGGATGCCGCGGATCTGGACAAGTATGGCCTGGGAGATACCAGTTTCGAGCATCATGTCAAAGTTACGACAAGGGTTCAGGATACTTCATCTGAGAATTCCGGCAGTGATACGGTCAAGTATGAGTATCATACAGCGGATTATTACTTCGGTATCTCCGCGGGCGACGGCCTGATCTATTTCCGTCAGGGAGGCTCCAATGACGTTTATACGGTCAAGGAAAGCTCTTTGGATTGCTTTGACTTTGAGCCGTTCGATTACATTCAGAAGATCATATTCCTGTATGACATTCAGAAGATGGATTCTTATTCTGTAACCGGAAACGGACAGACCTATGAGTGCTCGATTCTCCGTCAGGATGAATCGGAAGTGTCTTCTACGGACGAGTCCTCCGCGGAGCGTCTGGCGGTATATTATCTCAACGGTGTGCTGAAGGAAGAAAAGGCCTTTAAGACACAGTACCAGAATGTCATCGGAATTATGATGGACTATGAGATTGAGCCGGGAGAGGAACTGCAGTATGATAAGAATGATAAGGTTACGATTACTTATCATTATACCAATGGAGAGACGGAGAAAGTAGAGTTCTATCGTTTGAATGAGTTCTATTACGTCACTCAGTGGGGCGAATCCTGGATGGCCTGCAACGCGCAGCAGTTTGATACCATGTGGAAGGGCTTTGAAGAGCTCGCGCAGGAATAAATCATTTCGTCAAAAATCATGGAAGGATGGGCATTTGATAGAAGCAACTTCTATCAAACTGCCCGTCTTTTTTTGGTTGACAGTCGAAAGGAAATATGGTAAAATCCAATATGTACGAACGAATGTGTAATACACACGGACACTACGAAGAGGAGGGCACGCATTGAATACAGAATATTATCTGGTCAAGGGCAGTGCATTGCCGGAGGTTCTGATCAAAGTAGTCGAGGCCAAGAAGATGCTCAGCTCCGGAGAAGCCAAGACCGTACAGGAAGTGACGGAGAAGCTGGGAATCAGCCGCAGCTCATTTTATAAGTACAAAGACGATATAGAGCCATTGGCGGAGGGCCTGCACAGTCGTTCAGTTACAATCTCTTGTGTGTTAAAGGATCAGCCGGGGGTATTGTCGGAAGTACTGGAGACGATCTCGGAGGCCAGGATGAATATCCAGACGATCTATCAATCAGTTCCCACGGGAGGATTGGCGGAGATTTCTATCAACGCGCAATGTGGAACAGAGGATACGCATATTGAGAAATTGCTGGAGGCAATCCGGATGGTGAAAGGAGTAGCGTCAGTCAGATTGTTGGCGCGGGATTGATATGAGAAAAATTGCGATATTAGGTTACGGTACAGTAGGTTCGGGCGTGGCGGCCGTTCTGGAAAACAGCCGCAAAGAGGTGGCTCGGAAACTGGGCGATGAAGTCGAGGTTGCTGCGGTGTTGGATCTGCGGGACTTCCCAGGGGATCCGATTCAGAAAAAGATCGTACATGATTTTTCGGCGATCGTCAGCAACCCGGAGATCGAGGTTGTAGCAGAGGTGATGGGCGGCATCCATCCGGCATACGAGTTTGTCAGTCAGGCACTCGCGGCCGGAAAGCATGTGGTTACCTCTAACAAAGAGCTGGTGGAGGCCAGGGGAGCGGAACTGGGAGAGATCGCGAGGGCTCATCAGGTCAGCTTTTTGTTCGAGGCAAGCGTAGCGGGCGGAATTCCCATCCTGCGGACGATCAATACGGCGATGATTCAGGAAGAGATCTATCGGATCACAGGTATTCTGAACGGAACGACCAACTATATTCTGGAACTTATGGAGAATGCGGGCGCAAGTTTCCAGGAGGCGTTGGCGGACGCGCAGGCAAAGGGATATGCGGAGCGCAAACCGGAAGCGGATGTGGAAGGCTATGACGCATCGCGCAAGATCGCGATCCTGGCTTCAATGATCTGCGGCCGCCACATCAGTTATGAGGATGTGCCGACGCAGGGTATCAGCAAGATTACGAGTGAGGATATCGCCGC
>CABUPM010000068.1 GCA_902493345.1 uncultured Eubacteriales bacterium | reverse complement strand
GATCACGGTTCCATTCTTAAGCAGCCGTCTCATTCGTAAACTCCTTTTTAGATTTCCCGTACCTGACCGGTTCCGGTAATCTCATATTTGGTGGTCGTCAAAGCCAAGAGGCCCATCGGCCCCCTTGCATGAAGCTTCTGCGTACTGATTCCGATCTCTGCGCCAAATCCGAACTCATATCCGTCGGTAAATCTTGTCGATGCATTCACATATACGCAGGCTGCATCTACCTGCCGCAGGAAACGCTGCGCCGCCTCCGCGTTCCGGGTTATGATCGCCTCGGAATGCTTGGTATTATAACGATTGATATGCGCAATCGCCTCGTCCAACGAAGCCACTGTCTTCACTGAAATAATCAGATCCAGGTACTCCGTACCCCAATCCTGCTCCGTCGCCGGCACCGCTTGCGGTACCAGACGGCACACCCGTTCATCGCCGCGAATCTCCACACCCGCTGCCAGAAGATCTTTCGCAATCCGCGAGATCGCCTCTTCGGCTATTGCCTCATGAATCACAAGGGACTCACAGGCATTGCACACACCGGTCCGCTGTGTCTTCGCGTTATGTATGATCCGCACCGCCATGTCCAGATCCGCATCCCTGTCCACATAAATATGGCAATTGCCGCTGCCGGTCTCAATCACCGGCACCGTACTGTTTTCCACGACGCTGCGTATCAGGCCGGCGCCGCCCCGAGGGATCAGCACATCGATCGATTCCCGCAGCCGCATCATCTCTGCCGCGCATTCTCTGGAGATATCCTCCACTACCTGAACCGCGTCCGCGTTATAGCCCATATTGCCGATTGCCGCACGCAGCGATGCCGCAATCGCCCGATTGGAGCAGATCGCGTCACTGCCGCCGCGCAGTATCACCGCATTGCCAGTCTTAAAGCACAGCGCAAACGCGTCAGCCGTCACATTGGGTCTTGCCTCATAGATGATCCCGATCACGCCGATCGGAACCCGTACCTGCTTCAATATCAGTCCATTGGGCCGCACCGTCTCCATCACGGTCTCTCCGATCGGATCCAGAAGCTCCGCCACCTGGCGCAGCCCCTCTGCCATGGCCTGTATCCTTTTTTCGGTAAGCTTCAGGCGATCCTGCAGAGACTCCTTCATCCCTTTCCGGGCCGCCTCCGCCATATCCCGCGCATTGGCCCGTAGGATCGGCTCAGCATCCGCTATCAACTGGTCCGCTGCCGCTCTCAGGCACACGTTCTTTTCCTGCCGGGTCAACCCGGCAAGATCCGCCGCCGCTGCCTTGGCCTTCTGTCCCAGTTCTTTAATATAGGTAGACATACTCGTTCTCCGGCTTGACTCCCGGCGCTACACGCTTGGCATACAACACCGGCGCTTGCCCGCCATAGGCCTCCATATACTCATGGTGAACGACTGCCGTTACCTCCACCCATGTATCCTTTTTGAGCTTTTCCGCCACTTTGCTTTTGCACAGATATCCCATAAACTGCATATCATTGGCGCAGCAGGTCATGGCAAAACGGCCGGGTACAAAATAACCCGCCGGGAAGTTCGGCTCTCTGTAGGCCATTCCGGTAAACTGTACGGTCTTGCCCTCGTACCGATCCGGATTTTCCATGGCATCCACATACCATATTCCAAAGTCGTCATCCTTAATCTCGATTACCGGTGCTTTGAGATCATACGGCAGGATATCCTCTCCGCTGACTTCAATGACATCTCCGCCCGCTTTTTCAAAAATCAGCATAGCGGCGCGGTTGATCATCTTCATGTTGCGCCAATAGACCTTAACCGGCGTCTCATCCGTACAACGGTTGAAAATAATCAGGTCCGCGTAGGTCAGATGCTCTACCATCATCTGACGCATGTTCTTGATATACAGGTCAAAGGTCTCCGCGTTAACCGGCGTAATGATCTGCGCGAACTCCCATGCCGCCGGCAGCTCATGCTGCATCAGCGCTTCCAGCGACCAGGTGCCGTTATACTCCAGGATCACCCGCTGCGGCTTTTCTTTTTTGTTCAGCTTCGCCAGATATCCGTACGTCATATCTTCCAGCTTGTCCACAGTCGTCATCACTGTATTGCTGCGCTTAAGGAGCGCCTCCGAAAATTCTTCCTCGCCCTCTTCGCACACGATCAGCAGTGTCTTCTCGCCTTCTGTAAACTCCGGATCCTCCAGCAGCTCCCGGATCATCGTTGTCTTACCGCTCTCCAGGAATCCAGCCAGCACATATACCGGAATGCTCTGCTGTGCCATCACTTTGTCTCCTCCGCAATCACCGACTTGACAATATCCGCATCCGATGATACGACAACAATCACATACTTACCATACTGCTGCTTAACCGCGTTGGCTACCTTCTGCGCTTCCGCGGGCGCGTAGGACTGATAGGTATTCTGCAAGTCTGTCAGATGGGTATCCGCCAGCGCGTATACCCGCTTGGCCGCCGCTTCATCCGGGCACTGGAAGATCAGAATCTCCGCGGCTGTCGCTCCAACGCAGGTATAATATACCGCGTCCTGCACATCCGCCGCGTCCGCTCCGTACATCTTTACCGCCTTCTCCGCCTTGACCTGCGCCATCGTGCTGCTGATATTCTGCTCGAAAGCTCCGGAAGTCTTCAGCTTTTCCGCAAGCTCTGTCATGTTCAGCTCCTTTGCCGTCGTCCCGCCTGCGCATGCGCTCAGCACAACCATCATCATGCACATCAAAATCAAACCAAATTTCTTCATAACATTCATCCCCTTATTCTTTTACGCCGATGCATGTTCCCTCAGGTATCGCAGCCAGATCTCCATGTACTCCGGTCCGAAATGGACGCCGTCCGACGCCGCGTCTGAGGGCAGCTCACCGTCTTCATCGGCAATGGCTTCCCACACATTGAGATAGGTCCAGTTGTTGTTCTCCGCCATCTCCTGAATCTTCTCATTGAATCTTCTGATATTGCTGTTGTTGATAGAATCGCCCTCACTGGAACGCGCCGCGCTTACCGGCAGAATGGACTGCACATAGATCCGTGCCTCAGGGCAGTCCCGCTCCACCTGATGCAAAAGGCTGGTATATTCACTGATAAAACTGTCCACATCCGGCCAGCCCACTTCATTCAGACCCATCATTACATATACCTTGCGGTAATCCTTCCACGTAAGGGCCTGATCCAGCGTATATGTGTCATCTACAAACGCGTCGCTCTGCGCGCTGGATACATTCAGCCCAACCGTATAGAATCCATCCGCCTGATCATCAATATCCGTATACATGAACAGCCCTTCGGTCAGTGAATTTCCAATAAATGCAGCATCTGCGAAATACTCATTGGTCACCGGCGGTACGCTCTCCTCTACGGAAACTTCTTCTTCGGAACTTTCCTCGAAAGAACTTTCCTCCTCGGAGCTCTCCGCAAACACCATATCCGAGCTCTCTTCTGCTGCATTGGATGATTCCTCCGGGAGGCTGCTCTCCTCCGAGCTTTCCTCCGGCTTACTGATCAGCTGCGGTTCCGGAATGCTGATAACCTGAGCCGTCCGGCTCTCCTCCGTATCTCTTGCCTTATCCGAAATATCCGCGCCGGTAAGCGTCCGGATCAGCCAAATCCCCAGCGCTAAAACAATCAATGCCACCGCAAACATCATGATGCTGAAGATTATATTCGCTCTTAGTTGCTCTTTGGAGAGCTTTTTCCTTTTTCCCATATAGTGCTTTCTCCCTTAGGAATCGTCCTTACTTCTCTTATTTTACTTACGGAACAGGCCCGCCAGCTTGTCCTCGGCCAGATTGCTTCCGATTACGCACACACGGCCCTCCACTTCCGCGCTGCCGTGACGCACCTCTGCCTCACCGGGAACGAAATCAAAATGAATCCATCCGCCCTGAGCATCCGGTACATATCCCTTGGCACGCAGAATCACGCCGTATTCTCCGCCATCCAGCGCCGCCAACGCATCGTGAATCTCCTGCTCTGTATACTTTCTCGCCGTCTCAAAGCCCCAGCTTGTAAATACTTCATCCGCGTCATGACCGTGATGATGGTGGTGATGGTGATGCTCGTGATCATGGCAGCAGCACTCCTCGTCATCATCATCGTCGTGGTCGTGATGATGATGCTCGTGGCCATGGCAGCAGCACTCCTCGTCGTCATCATGATGGTGATGATGCTCATGATCGTGGCAGCAGCACTCCTCGTCATCATCATGATGGTGATGATGCTCATGCATCTCCTCCATCATTTCCTCCTCCAGGGAACTGCCCTCTGTCATTGCCGCCAGAATCTGCTCGCCTGCCAGCTCGTCCCACGGAGTCGTGATGATCGTCGCCTTAGGATTATGCTCTCTAATGAGCTGTACGCACTCTTCCACCTTATCCTCAGAAGCCTTCTGTGTCCGGCTCAGAACGATAGTGCCCGCGCTCTCAATCTGGTTATTATAGAATTCGCCAAAGTTCTTCATGTACATCTTGCACTTGGAGACATCGGCAACCGTTACACTGCCGCCCAGCTGCACTTCCGGCATCTTATCCGCGATTCCGTGTACTGCCTCCACAACATCGGACAGCTTGCCTACTCCGGACGGCTCGATCAGAATCCGATCCGGCGCGTACTGGCTCAGAACTTCCTGCAGCGCCTTGGCAAAATCTCCTACCAGCGTACAGCAGATACAGCCGGAATTCATCTCTGTAATCTGAATCCCCGCCTCCTTCAAAAATCCTCCGTCGATTCCGATCTCGCCGAATTCATTTTCAATCAATACGACCTTTTCTCCCTGCAGGCCGTCCTTTAACAGCTTCTTGATCAATGTCGTCTTACCTGCTCCCAGAAATCCGGAAATAACATCAATCGTCGTTTTCATATCTGTTTCCCCTTTTCTTATAAATATAGTCACCGGAACAGCGGCCCATGTTTTGCCCCGCTCCTATGGATATAATACTTGCAATCATATCACAATTATTATATAATAAACTCGGCAAAAGTAAAGACTATTTTCCT
Organism: uncultured Eubacteriales bacterium; assembly: GCA_902493345.1. GTDB lineage: Bacteria > Bacillota > Clostridia > Lachnospirales > Bianqueaceae > Faecimorpha. The sequence goes on along the minus strand of CABUPM010000068.1, from coordinate 6,977 downwards.
GAATTTTTTATAAAAACCTGTATTGGAGGGCTCGAATTATGAACATCCTTCTTACATCCTTTGATCCTTTTGGCACAGATTCTCAAAACTCCTCTCTGGAGATTCTGAATCGCTTACCCGACCATCTGGAAGAGCTTCAGATCCATAAAGAGGTCTTACCGACGCAGTTTATTGAAGGACCGCGCCGGCTGCTTCATCTCCTGGATGAGCAGCAGCCGGATCTGCTGCTCATGCTGGGACAAGCCGCAGGCCGCAAACAGGTTACCTTTGAGCGTGTCGCCATCAACTGCATGAGCGCGCGCATTCCGGACAATATCGGATATATGCCCCAGGAGCTTCCTGTTGTCCCCGAAGGGCCGGATGCGTACTTTGCCAATCTTCCGCTGGCTCCTCTGGTCCAGCACCTGCAGAAGCTCTGGCTGCCGGCCGGAATCTCCAATAGCGCCGGGACTTTTGTCTGCAATTGTCTGTTTTATCAGGCAATGCACCATATCCGTTCCACAGGCCTGCATTGTCAGTGCGATTTTGTCCACCTGCCCTATCTGACGGAGCAGCTGGGCCTTCCGGAAGAGACTCCAAAGCTCTCTTCCGCTTCCTGCCTGTCCGTACTCACGCAGACTATCCTTTATCTGAAGAGGTCAATCCAATGAAAAAAAGATATCTTTTCTGTCTGTTTCTCTGCCTTTGCTGCGGATGTGTTTCCCTTCCGACATCGATTGATTCCCTGAAAAATCAGCTTCTGCAGGGATCCTCCGAGGATTCTTCCCAAGAGGACTCGATTCCTACTCTGGATGAGGCCTTGGACGATCTGTTGGGAGGCTCGAATTCCGATGTAGAGATCGGCGATCTGGAGCAGGCCTATAGTCGGTTATATGACGCTTCCTCGTCTCTCTATACCGTTGGCCTCTCGACCGCGTATTCCTATTCCAATCCTTTTTTCCATTTATATTACGAAGTTCCCGCCAACTCCTATGTCTCCGCCGACGCTTACATACGTCAGCTACATACCTACACCGGAGTTGGAGACGGTGCCGCCATCGAATTTCTCTGCACCACCGAGGACAATGACACCGCGCTGCTCATCTTCTCCGAATCCATTGATCCGGAACTGGATGCCCGGGAATATCTCTTAAATGAATATTCTTATGATTTTCTTCCCTCCTCCGAGTCCACCATTACCTCGGTCGATGTCGGCGGTCAGGAGTTTCTGCGGTACAGTCCTTTTGGAGAGAAAAACGTCTATTACGTCCGTATCGAAAACGGGATCGCGTTAAATCTTCAGCTTCTGGAGGTCAATTCTGTCCCCGGCAGTGAAGAGGCCTGGCTTTCCGGATTCTATGATCCGTCCATTCCCACGTCCGCCTATTGCGCTCCGTTCTATACTACCGACAGCTACGAAAGCCGCTGGCTTAATCTGCGTTTTACTCTGCCCCTGGACATGTCCTGGTTCTTTGAAGACGAAGATACCGAAGATCTGTACTATGAGATCGCGGCCATCACCTCTGACAGCCGGCTTATGGTCACCCTGGTCTCACAGACGCTGCCATTGGAAGATTCGTCGCTGGATCCGTATCTGGATCTGATCGAATCCGACCTATCCTCTTCCCCGGACTATCAGTCACAGAGGCCCGAGGCTCCGGTACAGATTGCCGGTTCCTCCTGGCAGTCCATGATCTGCACCCTGCAGATGGATGAGGACACGCCTGCCACCCTGCGTTATTATGTCCGCATTTATCAGGACCGTCTGCTGATCTTATGGATGCAGTTCTTTGAGGACAAGGCTCCTCAGGCGGACGCTCTTTTAGAGCATTTCACACCGTTGGATCCCGCTCAGCTGACCTATTCCGATGATGAAGAGTATCAGCCCGGCATCCTGACAGACAGTGTTTATTCCAATCCAGTTATGGGACTTACCCTCTCCGCTCCTCAGATGCTCTCCGGTTCGGATGCAGCAGAGTATTTCTGGACCGCTTCCTCTCTGGAAAACGCCTCATTGGAATGCCTCGCAATGCCCGCCCTCTCAGCTTCTCAGGCTCCCTCCGGATCACTCCTGTTCTTCTCTGAAGACGCTCCGGATACTTCTTACCGTGTCCATGAATACCTGCAGATTTTACAGGAACGAGAGCCCCAGTACGATTTTGAAGAATCCCCCGGGCTGGCGCTGCTCGGCGGCAAGCTTTACATCACGCAGGATGCCTGGTCCCAGGATTCGGATTCTCCCTTGTACCGTAAATATTATTTCCGATTCCAAGGAGATCAGGTCTTCTGCATCCTGGCCAGTACCGACACCGACCACATTACATACATCAGCGACCTGGTAGAAAGCATGAATTCTTAAAGGTGCATAGGTATGCTCCCTTCCCGGCAGACATTCGTTGCCCGGAAGGGAGCATATTTTATATGCAGTTTCTTGTATATTTCTTACATAATATTAATATTTTTCGCACAAAACTTAGTCATTATAATAATATTTAATATCTCCGTTATTGCTTTTAACATCTTAACGACTTATAATAGAATTAAAGAGTTGAATCATAAGGAGGTTGTATTATGAAAAAGATCAGTCTGCTCTTATGTTTTATCCTGATACTGGGCCTTATTGGCTGCAACACTTCTCCGGAAGCCGATAACTCTAAGGCTGAAGCTGAGTCAAGTTCCCGCGAAGAAGAAAGCTCACAGCCGCCTGTAGAAGAATCCTCTGTTCTGGAGGACAGCGCCTCGGATGCAGATCCGGTACTCTCTGCTTATCGGGGTATCATTGCCGATCTGACTCAGGAGTACGGTGAAAAACATGATGGTAAATATTTTGTTTTCGGTCTCGTCATGGCCAAACTGGTCGATTTTGATAATGACGGTGTCCCTGAATTACTCTGTTCCTATTCCTCCAAGGAAGGCCTCACAGATGATGCGACCTACCAAGTCAGTATCTACGGCTACAAAGACGGAGCAGTTGTTGATCTCTACACGGGCCCCAGCTCCAATTTTGGATCCGGCTTAAAGCCAGGGCTGTGGCTCTTATTAAAAGATGGACAGTATTATTACGCATCTATAAGCCTAGAAACTACAGAGTACTGGGTATTGTCTGACGGAGAATTTTCCGTTGCGTTCAGTGCATTTAAAAACTTCCCTCCGGACACCTATAAGATCAATGGTGAACCTGTTTCTGAATCGGAATATGAGACACAGTGCAATGCTTTTCTGGAAGGCGGTACTTTGGAACGCTATATTTATTACACCAAGGACAGCGGACTGCTCGCGGACGGGCATATTTATGTTGACGTCGATGTGATCTGATTGCCTTATCATCTGTACAATACAACATGTTTCAGAACAACAATATTTAATATCTTCGTTATTGCTTCTAAATAATTAAAGCGTTGAATCATAAGGAGGTTGTATTATGAAAAAGATTTGTCTGTTCTTATGTTTTGTCCTGATACTGGGCCTTATAGGCTGCAACAATTCTCCGGAAGCCGATAACTCTAAGGCTGAAGCTGAGGCAAGTTCCCGCGAAGAAGAAAGCTCACAGTCGCCTGTAGAAGAATCCTCTGTTCTGGAGGACAGCGCCTCGGATACTGATCCGGTATTGTCTGCTTATCGGGGTATCATTGCCGATCTGACTCAGGAATACGGCGAAAAACATGATGGTACGTTTTGTGTCTTCGGTCTTGTCATGGCCAAGCTGGTCGATTTTGATAATGACGGTGTCCCTGAATTACTCTGTTCCTATTCTTCTAAAAGAGCCAGCGAAGAATATGATGGGATCTATCAAGTCAGTATCTACGGCTACAAGGACGGAGCGGCTGTTGAATTATACACAGGCCCCGGCTCCAATTTTGGATCCGGCTTAAAGCCAGGACTGTGGCTCTTATTAAAAGATGGACAGTATTATTACGTATCCGTGAGCCTGGAAACTACAGAGTACTTGGTATTGTCTGACGGAGAATTTTCCGTTACGTTCAGTGCATTTAAAAACTTCCCTCCGGACACCTATAAGATCAATGGTGAACCTGTTTCTGAGTCGGAATATGAGACACAACTCAATGATTTTTTGGAAGGCAGTACTTTGGAACGCTATTCTTATTACACCAAAGACAGCGGACTGCTCTCGGATGAGCCTGTTGACGTCGATGTGATCTGATTTTCTTATCATACGCCTTATTGATCTAATACAAAAAGGGCAGGTACCCATAGTTTCTATGAGTGCCTGCCCTTATATAATAACTATAAGCTCATTTTCGAGAGGGGGATAGCCTTTTATTGTCTTAACTTACCAACAGCATACTTTTCCAAGTATTCACTCCAATAATACCATCTGCATCCAGATCGTGATCTCTCTGATACAAAATTGTTGCAGCGGTACTATGTGAAGTAAATTCTGCGCTCGGTTCAAAGCTGATATATCCATATGCTTTCAACATGACTTGCGCCATATATGCCATTGTACCGGTTGTTCCACTACGTACAAGCGCATTCGCAGCCGCTGCCTCTGTCAACGGTCCCCAAATCCCATCTTCATCCAGTGAAGCGATTTTCGCAAGATTGATCGCCTGCTGAAAAAGCTTAATATAATCTCTTCTTCCAAGTACAGGGATTTTCAACTGCTGTCCTACGTAGATTACGTTTACATCCTTAATATTATTGTAATCCGCCAGCTCTGCTACCATCAGACCATAAGATACTGCGATCCTGCCAAGAGTATCTCCACTTTGCACAATATAAATATCATACTCATCTTCCGGATCCGTATCTCCCGACGCAATCGATGCATAGTCCGGTACTCCGAATCCGTATAAGTAATAATTAGAAATATAACTTCCCGCATATGAAGTATCCGTATTTACACCGCCGGTATAATTACCGTCCACACTTTCAAAAGTAGACCCTGTGACTTTTGTAACAATACCGACATGATCAACATCATCATCTGCGTTTTTATTATCAATATTCCAATAATACACATAATCCCCCACTCTCGGAATATACCCTGGATTGGATCGGTGGAAGTCCTTAAATCTTCCTTTTTCTTTCCACATTCGTACCGCTGAGGAACATCCGGGAATATTAGGAATCAGCTCTCCAATCCCGGCTTCGTATCCCACAACATATGCCGCCATGTGACACCACGGATCACTCATAGAAAGTGTCATGCCGGTATAGCTGTTATAATTATTTACAATAATTCGGTGTGCCTCCTCATTCCCCATATTCTTATAATATAAGATTCGAGCCACTACCCTATTTCTCAATTCTGTCTCTGTCATAATACTTATCCTCCTTGTTTTTTTACTCTAATATTTTCGGCAATTCTGCCACACTTGTAAGTAAACTTAATATGCCTGCCAATGTGGACGCTGAACAGACCATCAGCCAATCTACTTGTCCCATGGCCACTGCTGTTCCAATCGTCGCTATACCAGTCTGGGCTATTGTCTTAACTGTCCGAATTCCAGTTGCTTTTAGCCATTCTTTCCAGTTTTCTTTTTTTATAGTCATTCTTCCACCTCCTTTCAATAGTAACGCCCCATCCTTCAATAACCCAGGATTCCTCCGAATTCTTTCCAATTTCTTAGCTCTCTTCTTGGCATCCGATTTTGAGAGCTTATGATTGTCTCCAACCTATTGGTAGAATCCTTTGATTTCATCATGCAACATCCATCGTTCTTCGCCTCCTTTCCTGATCGTTCATCCCCTCTCCCGATGAACTTAGTTTGATTATATAGCAACTTGGTTTATTTGTCAACACTTATTTTAAACTTGGTTTAAATTTATTCTTGACTATTTCTCGTTATCACTATATAATGATTGCAAAAAGGAGTGAGTATCTTGGAAACTATACGCGATAGAGTCTGTACCGTATTTTATGATTCTGGATTAAGCCAGACTGATTTTGCCAAAAAAATAAATGTTACATCCGCTTATGTGTGGAAGCTCCTAAATAAAGAAAACGCAACGCCTAGTGAACGTCTTCTAAATGATATATGTCAGGAATTTAACATCAATAAGGCTTGGCTGCTTACCGGCAATGGCGATATGCGGTTACCGCAAAATCGTATCTCTGAAATCGCAGAATTTACCGCAGAGCTCTTTCATGCAAATCCAGATAGTTTTAAATCACATTTTCTCTCTGCTCTTGCCAGTCTTGATGAGGAAGACTGGGATCTTCTTGAAAAGATTGTAAAAAAAATAACTCTTTCAAAAACGTCTGAATGATATGTACCCCCAATACTGGACACCCAGTATTGGGGGTATTGCTATATGAAATACAGTTATGAGTACAAGCGGATGTGCGTTGAATTATACCGTCAAGGGAAATGGCCAGAAACGCCGGAGGGGACGGCAGAGCGGACGTTTCGGAGCAACATTCGCAAATGGGTTCGTATGGAAAACTCATGTGAGCCGGAAGCACTGCAGCACAAGAATCAGAATAAGGAATGGACAGCAGAACAGAGATATGAGTTGGTAGCACAAGTTCTGGCCGGAAAGTCGATAGGAGAAACGGCCTTTTCGGCAGGAATTAACAGCGGACAGTTGCATCAATGGGTCAAAAGATATAAAATAGAGGGGTATCAGGGACTAACCACACTACGAAAAGGACGACCACCCAAGGAGCCCCAAATGAAGAAGAAAATAGAACCAGCTGAACTGACACCGTCCAAGCGAGAAGAAAAATGGGCGGCGCAACTCAAGGCGAAAAAGCAGTGCTCGTCAAAGAACTCCGTGAAGAAGGATATACCTTGAAATATTTGTTGGCAGCGATGGAGTTGTCTAAGTCCACCTATTATTATGAGATTGGAAAAACAGATAAAGTTCAAGAGCGAAATAGGGAAGGTATAGCGTAAGACGAGTATGCCAGGAACTTGCACAGCGTGGTTTCCCGGTGAATCACAAGCGGGTTCAGCGTATTATGAATCGGCTGGTTCTGACCGGAAAGCGTCCCAAGGAGAAATACCGTTCCTACAGAGGCGAAGTGGGCA
>CABUPM010000067.1 GCA_902493345.1 uncultured Eubacteriales bacterium | reverse complement strand
CGATCGGTGTCGCGACAGCCGCGATCGTATCCTGCCAATCCATGGACGCCGCCTCCTCTTACAAAACAGCCGGACAAACCCCTTCACGATTTGTCCGGCCTTTTTCTTTGGTATATTCCGTATTACTTGCGATGATAGTTTCCTCTGACCGGACTGATGACGACCTTGCGGAAGGGCTCTTCGCCTTCGCTGTGGGTCTCAACCCCGTCAAATGACTGCAGTACCGAATGAATGATTCTTCTTTCATAAGGATTCATCGGCTCCAGAGCCACACGGCGGTTCGTCTTACGTACCTTCTTGGCCAGATTGATCGCCAGCTTCTCCAGCGTCTGCTTTCTCTTTTCACGGTAGTTCTCCGCGTCCAGCTTGATCTTGATATGTTCCTGTGTTTTCTTATTGGCGATCAAAGCTGTCAGATACTGCAGAGAATCCAGCGTATTGCCGCGCTTACCGATGATCACTCCCAGGCCCTGTCCCTGGATATCCAGCTTCAGAACATCGGCCTCTTCCATCTCACCGGTAATCTCCGCTTCCACACCCATTTTCTTCAGAACCGGGATCAGGAACTCGATCGCGGCTTCCTGCGCGATCTTCGCGTCCTCGCTGTATTCTACAGGCTCCTTAGCGGCTTCTGCCTGTGCCTGTGCTTCAGCCTTTGCTCTGGCGGCCGCCAGTCTGTCCTCAACCAGCGTATCCATCACATACGGAGTTTCCGGCTGTGCCTTTTCCTGCTGTACAGGCTTTACTTCTTCCTTGACAGGCTCTTCTACCTTTTCAGAGAAAAGCTCTTCTTCTACGGGAACAGCCTTGGCAGTCGCGCGGATTCTGGCTTCTTTGGCGCCGAAGATTCCAAGTACTCCCTTGGAACTCTCCTGCAGAATCTCAATATCTACCTGCTCGCTGGGCAGTCCCAACTCAAGCAACGCTGCGGTAATCGCGTCGTCTACTGTTTTTCCGCTTGTTTCTACATATCTCATAAATTTGTCTCCTGTTATGACTCAGACTTCTCAGAAGTGTTTTCCTGCGGATTCTTCTCCTGCTCCTGGACATTTTCCTTGGAACTCTCAATCCGCTTATTCGTCGCTGCCTTCCTGTTTCCTGCCATACTGCTGCGGACCATCGCGGATTCTGCCGTTCCGATCCTCTTGCCGGTACGCTTATCGATATTGGAACGAGCCATCTCTTTCAAGCGTCTCTTCTCTTCCAGCTCACGCTTTCTTTCCAGAGCCTGCTTATATTCTTCCTTGTCAACAATGCTGTCTACCAGGAACTGCTGCAGAATACTGAAGATATTACCCGCGATCCAGTACAGTCCGATACCCAAAGGCATCGTTACAACAAAAAACGCTGTCATAAACGGGAAAATCAGATTCATGGTCTTCATGGTCTGATTCTGGCTGGACTTAGGATCTCCGCCGGCCGCGGCCGTTCTTCTGTCATTGGCCTTAGTCATCAGGAAGGACTGCAGCCATGTCGTACCGCCTGCAATGATCGGCCAGATGATTCCCGGAAAAGCCAATCCCGCGTTCTCTGTCAGATTGAATCCGATAAAAGAGTTCAGTTGCTGCGTCGTCTCTACTATCGAAGTAAAATCTACATTGGAACCCAGAGTAGGAACCAACTCATAGAACTGACTCCAGTTCGTCATGGTAAAATGCGCAAGCAGATCTTTGATGGAATCAAAAGTAGTGATGTCAAATTCCTGCAGGGACTTGATGACATCCGCAAAGTTATCCTGCAGAATCGTCTGATATTCCGGAAGATTCATTACCTGCGTTGTCAAAGTATTGAACATATTACCGTAATCGGTGATGTAAAACGCCAGATTCCGCAGAATCTCAAACAATACAAAAATGATCGGCAGCTGAATCAGCATCGGAAGACAGCCGCTGAACGGGCTTGTCTTATTCTCCTTATAGAGATCGTTGATCTCCATCTGCATCATTCTTGTGGATTCCGGGTCTGTTTTATTTTTATACTTATCCTGAATTCTCTGAACCTTCGGCTGAAGGCGCTGCGTCTTTCTAGTGGAACGCTGCTGCTTCAATGTCAGCGGGAACAGAATTACCCGCATGATGAGTGTAAAAAGAATGATGGTAATGCCCAGAGCATTCACCGTTGTCAACGAAACCACGCCGTTGTAGATAATATCGATTACAAAGCTGAACAGCCATGCCAATGGCTTCAGGATAAAGTTGGTTGTCTGTGCTAAAAAGACAAAATCCAAATCAATAACTCCTCTCTTTCAAAGGCATTGATTCATGGAACCGGATCATATCCGCCCTCATGAAACGGGTGGCACTTCAGTATCCTGCGTACCGCAAGATACGTTCCTTTTCTTGCTCCGTATTTCTCCACTGCCTCCGCCGCGTAATGCGAACAGGTGGGATAAAACCGGCAGCACTGTCTCTTGTAAGGAGAGATTGCCTGCTGATAGAAGCGAATACCGCCTAGCAGAGCTTTTTTCATCATCTTACTCACCGACCCTGTTTTCTGCCTTCAAAATGTGAAACTTCTCCGCAAGCCTCAAAACGGATTTTTCCATCTGTGTGCTCTTCTGATCGATAGAAGCGTTGCGGGCTATAATGACTATATCGTATCCTGACACAAAACGATGTTGCTGTAAACGGTAGGCCTCTTTAATGATCCTCTTCAGCCGGCTTCTGACGACACTATTTCCGTTTTTTTTACTGACCGTAATCCCCAGACGATTTTGCTCAAGACCGTTTGGATAGATATACATGACCAGATATTTGTCTGACTTGGATTTTCCCTTGCCGTACACTGTACGAAACTGAGGATTTTTAAGACTTTGGATCATTTTTTGCCCCAATCTTTCTCTGAAAACATAAGGTTTGCCGCCGGGAATACCGGCGGCTTCCATAATGCCGCACCAAAGGCACAGCCCATTCCTTACGCTGACAGAACCTTGCGTCCCTTAGCTCTTCTTCTGGACAGAACCTTGCGTCCGTTAGAAGTAGCCATTCTCTTCATAAAACCATGCTCCCTCTTGCGCTGCTTGGTCTTGGGATTAAAAGTCGTATTCATGGCGTGCTGCACCTCCTTTAATCAAATTCATACCTTGCGGGGCGAAAAAAATTCCCGCACACGCCGGAAAAACCGGCACAAAATTTTAGAGCACTATTTCAGATTATATGAGATTCCCAACTTTTCGTCAAGCTTTTTTCATAAATTTCCTCAGAAAATTTTCCTATTCCAGCTCATCCAGCGACAGCTCAAAACTTTTTCCGAAGTTTTCCAAAAAATACTCCACTTCCGGCAGCCGCATCTGATGAATCTCCCGTTTTATGCTGCTACCCGCCTCCCGAAACTCCGCGTTCCCGCTCTTGATCTCTTCCAGGCACTTCAGCCAGGCGCAGATCTTATCCGCCGCCTTGACCAGCACATATTCTTCTGGTGAATACCTTGAGATCAGCTTTTCATATTCCGGGCGCAGCTCGTCCGGAATCATCTGCAGCAACTTCTCATTGGCAATATGCTCGATCTCTTTATAAGCGTCTTTGATCTTGGGATTGAAGTACTTGATCGGTGTCGCCAGATCTCCTGTCAGAACTTCCGAAGTCTCGTGATACATCGCGATCGCCATGATATGCTCCGCGTCCACCTCTTCCAGTCCCAGCACCCGGTTATGGATCAGCGCGAGACAATGCGCGATCATCGCCGTCTGAAGACTGTGCTCCTGAATATTTTCTTCCCGCCCGTTGCGCATCAGTCCCCATCTCTTAATATACTTCATCCGGGACATATAGGCGAAAAAATGATAGTTCATGGCTGGATTCTCCCTTCCTGTACATGAAAGATATGCGCGTTTTTCATTCTCCGAATGCTGTCCTCCACACCCGTACAGGTGATCACTGTCTGACGCTTTTCGATACACTCCACCAAAAATTTCTGACGGTTTTCATCCAACTCGCTCATCACATCATCCAGCAGCAGAATCGGAGACTGTCCCGTCTCCTCCTCCATCATTTCCACCTCTGCCAGCTTCATGGAAAGCGCGGCTGTTCTCTTCTGTCCCTGCGACCCGTAGGTCCGGACATCCGTCCCATTGATCTTGATTCCAATATCGTCCCTATGCGGCCCGACCGATGTCACGCCCAACCGCAAATCCTGTTCTAAATTCTGCTCCAGGGACCGCAAGATCTGTTCTTGATTTTCCAGCGCGTTGGCTTCATACAAAAATTCAATTTTTTCGGTATTTCCCGTAATCTGTTCATGAATTTTCGGTGCGATCCGGGACAACTGCTCCAAGAACTCGCGTCTCCTGCGAATCAGCCGACAGGCATACTCCGCGAACTGCTCATCGTAGACACTGACCAGCTCCTTCTCCGTCCCCTTACGCACCATGTCTTTTAAAAGCTGGTTGCGCTGCCGCAGCAGAATCTGATATTGCTGAAGATAATGCAGGTACACCTTGTCCACCTGGCAGATTTCCATATCCATAAAACGGCGCCTTTTGGCCGGACCTTCTTTGATCAGCGACAGGTCTTCCGGAGAAAACAGCACCGTATGTATGCATCCGAACAGCTCGTTGATCTTCTGCGCCGGAACCCGGTTAATGGCCGCCGACTTCGCGCCGCTGCGCCTCAGATGCATTTCAATCGTATCCGTCCTGCTCTTCCCGCCCGGACGGCAGGTCTCATATTCGATTTTTATAAACGCGTCGCTCTGCCCGATCTGAATACACTCTCTGTCATACGAGGTGCGGTGGCTCCGTCCCGTCGAACAATATCCGATCGCCTCCAGCAGATTGGTTTTGCCCTGGGCGTTATCTCCCATCAGCACATTGACTCCCGGAAAGAGCGCCAAGGACAGCTCTCCATAGTTGCGGAAACTCCGCAGCTCTATCCCTCGGATGATCAAGATACCACCCGGATCTCGTAGGGCTCACGACCCTCTACAGTCACGATATCGCCGTGATGCAGTTTTTTCCGAAGCTGCGTCGCCGTCTCGCCATTGACCTTAACCCGTCCTTCTTCGATCGCGATATTGGCTTCTCCGCCGCTCTCCACCAGATTTTCCTTTTTCAGCCACTGATTCAGCTTGATAAATTCTCCATGGATTTCACTGATCTGCATAGTTCTTTCCTTCCTCAGTTCAGCCGGATCGGCAGAATGAAATACTTGTAGTTCTCCGTCTGAGAACCCTGAATAATACAGGGAGACAGCGAAGAAGAATACAGAATGCACACGGTATCGTCATCGATCGCCCGCAGCGCGTCCATGTAATATTTGGGATTGAACGCGGTGATCATGCCCTCTCCCTCCAGACGGATGGGAACTTCCTCATAAGCGCTTCCCGCTTCTGTATTGGATGTGATGATGATCTTATCCTGACGGATATCAAACCGAACCGGACTGTTCTTGCCCTCCTTGGAGATCAGCGCGGCACGATCGATACTGTCAAGAAGCTCCCGCTTGTTGACATAGGCTCTCGTCGTAAAGCTCATATTCAGATTCCGCTCGTAATTGAGAAATTCTCCTTCCAACAGACGGGAAACCAGAATGGTGCTGTCCATCTTGAACAGAATGTGGCGTCCGGTAAATGTCACCGTCATCAGATCGTCTTCTTCACTGGAGAGAATTTTATTCAGCTCGTTTAAGGTCTTTCCGGGAACCGTCATCTTGAAGGTCTTATCGCCGGAGATCTCGGTCCGCTGCATGGAAATCCGGAAACCGTCTACCGCGACCAGATACAGATATCCGTCTCTTACATCCACCAGTTCTCCTGTCAGAACCGGACGTCCGCTGTCCTCCTGCGCGATAGAGAAAATTGTTTTCTGAATCATCTGCCGGAATTCATTCTGCGGAAGCACCATCTGGTTTTCGCTCTTTACCTCCGGCAGCAGCGGGAAATCGGCTCCCTTCTGTCCCGGGATATTGAATTTGGATTTGCCGCTCTGAATGGTGATATTATCCTGATCATCCGAATCGATGATCACTTCTTCCTCCGGTAGTCTCCGGATAATCTCAGAAAAGATCTTAGCGTTGACGGCAACCTTGCCCTCTTTTTTCACAACCGCCTCAGCTGTGCAGTATACGCCCAGTTCCAGATCGTTTCCCGTCAGAGAAAAAACATCTCCCTCTGCGTTTAACAAAATGCACTGTAAAATCGGCATGGTTGTTTTTTGAGAAACAGCACGGATTACGGTCCCGACACCCTTGATCAGAGAAGACTTGTTGCAAATGATGTTCATAGTGATACCTCCTGTGGATAACTTGATCTGCATTCTGAGCGAATGCGAAGAGAATAGATATATAATTCTTTAGTAGTAGTAATAGTAGTAGGGGCTGTGGATTTGGGGAAATGTCATTTTAAAGGCTTAACCATAAGAAAAAGTCGTGTTGAGAACTGTGTGGATAATTTGGGACAACCTGTGGATTACCCGAAGTAGTCCACAAGGCGATTTTTCGGAAAAAACATGAAAAAAAGTTATCAACATGTATTCACACGATATCCACACAGGTGAATGTGGATAAAGTGGATAACTTTTATTCTCCCGTAAGACGGTGTTCGATGTCGTTCAGGGAACGGACCAATTCTTCATTATGGGTATCTTTCAGATCGTCGGAGATCTTATCCGCGCCGTGCATGATCGTCGTATGATCCCGGCCTCCCAACGCGGCGCCTATGGTTTTCAGCGGATCGGTGGTGAGCTTGCGGCACAGATACATGGCGATCTGCCGGGGATAAACGATATTCTGCGGTTTTTTCTTGGATTTGATATCTTCTACGGTAATGCCGTAATATTCGCTGACGGTCTCGATGATCCGCTGGCAGGAGATGATCTTTTTGATGTCGTTGCCGGCGTAGTCCTTCAGCGCGCGGGAAGCGATATCGATGGTGATCGGCGTATCCGGGCTGAGAAGCTTGCAATAAGCCTCCACACGGGTAAGCGCTCCTTCCAGATCCCGGATGTTGGAGTTGATATGATCGGCAATAAAGCTCAGAACTTCCATGTCGACCTGAAGATTGCTTTGTTCGACTTTCTTCTTTAATATAGCGATTCTGGTTTCGTAATCGGGGGATTGAATATCCACGGTAAGTCCCCATTTGAAACGGGAACGGATCCTTTCGGCCAGGTGTTCGATCTCTTCCGGCGGCCGGTCGGAGCAGATGACAATCTGCTTATTACTATTATATAGCGTATTAAAGGTATGGAAAAATTCATCCTGCGTCGCTTCTTTTTTACCGAGAAATTGAATGTCATCGATGAGCAGCACATCAATCTGGCGGTATTTTTCGCGGAATGCGTCGCTTTTGCCGGAGCTGATGGAATTGATAAGCTCGTTCATAAAGGTCTCGGAAGGTACATAGAGTACGTTTTTATCCGGATCGTTGTCCAGCACATGATTGCCGATCGCGTGCAGAAGGTGTGTCTTGCCAAGACCGGAATCCCCCCAGATAAACAGCGGGTTGTAGGTGTTTCCGGGCCAGTCGGCAACGGCCAGACAGGAGTGGTAGGCCAGCTTGTTATGCGTTCCTTCAACAAAGGATTCGAAGGTATAACGAGGGTTTAAAAAGGCCTGCAGCTTTTTGGCTTCCAGATCCTTTTCAGGGGAAGCGGAAGAAGTCTGCAATTCCTTATCATCCAGAATGACCTGAAACGTATAATCATCATAGCCGAGAGTTTCAAAGCAGGACTGAATCTGGTCCTTAAAACGGTTGGTAATCAGGTTTTGTCCGAGTTCTGATTCTGCCTTTAGTACAAGAACGTGTTTTCCGTCCTGTTCCAGAATTTTAACAGCCTGCGTTTTCCCGAACCAGGTGTTGTAAGTTGTCTCCGACAGCTGATTTTTCAGGAGTTTCTGTATATCGGAGTAGATCATTTGTGGATTCATAGTAGGTATAACCTCCATATCAGTCGGACCAACCTTTGTGGATATCTTTATCCACTAAAAGTTTCAGTAAAAAAGGGCAGTCCAGAAAATATACACAAGATTTTCACATAGTAGTCCACAAAGATATCCACATCATGTGGATATCTTTCCAGGAGTATGGAATCTATTTTCTATCATACCACAAAAAGTGGTGCATTTCAATTGACAATTGAAGAAAAAAAAAGTATGATATAGAGGCAGAGATTTTATAAGGGGGTAGTCAGTATGAAGATTCAAAAGGTAACGGATCCGGCTTTTTCCAGATACGGAAAAGTGATGGAAGGCTATGATTTTACAGCATTGCTGGACACGCTGAGAGACTGCAGTGAGAAGCCGCTGGATCATACGATCTATGTTCCGTCCGATGAGAGTCTGGAGAAGACTGAGGTCAGCAAGGCGCTGCAGGATCGGGCTTACGGCGGAATGCCCATTCAGCTCGGATACTGCAACGGCAGCAATCATCTGCTGAATTGTCTGGAATACCACAGGGATTCTGAGGTGGATATCGCGGCGGACGATGTGATTCTGCTTCTTGGAAAACAGGACGAGATTGAAAATGGCGTATATTCAACCGATAAGGTCGCGGCGTTTCTGCTTCCGGCAGGAATGGGAGTAGAGCTGTATGCGACGACGCTTCATTATGCGCCGTGCAATGGACCGGAGGAGGAAGGGTTCCGGGTTGTAATTGTACTGCCCAGAGGAACCAATACGGATAAGCCGGAATACGAGCCGCAGTGCCTGGAAGATCAATGGATGACGGCGCGCAACAAGTGGCTCCTGGCGCATGCGGAGTCTTCGGAAGCGGCATCCGGCGCTTATGTGGGTCTTACGGGAGAGAATCTCAGAGTTTGAGTTCTTTCTGAAAGAAAATAAATGTGGAGGTTGGAAAAATGAGTAATGTACCTGTAGTAAAAATGGGAATGATCGCCGTTAGCCGCGACTGTTTTCCGATTGCTCTGTCTGAGCGCCGCAGCAAGGCGGTAGAGGCAGCAGTGAAGGCCAAGGGCATGGATTTTTATCGTGCCGAAAAGATGGTAGAGAATGAAAAGGATATGCTGGCAGCGGTCGAGGAGATCAAAAAGGCCGGTGTAAACGCATTGGTAGTATATCTGGGCAACTTTGGACCGGAGACACCGGAGACACTGATCGCGAAGAATTTTGACGGCCCGGTTATGTATGTGGCAGCAGCGGAAGGCGACGGAGATATGATCAACGGACGCGGAGACGCTTACTGCGGCATGCTGAACTGCTCCTATAACCTCAAGATGCGCGGCATCCGTGCGTATATTCCGGAGTATCCGATCGGAACAGCAGAAGAGATCGCGGATATGATCGTAGAGTTCGTTCCGATTGCCAGAACGATTCTGGGACTGGCCGGACTGAAGGTAATCACTTTCGGACCTCGTCCGCAGGATTTCTTTGCCTGCAACGCTCCGATCAAGGGACTGTATGAGCTGGGAGTCGAGATCGAGGAGAATTCCGAGCTGGATCTGCTGGTATCCTATAAGGCGCATGCCAATGATCCGAGAATTGACGATGTATGTAAAGAAATGGCAGAGGAGCTGGGCCATAGCGGCAATCAGTATCCGGATCTGCTGCCTCGTATGGCGCAGTTTGAGCTGACGCTGCTGGATTGGGCAGAGGAGCATAAGGGAAGCCGCGATTATGTGGTATTCGCTGACAAGTGCTGGCCCGCGTTCCCGTCTCAGTTCGGATTTGAGCCTTGCTATGTAAATTCCCGTCTGGCGGCCAGAGGCATTCCGGTAGCCTGCGAAGTAGATATCTATGGCGCGTTGTCCGAGTATATCGGCGCTTGCATCACAGGAGACGCGGTAACGCTTCTGGACATCAACAACTCCGTACCGAAGTACATTTACGATGAGGATATCGCCGGTAAGTTCGATTATACGATTACGGATACCTTCATGGGCTTCCATTGCGGCAATACACCGGCCTGCAAGATGTGCGCTGACCGTGCGGTCAAGTATCAGCTGATTCAGAACCGTCTTCTGGAGAACGGAGGAGAGCCGGACTTCACTCGCGGAACCCTGGAAGGAGACATCGCTGCTTCTCCGATCACCTTCTACCGTTTGCAGTGTGATTCTGACGGCAATCTGCGTTCTTATGTAGCAGAGGGTGAGGTACTGCCGGTTGCGACCCGTTCCTTCGGCGGCATCGGCGTATTCGCGATTCCGGAGATGGGACGCTTCTACCGTCATGTATTGATTCAGAAGCATTATCCGCATCACGGCGCGGTTGCGTTTGATCATGTCGGCAAGTCTCTGTTTGCCGTATTGAAGTATCTTGGCGTTGAAGACGTAGCGTTCAATCAGCCCAAGGGAATGCTGTATCCCAGCGAGAATCCCTTTGCCTGATTCTTTGAGTTTGTAAAAATAAGGCAGCGGGATGTATAGCGATATACAGACCGCTGTCTGTTATTATTAGGAGAATATGATGATATACGATAATATGGAGTTTCATAATGTAGCCGCTCTGGAAGATAGACTGGGTGGCAAGGTTCTGCAAAGGTTTCCTGAAAAGGTGCGGTATGGTTTAGGATATCAGGATCACGACCGTGGAAGGATGTATAGTCAGATGCCGGTTGGCTGTGAGATCCGTTTTGTGACGGATGCGCATTTTTTCAGGATATCTCTGGCGGCGTATGAGAGTGATAACCGGATTTTTGTATACCGGGGAAATTTCCTGCAAAAGGTGTTGGATCTTCCCGCGGGACGAATCAGTACATTTCATCTGGAGGAACCGGCCGGATTCAAGGATCTGAAGCAGGAAGTACTGCAGGGCCACCGTTTTTCTTCGGATGTATGGAGAATTGTCATGGATAAGGAGTCTGCCGTGATCTATTACGGCGCGGATTTTGTAGGACATACAGTACGTCCGCCGAAAAAGGAGGAAGTACCGGAATATAAGTGGATGGCTTATGGTTCATCGATTACTTTTGGAGGAGAAGCGCATCTGGGGATTAACGCGTATGCGATGCGTACGGCCAGAAAGCTGAACATGGACTTGTATAACAAATCTATCGCGGGATCCTGTTTCTGTGATGCGTCGGTCGTGGAGTATCTGGCGGAGCTGGCGCCGCAGATGAACCTGGTTACACTGGAGCTGGGGATCAATATGCTGAGACGTTTTCCGGAGGATGTTTTCCAGGAGAGAGCGTATCATCTGATCCGGAGAATTCGGGAAGCCGCGCCGGAGACGAAGGTTGTAGTCATTACGCCTTTTAGGGCAGGATCCGGCTATCAGCAGATGGAGGATAATGACGGAACCAGAAGATATTATGGCTTTACCAGAATCCTTAAGGAGTATCCGGATCCGGAAGTGACGGTGCTGGACGGGCAGGAGATTCTGGATGATTTTTCAGGACTCAGCACAGATCTGCTGCATCCTTCGGATGAGGGACATGAGATCATGGCGGCCAATCTGAGTGAACAATTAAAAAAGTATAGATAAAAGGGGGATATCATGGACATTCAGCAAGTACAGGAGCTTACCGGTAAGATTCGCGGCAACGTAGAAAAGGTAATCGTAGGAAAAGGGACAATCATCGAGCAGATTCTTGCGGCAATGTTGGCCGGAGGGCATGTATTGCTGGAGGACGTACCGGGAACGGGAAAGACCATGATGGCTAAGGCGCTTGCCAAGTCTATCGGGACGGATTTTAAGAGAATCCAGTTTACGCCGGATCTTTTACCGTCCGATCTGATCGGAATCAACTATTACAACCAAAAAGAAGGAGAATTTGTATTCCGGCAGGGAGCGCTCTTTACGAATATTTTGCTGGCGGATGAGATTAATCGTGCGACGCCTCGTACACAGTCCAGTCTTCTGGAGAGTATGGAGGAGAAGCAGATTACTGTAGACGGAACGACATATCCGCTGGAAAAACCGTTTTTTGTCATCGCGACACAGAATCCTGTGGAGACGCAGGGAACCTTCCCTCTGCCGGAAGCACAACTGGACCGTTTTATCATGCAGCTGTCCATGGGATATACGGAAAAGGAGGATACGCTGGAGATTCTGCGGCGTTTCGTGGCAGGAGCGCCGGTAGAGGAGATTCACAGCGTCTGCACCCGAGAAGAGCTTCTGGAGATGCAGGAGAGTATCAAAACAGTATACATCCATCCGGATGTGGCGGCGTATTCGGTGGATATTGTGGATAAGACAAGGCAGCGGGACGATGTGGCGCTGGGAGTAAGCCCGCGTGGAAATCTCGCGTATCTGCGGGCAGCGCAGGCGTTGGCGGC
>CABUPM010000066.1 GCA_902493345.1 uncultured Eubacteriales bacterium | reverse complement strand
TGACATACTGCTTCTGATAATACCTCTCCAGTCCAGAATCATAATCAATGGCCCGAACCGTAAAAACCTGCGGGGACTGCAGTACTCTCTCCGGCACTCCCATCCCATAGGATGCCAGCACCTTCTGTGCGGAAAGATTCAGCATTCCGCCGCAGCTCTTTTCCCTGCCGCTCCCCAATGGTGCGTGAAGGTTCCGCTGTTCTACCAGAAGCACCCGCTCTCTCCGGCCAACCGTTCTGGCCAGCATGGATCCTGCTGGTCCCGCTCCCGCAATGATCAGATCATATTGCTCCATCTCGGTTCTCTCCTTTTTCTGAGGGGATTACTTCATCATGCGCCAACCCTTCAGGTACTTATTCTTCAGGACTCCTCCGGCGGCCTTTCCCCAGCCCAGAGGATACCCGGATATCGTAATCAGATTCCATCCGTCGGCAAATTCTCCTGTCAGCGTCTCGCCCTTCAGGTACCGAAGCGCCTGGGCTCTGTCCAGTTCCGCGGTATGTGCCGCTTCTGAGGCTTTTAATACCATAGCGAGCGCCTGGGAAGGCTCGAACCTTCCATGGCTGACTTCTCCCAAGAGGAGGCCTGGCCGCAGTGTCCGAAGACCCGCGAGGCTTTCCTGCGGAAGAATCTGCGCATAGACCTTCTCTCCGGAGAGTACAATCCGGCTGCCATGCGGCAGGACCTTCTCCCAGTGAACTGTCAGATTCTCTTCACCCCAGTCCATCCATGGTCCCTTGGATAGCACACATGCGCTGTCCCAATGCTCCGCCGACTCTCCTTGGCGCTGGAAGAGCGCCGCGAAATGTCCTTCTCCCCGCAGTCTGTGCGGCCAGAACCTCGCGCAGCAGCTAAGCGCGGGATCCAGCCTCTCAGCCCACTCCGGATGTCCCGGCATAATCCCGTGTGCGATCGGAAGCTCCACCAGATGGAACTCCGGATGTTCCTCCAAAAACCACTGAACGCTCTGCTCGTCCTCTAACGGCGAATATGTACAGGTTGAATACAGGAGCATCCCGCCCGGCGCGACCATCCGCGCCGCGTGCGGCAGAATCTCCCGTTGAAGCTTGGCATAGTATTCACTGCCGTATTGCATCCAGTTTTTGGCAATATCCGGATCCTTACGGAACATTCCCTCTCCGCTGCACGGCGCGTCTACCAAGACTTTATCAAAGAATCCTTCAAAACGCTGCGCCAGCTTATAGGGACTCTCCGAAGTCACAACGGCGCTGCCCAATCCGAAGACTTCGATATTCTTGAGCAGTGCCTTAGCCCGGGATGGGCTGATATCGTTGGCGACCAATAGGCCGCTTCCGTTCAGTTTGGCCCCCAGAGCCGTACTCTTTCCTCCCGGAGCCGCGCACAGATCCAATACATAGTCGCCTTCCGCAATGGGCAAAAAGGCGGCCGGAGCCATCGCGGAGGGTTCCTGCAGATAATACAGTCCCGCCGCATAATACGGATGCTTAGAGAGCCGTCCACTCTCCTGCCCCAGATAGATTCCGGCCTCGCACCATGGCACCGTTTCTCCCAGATCTTCGTCCTGCATCCGCTCTCTCAGCTGCGCCGGAGAGATCTTGGCTGTGTTGACCCGAAGCGCCTGCGCATAGGGTTCTTCCATCGCCTGAAGGTACTTCTGAAACTCCTCCGGCCCCAGAAGCTCCCTTACCTCTTCCAGAAAGCTTTCCGGCAGCTTCATCGTACCTCGCCCATCTGCGCTACCGACTTCATAATACCGATCTTACCGTGTTCCCATGTCAGCGCCCCCTGGAAATACGCCACATAGGGCTCTCTCATCGGAGCGTCCGCGGACAGCTCAATCGTCGCGCCGGAAATAAAGTTACCGGCCGCCATGATTACAGGGCTGTCATATCCGGGCATCTCCCACGGAACGGGCGTTACATAAGAATCTACCGGCGAAGCCGCCTGAATTCCCTGGCAGAACTTCTCCAGAGGCTCCGGCGCGCCGAAGGTGACTGTCTGTACGATATCATGCCGCACCTCTTCCGGCGCGGGATATACACTGTATCCCATATCCTGGAAAACCTTTGCCGCAAACACTGCCGTCTTCACTGCTGCCGCGACAACCGCCGGCGCCTGGAACAATCCCTGATACAGCGAACGGTTGACGCCCAACGTCGGTCCCTGTTCCTTTCCAAGGCCCGGGGCTGTCAGACGTACCGCGCACCGCTCGATCAGATCCTTGCGGCCGACAATATATCCTCCGATCGGGGCCAGACCGCCTCCCAGGTTCTTAATCAGCGAACCTACGCACAGATCGGCTCCCACATTGGTCGGCTCGATCACCTCGGTAAATTCTCCGTAGCAGTTGTCTACCATGCAGATAATGTCCGGGCGGACTGCCTTGACCGCATGGATGATGCTGCCGATCTCATCGACAGACAGCGTATGGCGGACCTTATATCCCTTGGAACGCTGAATTCCCACAAGACGGGTCTCCGGGCGCAGCGCGGCCACAACCGCCTCCGGATCCGGACTTCCATCCTCCTTCAGCTCTGCCTGCGCATAGGTGATTCCATGCTCCATCAAACTGCCCAGCTCTGGGCGCAGACCGATCACACCCTGCAGGGTATCATAGGGCTCGCCTGTCGCGTACAGCAGACCGTCTCCATGCCGCAGGCATCCGAACAGAGCCGTGGACAATGCATGGGTTCCGCAGATCAGCTGCGGACGCACCAGCGCGTCCTCGGTCCCGAAGATCTCGGCATAGACCGCTTCCAGCGTATCCCGGCCCAGGTCATTATAGCCATAGCCCGTTGTCGTCTCAAAATGGTTCTCACTGACTCTGTGCTTCTGGAACGCTGCCAGAACCTTGGCCTGATTGGCCTCAGCGATCTCCTCAATTCTCTCAAACTGTTCTCTCAGTGCTTTTTCTCTTGTATGGCAAAAATCATAGACGGCTGAGGGAATCCCCAGAGCCGTCAACGTCTCCTTCTGTATCATGAAACCTTACTGCTCCTCCTTAACCGGATTGGTAAAGATCACCGGCCGTACCGGCGCAATCGTTGAAATCGCGTGCTTATAAATCATCTGCTGTTTTCCGTCGGAATCCATCATCAGTACAAAGCTGTCATACCCTTTTACGCATCCCTTGATCTGATAGCCATTCGTTAAAAAGACCGTAACTTCTGTTCTCTCTTTACGAAGTGTGTTCAGAAACATGTCCTGAAGATTCAACTGTTTCGTCATAGTTATATCCTCCTAAAAAATAAAGAAAAATAAATTGCATATAGCCCCACTAGGCCATCCTCATTATACTGTATTCTATCGATAAATACAAGCATTTTTTGTCCGTCCCTCCATCTATGGTTCTTTCTCGACATTTTTCATTTTTTCTGCTATAATACTCCCATATACAGGCGAAGGAGGGATTCTATGAGAGTATACAAAGAGAGCGCGCCGTTGACGCCGCAGCAAAACGAAGAACTGTTGGAGATACTGCCGAAGGGTACGGATCCGGAACGTGTTCTGTTCTGGGACATCGAAACGACCGGATTCTCCCGAAAATATGACAGCATCTATCTGATGGGATATTTTTACTGGGAAGGCCGTCGGCCGATGATCGAACAGCATCTGGCTTCCTCCACCGCGGACGAACTGGCGCTTCTGGAAAGCTTTCTTCAGAAAATGGACGACTACGAGCTTCTCGTCACCTTTAACGGCGATGCCTTCGACATCCCGTTTGTTCGCGAACGGCTGTGGACCATGCGGATTCCCGGAGAGCTCCATCCCTTCTCCTCCTTAGATCTGTATAAACTCTACCGTCCCTATGCTCCTTTTTTCCGCTGGGACAGCTGCAAGCTCAAGGCACTGGAACGATTTCTCGGGATCGACCGTGAAGACCGAATGGACGGCGGCGAGCTGATTGAGGTCTTCTATGAATACAGCCGTACCGAAGATAAAAGGCTGGAAAAAGCGCTTTTGCTGCACAACTACGAGGATATCCTGAATCTTCCCATCCTTCTGCGGATCCAAAAATACGTGGATTATCTGAAGCAGGAAACGGTACAGTCTCTCTCCCTGTCCCCTGATGGGCCGGAAGTCCGGCTCTCCTTTGCCATGAACCAAACCGCGCCGTTATCCATCTCGACCCAGTATTTTATCCATAAAAAAAGCGTCCCCATCCGTCTGGAAACAGATCGGGACGACTCTCATATTCACTTCTGGATTCCGGTATATACCGGAACTCTTCGGTACTATCTGCCCAATTATAAAGAGTATTATGTGCTCCCCTCGGGAGAGCTCCTGCATAAATCCCTGGACACGCCTCCGGTCCGAAGAACCGCGACCCGTGAAGAAGGCTGTATTGCTAAAGCAGGGGATTTTATCGCCATCGCTCAAGTCGATCTTCCACAGGGGCTGCACCCCTTCCGCGCGGAATGCCGGGACAAGAATCTGTACGTTGAGCTCTCCGAGCTTACACGTTGGTCACAGAGCGCTTCCGAACAAAGCCTCTCTGCGCTCCTGCGCTTCCTGCTCCCCTTTGACTGATCAGATCGCCTTTTTCCCCTGCCAACGATTGGAATGATACCGCCAGAGGAAGCTGAAGGAACGGGCCAGCCAGTCTGTAAACATCGCGATCCAGACGCCGTAGATTCCAAGATCCGTAAAGTTGGAAAAGAACAGGCACAGCAGAATCCGGAAAATCCACATGGAAGCGATCGCGACCGTCATGGTGAACCGGACATCTCCGGCGGCTCTCAGCACATTGGGCAGCATAAAAGAAGGAGCCCAGAAGGTGCAGGCGCCGATGCCGTGCGCCAGGATCAGCACCCACGCGATGGCTTCTGTCTGCGGCTGCAGGTTATACAGGGACAGGATCGGCGTATACGCCAGAAACAGCAGCAGGTTCCATCCAATCAGAATTCCATAAGTAAACCGGAAGAGCTTGCGGACATAATATCTTGCCTCATCATAGCGATCCGCGCCGACACACTGGCCGATGACCGTGATCAGCGACAGGCTGATCCCATTGCCCGGTATGCACTGGAAGCTGGAGAGGCTGGATGCCACCGCGTTGGCCGCGATCGAAACCGTGCCGAAACCCGCGACCTGGCTGGCCACAAGGATTTTTCCGATCTGAAAGATCCCCGTCTCCAATCCTGTCGGAACACCGATATGCAGAATTCTCCGGATTGTGCCAAAATGCGGCCGGATCTTCAGAACATCCCGGACACAGATCTCATTTGTCTTTTTACGCAGGAGGATGGTCACGACAATCGCCGCGGAAGCACGCGCGATCAGTGTCGCGATACCGGCGCCGGCCACTCCCAGCTGAAACCCATAGATCAAAAGGGCGTTCAGGCAGATATTGACGATATTCACGACCATCGCGGTATACATGGACACCTTGGAATTGCCCTGGGCCCGGAACAGCGCCGCGCCGCTGTTATAAATCGCCAAAAAGGGATAGGACAGAGCCGACAGGAAAAAATAAACGCACGCGTTTTCCATGACGCTCTCCTCCACGCTCTGGTAGATCCATCCCAGGATCGTCCGGTTGCCAACCAGTGTCAGGCACATGATAAACAGGGACACGGCCGTTACGGACAGCAGCAGCTGTTTGGCCGCGCCTATGGCGTTCTCTTTTTCCTTATGTCCCAGATACTGCGATACCACGACGGTACCACCTGTCGCCAGAGCGGAAAACATACTGATCAGGAAATTGTTGATCGAATCGACCAGGTTTACGCCCGAGATCGCCGCTTCGCCCACATTGCTGACCATCATGGAATCCGCCATTCCGATCGTAATCGCCAGGAACTGTTCGATCATCAGCGGGATGATCAACAGCCGCAGCGCTCGATTGGAGAATATCAGATCCGGCGGTGTGCTTTCTTTTTTCAAGTGCATCTTTTCTATGTCCCCCAAAATATAAATAGAGCCTGCGGGATGCGTATCCTGCAGGCTCCTGTCTTTATCAATTACTCAGCGTCCGTGCTCTCTTCTGCTTCCTCCGGCGCTTCCAGATCCCGCAGGCTCAGACTGATACGCTTCTGCTCGATATTCAGATCGATTACACGTGCCTGAACCTTCTGGCCAATCTCCAGAACATCAGAAGGCTGCTTTACGAACTTGTTGGACAGATGAGAGATATGGATCAGGCCGTCTACGCCCTTCTCCAGCTCTACAAAGGCACCGAAGTCCGCAAAACGGACAACCTTGCCCTCTACGATGGATCCGACTGCGTACTTCTCTTCTGCGCCGTTCCACGGGTTGTTCTCCGGCAGCTTGGCTGTCAGAGAGATCTTCTTGGTCTCCGGATCATAGGACTTAACCATAACCTCGATCTGCTGGCCTTCCTTCAGCACCTGATTGGGGTTGCGAACCGGGCTCCAGCTCATCTCGGAGATGTGCAGCATGCCATCAATGCCGCCCAGATCTACAAACGCACAGTAGTTGGTCAGGTTCTTGACCGTACCTGTCATACGGGCTCCAACCTCCAGCTTCTCCAGCGTCTCAGCACGCTTAGCAGCACGCTCGTCAAACAGTACGCTGCGGCGGTCTCCCATGATTCTGCCGCGCTTTCTCTGCAGACGGATGATCCGGAAGGATACTTCCTGTCCCAGCAGAGTCTGCGGATCCGTCTTGCGGATATCGACCAGAGAGGCCGGGATAAATACGCGGTTATTCTTATAAAGCACGATCATACCGTTCTCAAAAGCCTCTGTCACCTTGCCCGTCAGAACCGTATGATTCTCCAGAGCCTCTTCCAGCTCCTTATATGCCTGATTCTGCAGCAGACGCTTGCGGCTGACCAGAATGTCGGAATCTCCAACCTTGGCCACTACCACTTCCATCTCGTCGTCTACCTTTACTTCATCGGTCAGAACTACGGAAGGATCCGCAGAATACTCGTCCTTATTCATCAATGCATCTGACTTGTAGCCAATATTCAGTACAATCTCATTTTCTGACACATGGACGACAGTTCCTTTCACAATATCCCCAGAGTGAACTTCCTTGAAGCTCTCATTCAGTAGTTCTTCAAACATGTTTGTCTCGCTCATAGCTTGTACAACCTCCTGTATAATATAATTAGGTGTGGAGGCTCCGGCAGTGATCCCGACTCTGCGGATCCGGCCCGCCGCAATCTCCTTCCTGATAGCCTTGTTCTCCTGAAGATACCCCAGAAGTCCGGCTGCGTTCTCTACGTGACAGGTATGAGGACACCGCTCCCTGCAAATATCATACAGTTTGCGAGTATTGGAACTGTGCATCCCGCCAAGGACAATCATAAAATCCGATTTCCCGGCCAGCGCCACTGCCTCCTGTTGATGTTCGGCCGTCGCGCTGCATATCGTAGGACATACACACACATTATACTCCTGTTTTAAAAATTTCTCAACAATTTTTTGAAAATTTTCTTGACGAAATGTTGTTTGTGCGACCATACAACATTTCTTTGATGGATTATCCTGTATTGCCGCCGGAATCTCATCCTCCGGCCCTTCCATGATCAGGCACGGCGCGCTGCTCCATCCCATAATCCCCTGTACCTCCGGGTGTTTTGGACTGCCCAAAATCAAAATCGTCTCTCCCCCGGCAGAGTGTTCTTCTACGATTCTGTGAATTCTTTTTACAAACGGACAGGTCGCGTCGATCACAACCGCTCCCCGCTGCGTCAATTGCTCCTGTACCTTGCGGCCGACTCCATGCGCGCGGATGACAACCCGCTCTCCGGGCTGCGCCTCTTCCGGCGTACTGATGCTTCGGATCCCTCGTTCCTCAAGACTCCTTGTTACATCCTGATTGTGAATCAGAGGTCCATAGGTGCATAAAGCTGTCCGGCTGTCCCGCGTGAACTCCTCTTCTGTGATCTTCAGAGCATTGCGCACGCCAAAGCAGAAGCCCGCTGTCTTGGCGACCCGAATCTCCATCAATATCCGGCCTCCCGCGCCAGCCTTACCAATGTCTCTACGGTCTCTTCGATCCCCAGATGCGTCGTATCCAAAAGCACTGCGTCCTCCGCCTTGCACAGCGGCGCGATCGCCCGGTTCATATCCCGTTCGTCCCGCTCCCGGATCCCGCGGATGATCTCCTGCAGGCTATGCCGTCCCGGCTCCCGCTCTTCCAGCTCCAGGTATCTCCTTTTGCCCCGCTCCTCCGCGTCGGCCGTCAGATACACCTTCAGTGCGGCATCCGGAAGGATCGCTGTCCCGATATCCCGGCCGTCCATAATGACGTCATACTGCGCCGCCAGATCTCTCTGCAGCTTCAGGAGCTTGTCACGAACCGCACGGTATACCGCAATCGTACTGGTTGCCTCTCCGACCTCCGGTGTCCGGATACAGTCCGTTACCTCCTGTGTGCCGATAAACATTTTCTGCATGCCGTCTTCATAGCGGATCCGCACTTCCATCCCATGAAGTGCCTGCCGCACGGCTTCTTCATCTCTGATATCCACGCCATTCTGCAGCATTCCATACGCCAAGGTCCGATACATGGCTCCTGTGTCTACATAATGGATTCCCAGGCACTTCGCCGCCTTTTTGGCAACCGTGCTCTTTCCTGCTCCGGCCGGTCCATCCAGCGCTATCGCAAACATCCTTTCACATCCTTCTTTTTATTCTGCCGCAGCACTCCCCGCCGCGGCTCCGGTAGAAAACGCGATCTGCAGGTTATAGCCTCCCGTCAGCGCATCCACATCCACAACTTCTCCCGCGAAATACAGCCCGGGATGCAGCCTGGACTGCATGGTTCTGGGATCCAGTTCCCTGGTATCCACGCCCCCCATCGTCACGATGGCTTCTTCGATCGGCCTTGTCCCCGTAATATGGCACCGCAGATCCTTCAATGTCTCTACGAGCTTCATCCTCTGCTGCCTAGTCAGATCGCCGGCCCGCTGCAGGGCATCGATCCCGCTTTGCTCCAGTACGGCCGTGATCAGCCGCTCCGGCAAAAGATCCTGCAGGGCATTCTCCATATGGCGTCCCCGGTATTGTTCCAGATCCCGCAGCACACGGCTGTCCAGCTTGTCCGGGTTCAGCGCCGGTTTCAGATCAATGTGCAGAAGAAAATCTGCTTCTTTCCAGCTTTTCTTCTTTCCCGACAAATATTTCTGCAGGAGACTGGAAGCGCTCAATATCAGAGGGCCGCTGACGCCGAAATGCGTAAACAGCATCTCGCCGAAGCCCTGATAAACCTCCTTGCCGTCCCCTTGCGTAATTCTGACTTCTACATTCTTCAGTGATAGGCCCTGCAGCCCCGGAACATAACGGTCCGAAGTATTCAGCGCGATCAAACCCGGTCGTATGCTCTGTATATGATGTCCCAGCTCTCTGGCCATCTCATATCCGTCTCCGGTGGAGCCCGTCTTGGAGTAGCTCTGGCCGCCGGTCGCAACGATCACACGGTCAGCTTCATATTCCTGAAACGGCGTAAGGATCTTCCAGCGCCCTTCCTCCGGCTGAAGCCCCAGCACTGTGACACCTGTGACCATACGCACCTTTTCTCTTTTCAGCATTCCTGTCAGGGCATCTACGATATCTCTGGCACTGTCCGAAACCGGAAAGACCCGATTGCCCCGTTCGATCTTGAGCGGAACTCCGGCCTCCTCCAGGCAGTCCATCAACATCCGGTTGGTAAAGCCGTAAAGCGCGGAATACAAGAACCTCGGGTTGGATACGATATTCTTGAAAAAATCCGGCAGCTCATCCGCATTGGTCACATTACAGCGTCCCTTGCCCGTGATTCCGATCTTACGTCCCGGACGGCTGTTCTTCTCCAGGAGAAGAACCTTGGCCCCCTTCCTGGCAGCACATATGGCCGCCATCATGCCGGCCGCGCCTCCGCCCACCACCGCCACGGTCTTAGGGCAACGGTGTTCCATAGACATTTCCTTCCTGTGTATTGCTGTCATACACATCGTATTCCCGCCAAACCTGTTCCAAAGTCTCCAAGGAACGTGCGATATCACGGTTCTTGGCCGAAGAGAGCGCCAGAATCAGCGCGTTGATCAGGCTGAGCGGAGCTACCAGAGAGTCCACAAAAGATACCATATCGCTCTGCGCCATCAATACATAATCCGACACCGGAACCAAGGGCGACATATCGCTGTCCGTGATGGACACGACTTTACAGCCTCTCGACTTGGCAAATTCCGCAGCACGCACTGTACGCTTGGAATACCGCGGAAAACTGATGCAGATGATTACGTCCTCTTCCGAAATCCGCAGCATCTGCTCAAAGGTTTCACTGGCGCTGCTGGTCGTTATCTGATGTACATTCTCAAAAATCAAATTCAGGTAGAATCCCAGGAAATTGGCCAGGACATTACAGCTGCGGATCCCCAGTATGTAGATCTTCCGGGCATTCAAAATCGCGTTCTTGGCATTTTGAAAGACCTCTTCATTGACCTGTTCCAAGGTCGTCTTGATATTATCCATATCCATCTGCAGGACTGAGCTCAGAAGCTTGTCCGGATTGACCCGTCCCTGGGCCACCTCCATCCTCTGTACCGCCGTCAGCTTATTCTTTACAAGTTCCTCCAGCGCACGCTGCATGCTGGGGTACCCCTCATACCCCAACTCCAACGCAAAACGGACCACCGTAGATTCGGATACGCCGACAATGGCTCCCAGCTTGGATGCCGTCAGATATACCGCCTTGTCGTAATGTTCCCGAATATAGCTTGCCAAAAGCTTCTGTCCTTTACTGAGCTTTGGATATTGTTCCTGAATGCGGCTCAGCACATCCTCAGATCGTTTCATCTCTATGCCTTCCATCCTTTTCTCTGAAATCCCATCAAGATATCTATTATACTTCTATTTTCAGATTTTTGCAAGCCCAAAATGAAAGAATTCATAATTTTTACAGACCAAAACCTCTGGTGCGTTTTGGAGAATGTGGCTCCTGAATGCACCAGAGGTTTCAGAGATCTCTCTGGATTCTTGAAAAATGAGCTGTCGCACATTCGTGCGACAGCTCATTGGGCTGAACCATTTCTTATACCGGATACGTCTTGTTCTCTGTATCTGCCAGCGTCTGATCGATCTTCTTCTGCTGTGCGTCGCGATACTTAAAGAACTCGGTCGCAACCTCCGGGAACAGTGCGTAGGACAGAACATCCTCATCCTGCTGCTTCCACTGCGCGCAAGCCTTCTCGAACTCCGGCAGCTGCGGCGGAATCAGATCGGCAGGACGGCAGGTGATCGGCTTCTCATCGCCGATGATCTTCTTCTGCACTTCCTTATTGAACGGCTTAACCGTCTGTCCGAACTGTCCCAGCATAATCTTCTTGGACTCCTTGGGAACGATCTTATAGCGCTCGCCTGCGATTACGTTCATAACAGCCTGCGTACCTACGATCTGAGAAGACGGAGTTACCAGCGGCGGCTCACCGAAATCCTTACGAACACGCGGGATCTCTTCCAGAACCTCACGGTACTTGTCTTCCTTACCCATCTGCTTCAGCTGAGAAACCAGGTTGGAGAGCATGCCGCCCGGTACCTGATAACGCAGCGTCTTGATATTTACGCCCAGAACCTTCGGATTCATCAGGCCGCTCTTGAGGGCCTCCTCACGCAGCGGAGTGAAATAATCCGTGATCGGAGCCAGCTTTTCCTGATCCAGGCCGGTATCATACGGAGTACCCTTAAAGGTCTCTACCATAACCTCTGTTGCCGGCTGGCTGGTGCCCAGCGCGAACGGGGACATTGCGGTATCGATGATATCGCAGCCTGCTTCTACAGCCTTCAGATACGTCATGGAAGCAACACCGGAGGTATAATGCGTATGCAGATCGATCGGCAGATCGGTAGACTCCTTGAGTGCGCTTACCAGCTCAGAAGCCGCATACGGAGTCAGAAGGCCAGCCATATCCTTGATACAGATGGAATTGGCGCCCATCTCTTCGATCTTCTTAGCGATATCCTTCCAGTACTCCAGCGTATAAGCATCGCCCAGCGTATAGCTCAGAGCGATCTGTACATGCGCCTTCTCCTTATTGGCAGCCTTAACGGCGGTCTGCAGGTTGCGCAGGTCGTTCAGGCAGTCAAAAATACGAATGATATCGATTCCGTTGGCAACGGACTTCTGTACGAAATACTCTACTACATCGTCTGCATAATGATTGTATCCCAGGATATTCTGTCCACGGAACAGCATCTGCAGCTTGGTCTTCTTGAATCCGTCACGAAGCTTGCGCAGACGCTCCCACGGATCTTCCTTTAAGAAACGCAGAGAAGCATCAAAGGTTGCGCCGCCCCAGCACTCTACTGCATAATATCCTACGTCATCCATCTGAGAAACAATCGGCAG
This sequence comes from uncultured Eubacteriales bacterium, assembly GCA_902493345.1. Lineage (GTDB taxonomy): Bacteria > Bacillota > Clostridia > Lachnospirales > Bianqueaceae > Faecimorpha. The sequence continues at coordinate 157 of CABUPM010000066.1, read as the reverse complement.
CATCTGCTCGGTTGTCATACGAGTTGCGATCAAAGACTGGTGTGCGTCACGCAGAACCGTTTCCACAATCTTGACCGGCTTTTTTGCTATATCAGCCATTGGAAATCAGCCTCCTTATATTATTGTAAGAACTTCAGGAACACGCCGGCCGCAACTG
>CABUPM010000065.1 GCA_902493345.1 uncultured Eubacteriales bacterium | reverse complement strand
TATTGCCCGTATGCTTCTCACCGCCATCTATCAGATGCTGTCTACTGGTGAGCAGTGGAATCCGAGCGACCTTTTTAAAATCGATATGCCTGAGGCTCTTGTTGAAAAACAGAAAGCAAAAGCTATCAAGCAAGCCAAGAAACTATTGCAGCGAGAAGGATTATTCCCACCTGATGAACCGTTAGCTTCTTGATCTAATTCACTATGCCTATAGCACTTCAAAAAGTTGCCTGATTAAGACAGCTTAGTAAAGTGCGTCCATTTATGGCTGTCCTCTACTTTCTTTCACACTATATCCTCCTTTTGTCTTTCTTTGAAGTACAGATACAGGATATCTCATGAACCTTAGTTTAAGCTTAAATATAATAAAAAAATTTGGAGCACCACATTGGACTGTGGTGCTCCGTGCTTCGTTTGCCTTAGAAACGGCCGTTACCGGACATTTCCTGCTCGGCCTTCTCGATCATTTTCTTGACCATATAACCGCCGACATATCCGTTCTGAGCGGAAGTCAGATCGCCGTTATAACCCTGCTTCAGCGGGACGCCGATCTCATTGGCAACCTCATACTTAAACTTCTCCATGGCTTCCTTGGCCTGGGGTACAGCAGTCTTATTAGACATTTGAGTATCCTCCTTATTATGATACGAGGCTTCAGGTGAAGTCTCTGAGTATTATTGAAGCCTCGCGTCAGTACTCTGCGTTTTGGCTTCAATCATAGGATGACCCAAATCTCAGACATTATGAGTGTCAAAAAATGTTTTTTTAAGAAAAATCAGTTTTCTGCTTCTTTTTTGGGAAGATTGCGGCGGAACCAGTTCCCACGCAGATAATAAATGGTAAAGAGGATGGCAGTCAGGATCCAGGTAATCGGATAACAGGCGGCCAATACCTCCAGACGGTGCCAGATCTGAACGGCTGTCGCAAGCCATACAAGACGCACGACGCATACGCCGAACGCGGTAAGGAGCATCGGCCGCAGAGAATCTCCGGCACTTCGACAGGCACCGGAAAAGACCTCGATCGGGACATAGGTGACATAAAACGGCACAAAAATCATCAGTACGGTCAAACCATAAGAGATGGTCGTTTCATCACTTAAGAAGAGCATGAGAGCCTCGCGGCCAAAGAGAATATAGAACAGGCTGATCAGTAGAGAAGCGATACTTGCCATGACCAGTCCAGTACGGATACTTTTACGCATTCGGTCGTATTGACCGGCGCCAAAATTCTGGCCGGAAAAGGTGGCGACAGTGATACCGAAAGCACCCATGACCATCCAGAGCATGCCATCCAGCTTACCAAAGGCGGTCCAGGCAGCCATGACATTGGTACCGAAGGAATTGATGCTGGCCTGTACCAATACATTGGAAATGGAATACATGGCGGACTGCAGTCCGGCCGGTAATCCGATGCGGATGATTCTGGCTAATGTCGCCCGGTGCATGCGCAGCTTGGACAGCTCCAGACGATAGGCGGCAGGAGTACGTACAAGGACAATCCATACCAAAACGGCGCTTACCGTTTGAGAGAGGATCGTCGCGAAGGCGACACCCAGGACATCCCAGCGGAAGACTCCTACAAACAGCAGGTCCAATACTATGTTGACCAGGCAGGCAACGATCAGAAAATACAGCGGCCGTTTGGAGTCACCGACCGCCCGCAGGATACCGGAGCCGATATTATAGATCAAATTGGGGATCATACCCGCAAAATAGATCATCATATAGGTGCGTGCCATCGGATATACATCGTCTGGCGTTCCCATCAGCCGCAGCGCCGTACCGGAGAAGAGTAGGCCGATAATGGTCAGGACAATACCGCCCACGATGGCAAAAGCGATCGCGGTATGTACAGCGAGCTGCATGTTTTTATGATCCTGCGCGCCGTAATATTGGGCGATGATGACGGTCGCGCCGCCGGCCATACCGACAAAAAAGCCGACCAAGAGATTAATCAGCGTACCGCTTGCGCCGCCCACGGCCGCAAGGGCTTCCTTTCCCACAAAGTTGCCGACGATAATGGCATCGGCCGTATTGTACAGCTGCTGAAAAAACGTGCCCAGCAAAATGGGCAGAAAAAACAACAGCATATTTTTCCAGATAACGCCCTCTGTGATAGAGGCGGGTGTTTTGGTGCGCACTCGCATAAATGAGAACCTCCTATTGAAATGATGCGAAAATTATTATAACACAAGCGATATAAAATAGAAAGATCTGTATAAAATTTATTTATTATCAGAAAAAATACGTCTGCCGAGAAAGCGGACCGCGGCCATCGCACAGAGCCCTGTGAAAAGGCCTGTGATACACCCGCTGAGGATCAGTATGGGCAGATAAGCAACCAGTCCAGGAATGGCAGTGAGGCAGACGGCCACGAGCAGCTGCGTCAGATTATGTGTCAGAGCCCCGAAGATACTGATTAGTGGAATATAATGTCCCTTTAATAGACGGAAAAGTCCTGCCATGGTAAAAAAGCAGACGAGCCCGCCGCATAGGCTGTACAAAAACGAGAGCATCTGCCCGGCGAAGATGCTGCCCAGGAGGATGCGTGCCAGCAGGACGGCCAGTGCGTCCTTGGGTCTATTATAGATCAGAAGGATCAGTGTGACCACATTGGCAAGCCCCAGACGGACTCCGGCAACCGGCAGAGGCGGCGGCAGAAGGCTTTCCGCAAGGTAAAGCGCCAGAGCGACCGCGGTAAAGAGGCCAAGGAGGGCGGTCCGGCGAATGTTGGAATTCATGGAGAAACCTCCTTGGAATAAAAGATTTCGATTACGATCCGGTTTGGCAAACAAACGATAGGCAATGCATCCGTTTCGATCCACCCGGTATGAATGCAGATCTGGTCCGGGCAGCTTGCCTGCGACATACGGATTTGTCCGTGGGAGACTTCGATTTGATTATACGTGCCGGCTTCATCGGTGATTTGGAGAAAATACGGAGTTTCTACCGTATCCAGGTTGATCTCATATAGGAGCGTTCCGTCCTGGGTAATTCGTGCATAGGGCGTTCCGGAGGATGGGGTACGGGAATGAATCCACAGCCCTGCGGCGGCCAGAAGCACTGCCAAGAGAAGCAATAAAAAAAGAGCGCGTTTTTGCACAGACATAGAGATACTCCGTTCCGATAAAGAATATGATCAGCTTCATTATACTGGATTTAAAACGGAAGAGCAAGGTTGTAAAAAAATATTTTTAATTTGGGTTTGGGGCTTGACATTTGAGATGGAAATGCTATAATGAAGGTGTTCTGATATATGAACAAAGCGCAGATGAGAAGAATAGTATGGGATTTCAGGCAAAGAGAGAAGCGTCACCGGCTGAAAGCGCTTCCGAAGATACCATATGAAGACCAACTCAGAGCGGCCCCAATCCGGCCCGGTGACTCCGTTACCGTCAGGGTATTCCCATAAGGGTCCGTAGGACTGAAACAGGGTGGAACCACGATGAATATCGTCCCTTTTCGCATTGAGCGAAAGGGGACTTTTTTATTACCAGAAAGGAGAGAGACTATGAAGATTACATTGAAGGATGGGTCCTGCAAAGAATATGAGCAGGCGATGAGCGTGTATGAGATCGCGCGGGACATCAGCGAGGGACTGACCAGAGTGGCCTGCGCCGGAGAGGTGGATGGCAAGACGGTGGACCTTCGTACCGTTGTGGATCATGACGCGTCCGTGAGCATTCTGACGTTTGAGGATCCGGCAGGCCGGGCGGCATACCGTCATACGACATCCCATGTGCTGGCAGAAGCGGTAAAGCGTTTGTATCCGGAGGCCAAGCTTGCCATCGGACCGTCGATCGATACCGGCTTCTATTATGATTTTGAGTGCCAGTCGTTTAGCCGTGAGGATCTGGATAAGATCGAAGCGGAGATGAAGAAGATCATCAAGGAAGCTCATGAGATCACCCGCTTTACGCTGCCGCGGGCAGAGGCAATCCGTTTCATGGAGGAAAAGGGAGAGCCTTATAAGGTAGAGCTGATCCAGGATCTTTCGGAAGACGCTGAGATCTCCTTCTATGATCAGGGCGGCTTTGTTGATCTGTGCGCTGGCCCGCATCTGATGAGCACCAAGCCGATCAAGGCGTTCAAGCTGATCTCTTCTTCCGGCGCGTATTGGAGAGGATCCGAGAAGAATAAGATGCTGACTCGTATCTATGGCACGGCATATACCAAAAAGGCGGAACTGGATGAGTACCTTGCACATCTGGAGGACATCAAGAAGCGGGATCATAACCGCCTGGGCCGTGAGATGGAACTCTTTACCACGGTAGACGTGATCGGACAAGGATTGCCGCTGATCATGCCGAACGGCGTGAAGATTCTGCAGGAGCTGCAGCGCTGGATCGAGGATCTGGAGGACAACGAGTGGGGTTACATCCGCACCAAGACGCCGCTGATGGCCAAGAGCGATCTGTATAAGATTTCCGGCCACTGGGATCATTATAAAGAAGGCATGTTTGTGCTGGGCGACGAGGAGAAGGACAAAGAGGTATTCGCGCTGCGTCCCATGACCTGCCCCTTCCAGTACTATGTATACAAGGCGAAGCAGCATAGCTACCGCGAACTGCCGCTGCGCTATTCCGAGACCTCTACGCTGTTCCGGAATGAGGATTCCGGCGAGATGCACGGCCTGACCCGTGTCCGTCAGTTTACGATCACGGAAGGACATCTGATTGTCCGCCCGGATCAGATGGTGCAGGAGTTCAAGAACTGCCTGGCGCTGGCGAAGTATGTGCTGGAGACGCTGGGACTGGCTGATGACGTAACGTATCATCTGTCTAAGTGGGATCCGAACAATCGCGCGAAGTATATCGGAGAACCCGAAGTCTGGGATCAGACCGAAGGTCATATCCGTTCTATTCTGCAGGAGCTGGGCGTCAAATTCGTAGAAGATGTAGGCGAGGCTGCTTTCTATGGCCCCAAGGTCGATATCAATGCCAAGAACGTATACGGCAAGGAAGATACGATGATCACGGTGCAGTGGGATGCGCTGCTGGCAGAGCAGTTTGACATGTATTATGTTGATGAGAACGGAGCTAAGATCCGTCCGTATATCATTCACCGTACCAGCATGGGCTGCTATGAGAGAACGTTGGCGTGGCTGATTGAAAAGTATGCCGGTAAGTTCCCGACCTGGCTGTGCCCGGAACAGGTTCGTGTACTGCCGATTTCCGAGAAGTATCATGATTATGCGCAGAAGGTCGGAGCGGAGCTGAAAAAGAATAAGATCCGTTGCAGCGTGGATACCCGTGCGGAGAAGATCGGTTACAAGATCCGTGAGAGCCGTCTGGATAAGGTGCCCTATATGCTGGTTGTCGGCCAGAAGGAAGAAGAGGAGCAGACAGTTTCCATGCGCAGCCGCTATGATGGCGACGCGGGCAGCATGAAGCTGGATTGCTTTATCGATCAGATCTGCAGGGAGATCCGTACCAAGGAGATTCGGAAGGTTCTGGAAGACCAGTGAGCAGGGTATTGACAAAGTGATATAAACTGTTATACAATAAAGATAAGGCATGAAAAACTGCCTTATCTTTATTTCTATGCAAAGGTGGAAGGCTATGAGTACGGAAGGACAGGGTGTAGTACAAGAGAATAAGATGGGAGTGCTGCCGGTCGGCAGGCTTTTGTTCGGAATGGCGGCTCCGATCATGATTTCGATGCTGGTTCAGGCATTTTATAATGTCGTGGACAGCATATTTGTTTCACGGCTGAGTGAGAATGCGCTGAGTGCTGTATCGCTTGCTTTCCCGCTGCAGAATCTGATGATCGCGGTGGGTGGCGGAACCGCGATGGGTATGAATGCGCTGCTGGCACGTTCCTTGGGCGCTAAAAAACAAAACGACGCGGACCGCGCGGCCAATACAGGCGTGTTTCTGGCATTGATGAGTTTTGTGATCTTCGCGGTTGTAGGAGCATTGGGAGCACGGGCGTTTTTTGAAGTGCAGACGGATGTCGAAGAGATTGTGAATTATGGGACGGATTACGCGTTGATCTGTCTGTGCTGCTCCATCGGAATCTTTATGCAGTTTTGCTGCGAGAGACTTCTGCAGGCTACGGGAAGAACCTCATTGGCCATGTGGACACAGCTGGTCGGCGCTGTGATCAATATCATTCTGGATCCTATCCTGATCTTTGGAATGTTCGGAATGCCGAGAATGGAAGTCGCAGGCGCCGCGGTCGCAACCGTCATCGGACAGATTGTCGCGGCGATTATCGGAATCATTCTGAATATCCGGCACAATCCGGAGATTCATCTGTCGTTCAAGAAGATTCGCTGGCATGGACCGACGGTGCGGCAGATCTACCGCATCGGTGTGCCTTCGATCATCATGCAGTGCATCGGATCGATCATGAATTTTGCCATGAATATGATTCTGATCGGCTTTACGACAACAGCGACAGCCGTATTCGGCGCATATTTCAAACTGCAGAGCTTTGTATTTATGCCTGTATTCGGACTGAACAACGCGATGGTTCCGATCATTTCCTATAACTATGGCGCCGATAAGCCGGACCGTGTTAAGAAGACCGTAAAGCTGTCGATCCTGACAGCGGTTATAATCATGGCGCTGGGCGTTCTGGCCTTTGAGCTGATACCGGACACCCTGCTCTCCATGTTCAATCCGTCCGCGGAGATGCTGGCGATCGGAGAGCCCGCGCTGCGTATCATCGGATGCCATTTTCTGTTGGCAGGTTTTTGTATCGTTGCCGGTTCCGTATGCCAGGCTATCGGTAATCCGATGTACAGTCTGATCGTATCCGTTTGCCGTCAGCTGTTTGTGCTCTTGCCGGCGGCATGGCTGCTCTCTCAGACCGGACAATTGGTATTGGTGTGGCTGGCGTTTCCGATCGCGGAGACGGTTTCTCTGGTTATGAGTGCGTTCTTCCTCAGAAAAACATTAAAGGCCGTTGAAGAAGAATAAGAACAGATGTTCTCTATATGCTTGACAAAACGAGCAGAACAGTGTATCCTATAAAGTATCACAGCGGAAGGGATGATACGATGGAATGGATATTGCTGGGTCTGCTTTTTTGTATTCTCATTTTGCAGATCGTACTTCTATGGCGCAGACGTACGGGGGATACACAGGAGCTTCGGCTGGCGCTGGCCAAGGACGCGTCTGAGCAGCAGCTGCGGATGGCACAGCAGGTGGATCAGTCGATACAGAACTTACGCGTAGAAAATGAAAAGAGAATGGATGATCTGCAGACGCATCTGGAGAAGGCGGTTGCCGCAGGGGCCACGGAACAGTCCAGAATATTGCAGGAAATGGAAAAGGCCATTCTGAAGCAGAACCATGAGGCGCAGGAGAAGATCATGGAAAAGCTGGTTGCGTCGGTGGAGACCATGAACCGTGTCAATGGCGAGAAGCTGAGCGAGATCCACAGGAATATCAATGAGCGCCTGGATAAGTCTCTCAACGAGCGGCTGGATTCCAGCTTCGAGAAGATCGGACAGCAGCTCGGCAGCCTGTACAAGGCCGTGGGAGAGCTGCAGAGCCTGACCAACGGCGTGGAGAATCTGAACCGGACCCTGTCGAATGTTAAGACGAGGGGGACCTGGGGCGAGATGCAGCTCGAGCAGATTTTGGCCAATATTTTTCCAGATTCACTGTATGATAAAAATGTTCAGATCAAAAAGAACAGCCAGGAGCGGGTAGAATTCGCACTGAAGATTCCGGACAAGACGGACGGCGGGCGGTCTATTTATCTGCCGATTGACAGCAAGTTCCCGGCAGATCTGTATGCGAAGATTCAGGAGGCCGCCGCGGGCGCGGACCGAAAAGGCGTGGAGGCAGCAGTACGGGAGCTGGAGGGACGGATTAAGTCAGAAGCCAGAGATATCAGCACCAAATATATCAATGCGCCGGATACAACGGATTTTGCCATCATGTTTTTACCGTCCGAGGGATTGTATTCGGAGGTGCTGCGGATTCCGGGATTGGCTGAGTATTGTCAGCGGGAGCTGAAGGTGGTGATCTCCGGGCCGACAACGCTCAGCGCTCTGCTGAACAGTCTGGCGGTAGGGTTCAAGTTCCTGACGGTCAGCCGGAATACGCAGGAGGTACTGCGTGTGCTGCAGAATGTTCGTAGCCAATACGCAAAATTCGGGGATCTGATCGATAAAACGCAGCGGAACCTGGATCTGGCGGTGCGTTCTACCGATGAGATGAAGAAGCGTACGGATCTGATCCAGAAGCGCCTGGATAAGGTCAGCGCGCTGGAAGGGCCGGAGATGATGGAGCTTCTGCCGGAATCAACGAAGGAGACAGAGTATGAATAAGATAGTGATCAGTCATGAGGTGCCGCAAAGTGTGAAGGAGCAGCTGGCTTCTGCCGGAACGCTTACAGAGGCTTTTACAAGAGAGAAGCTGCTGAAGGAAATAGCCGATGCCGACGCCATTCATGGAAACGGCGGCCTCAAGGTAGATGAAGAGCTGCTGGCGGCCGCGCCGAAGCTTAAGATAATCGCGTTGTCGTCCGTAGGCTATAATAATCTGAATATAGAGGCGATGCGCAGACATAAGGTCCTGGGAACCCATACGCCGGGGGTTCTGAACGACTCCGTGGCGGACCTTACGATTGGTCTCATGATTGCGGCTTCCAGAAGGATCTGTGAATTGGACCGTTATATGCGTGCGGGCCGGTGGAATGGCCGTGAGGGGCAGGGACTCTTCGGACTGGAGGTCAGCGGCAAGACGCTTGGGATTATCGGCATGGGAAGGATCGGACAGGCGATTGCGAAGCGTGCGGTCTGCGGCATGGGGATGAAGGTCCTGTATTACAACCGGCACGCCAATCTGGCAGCGGAGAAGGAGTATGGGGCCAGGTATGTGTCCAAAGAGGAATTGATGAGCCAGTCGGATTTTGTGGTGATCGTTACGCCTTTGACCGAAGAGACGCGGGGCATGGTCGGCGCGCGGGAGCTAGCGCGGATGAAGAAGACAGCGGTGCTGATTAATGTGGCCAGGGGAGCGGTAGTCGATGAGGCGGCGCTGATTCAGGTCTTAAAGGAGCGTAGGATCTTCGCGGCAGGTTTGGATGTATATGAAAAGGAGCCGACGGATCCGGACAACGAGCTATTGACATTGGACAATGTGGTGCATGTTCCTCATATCGGTACGGCGACAGAAGAGGTGCGGGAGAAGATGGACCTGTTGGCGGCAGAGAATATCATCGCCTGCCTGAGAGGAGAAACGGCGCCAACAGTTGTACCGGAACTGCAAAGTTTGCGAGATATGGGGAAATCTGTCTAAAAAACAGAAAATACTTGCGAATATATCGAGAGTGCAATATAATAAGAAGCGAAAGCGTATGGACAAAAGGGGAGAGGGCGTATGAAGATCTCAGGAAGCTCCAGAAAGGACGGAATTACTTTTTACGGAGAAAATTATGCTGCCTCCGTGCAGTATGATAAGAAAAGGGATTCGTATTCTTATGAACTTTATGAGCGCCACACAGAGAAATCGGTGCAGAATGTGCCGATGCTGCGCGGCCTGGAGCGCCTGTGGAATAATCAGGGAGTCCGGGGAATGCTGGTCTTATCGGCAGCGGAAGCTGTAGGATGGATGCTGTCCAAGTCTCGTTCCAAATATGTGCGTGCGTTTGGCAAGGGGATCATAGGCGTGCAGTATGGTCTGGTCGCGGTGCTTATGTACAGGATTTTTGGCTGGGATGGTGAAGTCCGCAAATTCCATGGCGCAGAGCATAAGGCCATCGGCGCTTATGAAAAACGTCAGGGACGCATATCGGTGCAGGAAGCGGAAGAGGCATCCAGAATCTCCCGCCGCTGCGGAACGAATCTCCTGGTATATGCGGCGGCGACAGGGACAGTGATCGGCATATTGCCGTTGGGGCACGGTACGTTTCAACAGGTTCTTACGATGGGAGCAGCGTATGAGCTCTTTCGTATGCCTGCGGAAAAATGTCCGGCGGTAAAGTCCGTAATCGACCCGATAGGAGACGCATTGCAGCGGAAGGTCACGACGCGGGAGCCGTCGCAGCGCCAGCTTCAGGCGGCGTGCCGGGGACTCAATCTTCTCCTGGAGGCAGAGAGCGGCCGATTGTCGGAAGAGGATAAGAAAAAATACATAAAAACAGAGCAGCGGTCCTGGTTAGACCGGCTGATCGGGTAAGGAGGAATCAACCATGGAAATAACAGAAAGATTGGAAGCTTTGAGAGAACAGATGCGTAAGGCCGGAATGGATTATTATATCATTCCCAGTCAGGACGCGCATCAGAGTGAGTATGTAGCAGAGTACTGGCGTGCCAGAGCGTATTTCAGCGGCTTTACGGGATCAGCCGGAGTGCTGGTGGTAGGACTGGACGGCGCGTATCTCTGGGTGGACGGCCGGTATCATATCCAGGCGGAGAAGGAGACCCAGAACACGGGAATTACCCTGTATAAGATGGGACTGCCCGGTGTTCCCGGCCTGGAGGAGTGGCTGGCAGAGCATGCCGTTCAGGAAACGGTTGTAGGCTGCGACGGACGTATGGTAAGCGCGCAGCTGGGAAAGCAGTGGAAAGCGTATATGCCGAAAGCAGAGTTTGTGTGCAGTCAGGATCTGGCGGAAAAGGTATGGAAAGACCGTCCGGCGCTGCCGAAGGATCCGGTATTTGAACTGAGTGAGAAATACACCGGAGAGAGCCGCAGCGCGCGTCTGGCGCGGGTACGGAAACATATGGCCGCCGAGAACGCGGAGTATCTGGTGCTGGCGTCTCTGGATGATATCGCGTGGCTGACCAATCTGCGCGGCAATGATATCGCGCATACACCGGTGTTCTATTCCTATATGCTGGTAGGAAAGGAAGAGGCGTGGCTGTTTGCCGATCCGGACAAGTTTAGCGAAGAGATTATAGCCAGATTGGCGGAGGATCAGGTCAAGCTGATGTCGTACGGGGCTTTGCCGGAGTTCCTGCAATCCCTACCGGCTGGAAAAGCGTTGATGGACCCGAGCAGAATCAATATGCTCCTGGAGGAAGCTATACCGGCAGCGTGGGAAACAGCGTTTGAGCAGGACATCACAACTGAGTACAAGGCCTGCAAGAACGAGACGGAGTGCGAGAATATCCGTCAGGCGCATATTAAGGACGGAGTAGCGATGGTAAAGTTCCTGAAGTGGATTCAGGAAGCCGTCAAGGACACAGAGCATCCGATCGACGAGTGCGACGCTTCGGATTATCTGGATCAGCGCCGTGCCGAGCTGCCGGATTATCTGGATCTGAGCTTCGGTACGATTGCCGGTTATAATGCCAATGGAGCCAGCGCGCATTACAGTGCCAAGCGGGGCAGCTGCGCTATGCTGAAGCCGGAAGGAATGATCGTTGTAGATTCCGGCGGCCAGTATCTGCAGGGAACAACGGATATTACAAGAACGATTGTTCTCGGACCTCTGACAGAGAAGATGAAGAAAGCCTATACACTGGTTCTGAAGGGCCATCTGGCGCTGGGACACGCCAAGTTTATGGCGGGAACCACCGGAGACTACCTGGATATTCTGGCCAGAGAACCGCTCTGGAAGGAAGGAATGGATTTCAGACACGGAACAGGGCATGGCGTGGGCTATGTGCTGAGCGTCCATGAGGGACCGCACCGGATCAGCCGTGTTCATAACGGCGTAGCGCTGAAGCCGGGTATGCTGGTATCGGATGAGCCGGGATACTACGCGGAGGGGGAATTCGGCGTCCGTATCGAGAATCTGGTTCTGGTCAGAGAGGATCAGACGACAGTGGACGGAGAGTTCCTGCGTTTTGAGACTGTGACGATGTGCCCCTATGATTGGGCGGCGATCGACGAGAGCCTGCTCACAGAAGAGGAAAAGCAGCAGATTGAGGAATATCATGACAGAGTCTATGCGGCACTGACTCCTTATCTGAATGAAGAGGAGACAAAGTGGCTTGCTAAGATGATCCGGAGGTAAGTCCGACATGGAATACGATTGGAAGAATTTGACGGCTCCGCTGCCGGACGATATCCGTATGCTCAAAGAAAACGGGAGCTGGGACCGGGAGTTGGCCGCGATTGATAAGCGCCTGGAGAGAGAATTGCCGGAGGCGCTGCGCCAGAGACTCCTGATCGAAAAGGAGATTACGGCCAGACTGCGGCTGGAGTACACCTATTCCTGGGAAGACGCTGTGCGTCTGATGAGCGAGGAATTGACACAGTTCGATCCTTCAGAACTGGAGTATTATCAGAACGAAGGAACGGCGGACTGGCATTTTGTGGATGGTAAGGTCTATTTTCAGAAGCGTTTTTTCAGAACGCTTTTGAAGACCAAGCCGGAGATCCGCGGCAAATGGAAGCATCTGGAGGCGGATCCTGTGGACGATCAGGAACAGAAGATGCTGTTGGAGACCATCCACGAGATGCAGGAAAAGGGAGAGGCAGCGTATCGGATCCATGCGCGCTGCACACTGCGGGTGGAGGATCAGGCATTTCGGCCCGGAGAGACGCTGAAGGTACATCTTCCGCTGCCTGCGCTTGCACAGCAGGTTCCGGAGGTCAAGCTCCTGAAGATCACGCCGGAGCCGACTTATATAGCTGCGGAGGATTCACCGAGCCGGACAGCCTATTTTGAAGAAGTGCCGGAGGAGAATCATGAGTATGCGGCAGAGTTTGAGATTGTGAACCGTGTGCCCTATGTACAGCTGGATCCGGAGCAGGTATCGGAAGAACAGCCGGATTTCTATACGCAGGAGCAGGCACCGCATATCTTGTTTACACCGTATATCCGAGCCCTGGCGC
>CABUPM010000064.1 GCA_902493345.1 uncultured Eubacteriales bacterium | reverse complement strand
AGAAAGGCGTAGCACTGTCTGCCGTTCGCGCCAATCACCTTGGTCAGTCTCAACTCACGGATGTCTCTGGATACTGTGGCCTGCGTCACCTTGAACCCTTCTGCCACCAGACGGTCTGCCAGCTCCTCCTGTGTCTCGATGGGATGCTCTGTAATCAGCGCCAAAATCCTTGCCTGACGGTCTGCCTTCATTCCTTCGCTCCTCCTATTCTTTAAACAGCTTTTTTCTCAATGTATCAAAAAAAGTATTTTCTACTGTCCGAACCAGACGGATTCCGACCGGATCCACGCTGATATAGACTCTATCCCCCGGGGCGATGGAATATCCCTGTTGTCCGTCCAAAGTCAGCATCAGCTCCGGCAGCTTCTCTACGCCTTCTTCCGGCAGTACATAGAAGCATACTTCTTCTTTCTCTGAAATCACAACAGAACGCATGCTCAACGAACGAGGACAGATGGGCGTAATGAGAATCGCCCTGGCATAGGGCACGACAATCGGTCCTCCGGCCGACAGATTATACCCGGTCGATCCTGTCGGCGTCGCTACAATCATGCCATCCGCCTGAATGTAATCCATAAACCTGCCTTCGACCTCCACGCCGATCGTAAGCATCCTTGAAAAAGCCGCGCGGGTAATTGCCGCGTCATTCAGTCCTGTAAAATGCTGCTCCGTCTGATCTCCGGCATGAACGATTCTGCCCCGCAGCATCACCCGTTCCTCTTCCTGAAAATCTCCGGCAAGCACCTGTTCCAGTACCTGCTGAGAATCTTCTTTTTCACAGCCCGTCAAAAAGCCCAGATGTCCCAGGTTGATTCCCAGCATCGGTACGTGATAGTAGTGAAGCCTTCTTGCGCTGGAGAGCATCGTCCCATCGCCTCCCAGGATGAGCGCCATATCCATCTCTCTGACCTTCTTCTCCTCCTGCAGCACCGGGCAGTCTCCGATTCCTTGGGGGATCTGTCCGTTCTCTTCGGCAAGCACCCAGACCTGTGCCCCACGGGACCGCAAATATTCACTGATTCTCCTTATCTCTTTTCCCTCAGGATCCTTGGAAGGGTTCGCCAAAATCACGAATTTAGAGGGTTTCATGGGATTCCTTCACCACCTTTTTGATCTCGTCCGTCCACTCTTGCGCAGGCATTTCTTTTTTCTCCAGGTAGAGAAGATATTCAATATTGCCTTCCGGGCCGCGCACCGGAGAATACGTCAATCCTAAAATATGAAAACCATGCTGCTGTACCCAGTCCGTCACCATCCTCAGCACTTCCTCATGGGTTTCCGGCTCCCGGACCACACCCTTTTTCCCGACCTTTTCCCGGCCTGCCTCAAACTGCGGTTTCACCAGACAAACCATTCTGCCCTCTTCCCGAATTCTGGAGGCAATAGACTCCAGCACCTTAGTCAGGGAAATAAAGGAGAGATCCGCAGACGCAAAATCACAAAGTTCCGGCACCAGCTCTTCATTCAGATAGCGTACATTGGTCTTCTCTAATACTACCACACGCTCATCCGTCCGCAGCTTCCACGCCAGCTGACCATAGCCGACATCGATGGCATAGACCTTGGAAGCGCCGTTTTGCAGCATACAGTCCGTAAATCCTCCGGTTGAGGCTCCGGCATCCATGCAGACGCAGCCGGTTAACTCCAGTCCGAAGACCTGCATAGCCTTTTCCAGCTTGAGACCTCCCCGGCTCACATAAGGCAATGCCTGTCCCTTGACCGTGATGGCTGCCGTATCCGGAATCATCGTTCCGGCCTTATCCTCCCGCTGACCGTCAACAAATACATTGCCGGACATGATCATCGCTCTTGCCTTTTCTCTTGAGGGCGCCAGTCCCTCCGCTGTCATCCTCACATCCAGCCGTTCTTTATGCTTCTGCATTCCACTTCTCCACCATTTCCATAATTCCGCGGACGCTGATCTTATAGCGTTCCAGCAGCACTTCACGATTTCCCTGTTCAATAAAGCGGTCCGGAAGCGCAAGCACCCGCACTCGTTCCGGTTCGTTCGCCTGAAGACGGATTCCCGCTCCGAATCCATCCGTTCCGACATGATCTTCTACGGTCACAATCCGCCGATACCGGCCCATCAGCTGTGTAAGCCATGCATCTGACAGATGTACAAAACGGGCATCGGCTACCGCCACGCGGATCCCCTGCGCTGCCAGCCGATCTGCCGCCTCTTCTGCTTTTTGTCGGCAGATTCCTAACGCCAGGATCAAAGTATCCGCACCTTCCGGCTCCCTTGTGAAGTATCCCTGTCCCAATGTAATCTCCGGCCGGCGGCTCCCCGGCTCAGCCGGCAGTGTTCCCTTGGGATAGCGAATCGATACCGGTCCAGGATACTCTGCCGCATAACGCATCATCCGGCACAGCTCCTCCCGATCCGAGGGCGCCATCAGGACCATATTGGGGATATGTCCCAGATACGCGATGTCATAAATTCCCTGATGTGTCTCTCCGTCCTCTCCGACGATTCCCGCGTGATCCACCAGAAATGTTACCGGCAGGTTCTGAAGACACACATCATGCAGCACCTGATCGTATGCGCGCTGCAAAAACGTGGAATAGATCACCACATAGGGTTTGATTCCGCCCTTGGCCAGTCCTGCGGCAAACGTAACCGCATGCTCCTCCGCAATTCCCACATCATAGAACTGTTTGGGATACAGACCGCTGTAACGCTGTACGCCGGTTCCCAGCGGCATAGCCGCTGTAATGACTGCCATCCTGTCATTGTCTCTGGCAAAACTCTCCAGCTGGCTTCCGACCGCATGCGCCCAGCTCTCTCCTTCCGTCGGGGCGGAGGCTCCTGTCTCCGGATCAAATCGGCCGACGCCATGAAAAGCCGCCGCGTCCCGCTCTGCCGGCCGGTACCCCTTTCCTTTTATTGTCCGGACATGCACCAACACCGGCTCACGCAGCTGCTTCGCCTGCGCCAACACCTTTTCCAACGCGGCAATGTCATGCCCGTCTACCGGTCCCAGATACGTAAATCCCAGCTCTTCGTAGTAGACTCCTGATAACAGAAAATATTTGATCCTTCGTTTGGTTGTTCTCAGGAAACTACTCAGCGCGCCGCCGCTTTCTGTTTTATCCAGAATCATGTGCATATGCTGCTTCATATCCAGATAACTCTTCTTGGTGCGCAATACGCCCATACGTCTCGCGAGGGCGCCCACATTGGGCCCGATTGACATCTGATTATCATTCAGAACCACAATCATAGGCGTTTTATCCTGTCCCGCCTGATTCATGGCCTCATACGTCATTCCGCCAGTCATCGCTCCATCTCCGATCACCGCGACCACATGGTAATCCTCACCCTTCATATCCCTGGCCTTCGCGATTCCCAAAGCGGCCGAAATCGAAGTAGACGCATGCCCTGTATTGAAAATATCATGCGGACTCTCTTCGGTCTTGGGAAATCCGCTCAGTCCCTCTTTTTGACGCAGCCTGGAAAACTGGTCCCTGCGTCCGGTAATGATCTTGTGCGTATAGGCCTGATGCCCCACATCAAAGATGATCTTATCCTCCGGAGAATGGAACTGCCGATGGAGTGCCAG
This sequence comes from uncultured Eubacteriales bacterium, assembly GCA_902493345.1. GTDB lineage: Bacteria > Bacillota > Clostridia > Lachnospirales > Bianqueaceae > Faecimorpha. The sequence goes on along the minus strand of CABUPM010000064.1, from coordinate 9,214 downwards.
CGTAAGCTCTACCACACCCAAATTGGCGCTTAAGTGCCCTCCCGTTCTGGACACATTCAAAATCAGGAACTGCCGTATCTCATCCGCAAGCTGCACCGTCTGCTCCTGTGTCAGCCTGCGCACATCTTCCGGGCTTTGTATCGTATCCAATATGGAACCCACTATTCTCTCACCTTACTTTTTTCTGTATATTAGCTCCCGTATCCAATATCTCAACAGCTCTCCAGCCGGATTCTCAAAGCCCCTCAGCGCCTCTTCCGCCTTTGCGGAAAGCTCTTTGACCTGCCTTCTGGCCTCCTCCGTCCCATAGAGTGTAACAAATGTCACCTTCTCATTCTCCGCGTCATGCCCCGTAGCCTTGCCCAGAATCGCGGGATCTCCTTCTATATCCAACAGATCGTCCTGGATCTGAAACGCCCTGCCAAACGCCATACCAGCCTCACAGACCGCCTGCGCCTGCTCCTGTTTTCCGTCCGCTGCCTGTACTCCGGCAGCGAGCGCTGCCGTAATCAGCTGGCCCGTCTTGTTCTTCTCTATATATTCCAAGTGTTCTTCTGTCACTCGGCCTTCTTCCGCAAGGATATCCGCTGTCTGACCTGCCACCATTCCCAACGGGCCTGCCGCGTGAGCGATCGTTGCCGTCGCCTGAATCCTCCCCGGACGCGGATCCTGAACCACCGCGTCCAACATCGTTTCATACGCCAGATTCAAGAGTCCGTCCCCAGCCAAAACAGCCATGCCATCTCCATACACCTTATGATTGGTCAGTCTTCCCCGACGGTAATCGTCATTGTCCATAGCCGGCAGATCATCATGAATCAGCGAATACGTATGGATCATCTCCAACGCTACCGCAAATGGACGCACCTCTTCCATGGCCTCGGGCCGTCCCGAAGCAGCCCATGCCGCCAGCTCCAGCATCAGCGGGCGAATCCTTTTGCCTCCTGCCATAAGGCTATACTCCATGGCCTCCCATACTCTGGCTTCATAATGTCCCCGATGAGAAACCGCCTGCCGGAGCGCCTCCTCCAGACGCGGCTGCTCCTGTGCTAAAAAATCATTGAATTCCATCGGCTTCTCCTCCTGTCAGGATGATCAGCTCCTTTTCCGTCAGATCCAAGGCCTCCTGACAATATCGGTACAGCTCCCGTCCTTCTTTATATAAGGAGGAAAGCTCCGCCAGAGGCATACCTGGATCCTCCATCTTTTCCGTGATCTGGCGCAGGCGCTCTAACGCCTCTTCAAATGTCATCTTCTGCTCCATCGTTTTCCTCCTGTATTTCCTGTACCTGTGTCGTAATGCGACCATCCTGCAGAATAACCCGCAGCTGATCTCCGCACTGCACCTCACGTACCTTAGTGACCATCTGCCCGTCCATGTTTGTCATATAGACATATCCACGCTCCAGAGGATGTCTGGGATCCAAATAGGCAAGGCGCAGCTCCAATTGCTGCAGCTCGCCGCGCCACTCCTTCAGACGTCCCGCCATGCCGGACTGCACCCTATCCAAAAGCATATCCAATTCCTGTCTTCTGCCTTCCAACAGCCTCTGCGGGCTGCGGTACAGCGGACGATCCATCAGCTGACTCAGGAAACGCCGTTCCTGCTGTATCTTCCGAAATACAGCCGCCTCCTGCCTCTGGCGCAGTCCATGCACTTCCTCTAAAAGCTCTGCCGCCATGGGGACCGCAAGCTCTGCCGCCGCGGACGGCGTCGGCGCACGCAAATCCGCCGCAAAATCCGCAATCGTAAAATCCGTTTCATGTCCGACCGCAGAGATCACCGGCACCGCACAGGCCGCAATGGCTCTGGCTACGCTCTCTTCGTTAAAAGCCCACAGATCCTCAATGGATCCGCCGCCTCTTCCGACAATTACCGTATCCGCTCCGCTTTGCTCCGCTCTCTTCAGGCCTCTTACGATGGAAGGGGCCGCCTGTTCTCCCTGAACCAGTACAGGTACAACAATAAGACGGATGCCTGGATGCCTCCGTCTCGCAATCTGAATCATATCCTGCACCGCGGCTCCTGTCGGCGATGTAACAATCGCCACGGTCTGCGGATAGGACGGAATCGGGCGCTTCCTCTCCGGCGCGAAGAGTCCCTCCGCCTCCAGCTTTTGCTTCAATGCCTCAAATGCCTGATAGAGCGCGCCAATTCCATCCGGCTCCATCCTGCGCACATAAAACTGGTACTGTCCCGTTTTTTCATAGAGGGATACCATCCCCTGAACAATGACCTTCTGCCCTTCTTTTGGTAAAAAGCGCAGCGCGGCAGCGTCGGAAGCGAACATCACGGCACTGATCGCCGCACCGGCATCCTTGAGCGCAAAATACAAATGACCGGAGGAATGCCGCTTATAATTGCTGATCTCCCCGGTCATGCGTAAATTGGACAGCATAATGTCCTGTGTGAGCATACGTTTCACATACGCATTCACCTGAGACACCCGATATACCGGACGCTCCATATTATTTTTCATCTTCCGGGCGGCCGGCGATGGTCCCGAGCACTCCATTGATAAATGCCGGGGCCGCGTCCGAGCTGTACTTCTTTGCAAGCTCTACCGCCTCGTTAATGCTGACGCTCACAGGGATCTCTTCTTCATAGCGCATCTCATAGACCGTGATCTGCAGGATCGCCAGATCCACATGGGACAGACGGCTCAGCTTCCAGTCCTGCAAAGCTCCCTCGATCTCCTTGTTGATCTCCTGCTGGTGCTGAAGGGTTCCAGCGACTTCCGTACGAATAAAGTTCAGATCCTTCTCCTCCGGCTCTACACCGGGATTCGCCTCTAAATATCTCTCCAGCATCGTATCCACGCTCTCATTCTGAAACTGCGTGGAGAACAGGAGCCGGAACGCGTGCTCACGCGCTGTCTTTCTGCTCATATATCAAAGTTCCTCTCTTTAGCCTTCTGGCTGTGTTTTACTCTTCCTTGCTCTTATCCTTCTGAATCCCAACGATGCATACGTTGACTTCTTTTACGTTCATCTCCAGCATATTCTCAATGCTCGCCTTGATCTTCTGCTGCACCGGAATTGCTACCTGATTGACCTTATATCCCTGACGCAGCACCAGAGCCACGTCGCAATAGACATCGTTGCCGTCAATCCGGACGCCGATTCCCTTGCCATAGCTGCGCTTGCCCTTACGGCCGCCCAGTGTCAGAATACCTTTGATATCGCTAATCGCAAGATCCGCAATGATCGCTACCACTTCGTCCGCAATCTTAACCTTCCCTGTCTGCTGCTCGGTAATTACGCTGACCTTCCTCTCTTCTTCCATCATCCGGTACCTCCATATCCATATATAATTTCGGGCCGGAGGCGAAATCCGGCCCGTTTAGCTCCACTCTTATTATATACGTTTTTTCCCCAATTGTAAACCCATATTTTATTTTCCGGAGGAACTGTCCGTGCTGCCTACCTTTAGCAGACTGATGCGAATCTTGGAAGCCTCTGCGCCTGTCACGCGTGTGATGATATCCTGCACCTGCGCCGCCTCCTGCTTGCTGATCTCTTCCCGGTCCACAATGACATCCACGTTTTCATCGTAGATCCGTACAAAAACTTCGTTAAAACCCTTGGCTTTGATCATGGCTTCCGCTGCCGCTTCGTTCTCCATCCTTTTCTGCAGGGCGATGATCTCCTGTGCCGCCAGTGACTTCTCCGAATCCGGCGTATCCGCGTTGGCCATCAGATCATAGAGAATATCCTGACTCTTGGCTCTGGCGTTTTCCCTTTCCACCTTCGCCTCCGCGAAATATTCCGGAATTACCGCGTCACTGTCCACCAATACTGCCGTCCCCGGCAAGTCTTCTCCCGTCCCTTCCGTTTCTGTCCCTTCTTCATTCTCGCCTGTTACCGGCAGAGCTGTATCTCCCTGCCCCTCCGCTTGTGCCTCCTGCTCAGCCATGCTGGTTTCCCCCGTGGGAAGCAGCGTCCCTTCTTCAAATCCATCTGCGAGGAAAGCGGACGTTTCCCCGTTCTGTGTCTTGCCGCCTGTCTGCGCCGTCTTGCTGGTAAAATTAAGATATCCGGCAACGACGACCATTAGCACCAACGCGACAATGACTGCCTGATTTTTTCTGAACCGACTCATGGAATAACCCTCCTACGACTGATATGTTGCTACCTGGATCTGCTGATACGACAGGCCCAGCAAGGTAGAGGCGGCCGCCAGAAGCTCTCCCCTGACCACCGCGGAAGAGGCTCCCTGGGCAACGATCAGTACGCCCTGGATCTTGGGATACCTGGAACTCAGAACATATGGACTTCCGGTGCCGTCCGTCACCGTTGTCTCTTCTGTTTCCGTCTGATCCGAAGTGCGTATCGTTCCGCTTGCTTCCTCACGGATGTTCTCCGCCTTTATGCCCTCATCTTTCAGCACGGTGTCCTCTCCGCTTCCCGCAAGCGTTACATAGACCTGCACTCTGCCCACGCCGTTCATTTTGGAAAAAGCATCCGTCAGCTTCTCTTCCAGCATTTTGGCATAGGCATCCGCGTCTGTCTGTCGGACTTCCTGCCCGCGGGAGACGTCATTGCCCGCCGTATCCGGTATATTCCTATTGGTATTCGTCAGCACCAGAATTATGACTGCCCCCAGAAGGAGGAAGGGAAATATTGCCGAAAAGAGATCCTTCTTGCCCTCCTCTCCCCCCTTCAGCCATTTCTTCCATTCGATTTTCATATCAGATTCTCCACTCCACTGTCACATTTGTCTCCAGCAGCCTCTGAAAACGCTCCTGTAGCTCCGCCGCTTTCTGCTCCTCCTTCTTTTTATCCACCCGCAGAATCACCCACGCCTCGCTTCCTTTCGAGGCACAGACAACCTTGATCTGCCGCAGGACTCCGTCCGTCCCCAGAAGGCATCTCACCTCCTCAATCTCAATCTCCTCCCCCTCGATCTCCTGTTCCAGAGCCTGCCGGATATAATACTCATACTGTTCTTCTACCTGTTCCATTACCGGCTGCGCGGCTGTTTGCACCTCCTGCTGTGCGTACAGGGCCGGAAATTCAACCTTCTGCCCAAGCAATGGTTCCGCCACTACCAGGATCATAAAGACGCCCAAAATCATCCGAATATATTTTTTCATATCCGACTTAGGCAGCATCGTCTCAAAAACCGCCGCAAAAATCGTAAAGATAATGATTTGCCGTATCCATTGATTCATTCCGTCACCCCTATACTCCCCGTAAGAAAATTCCCAATCCACACAAAAACATGCCGATCAATACGATGAGAACCCCCATCAGCATTCCTACCGCGTCCGCGGCCGCATCGATCAATTCTGTAAGCTTCGGATCGGATACCGGCGACAGAAGTGCCGCCCCGACTTTATACAGAAGCCATATCGCCGCAAGGCGTGCCAACGGAATCAGGCAGATCCCCATCAAGAGGATGACTCCGGCGCTTCCGACACTGTGGCCGATCAGTTCCGCCCCCGCAAAGACAGCATTGACCGCGCCCCCAATCGCGTCTCCGACCACCGGAACGGCTCCAGCCGCGCTGATCATCGTCTTTTTGACCCAGGTATCGGCTGCTCCTGCGCTAAGGCCCTGGAACCCCATCAGGAACAAAAAGAGGCCGCTGACCGCCTTGATTCCCTTTTGCACCAATGTTTTTGCCAATTTACTGAGTCTGCCCGTCATATTCTGACCCGCAAGCTGTCCTACCGAAGCAAATACGATAAAGAGCAGAATTCCGGTAAAAAATACGTTCTGCACGAGCCATGAAGCAAAATCGATCCCGCCAATCAGCATTCCGGACTCTACCATAGCCGAAACCTGTCCGCCGGACGCCGTTTTGATCGCGGCAAGGACCGGAATCAAGCATAAGAGCAGCCGACTCACTCTCCCGCCCACATTAGAGGCAATCTGATACGCTCCTGTAAAGCTCCGGAACAAAAGCGCCACAGCCGCACTGAACAGAACATAAAAAGCGACCTGACCAACTTGTGTATTTCCAAAGGAAACGTCCAGATTTTTCAAGAGTCCGCTGAGAATCAGAAACACCGCCAATTCCAGAATCTCTCTCCCCTGTCCTCGGAGTTCCTGAAGCACTCTCCCCCACAGCTTGGATATTACTTCTGAAAAGCTGAGCCGGATATCGCCGCTCATCACCGCCTTCATAAGATCCGTAAAGCTGCCGTATCCAACCGTCTCCTCATCATAATATTCATCCTTTTCCATCTGCTGCATTTCTTTTTCTATTTCTTCCATGTCATATCCCGACCAGTCCGGTACTTCGGCCGCCTGTACCGGCAGACTGCAAAATAGCCACAAAAGGCAGCAAAGGCAAAGCCGATTCATTGCAGCAATGACAGAATCAAATCCGCCAACGAGGTAAAGACCGGAATCGCACTTACAAGAATCATGAGTTTCCCCGCAAGCTCTACCTTCATTCCCAGAGCGGCCACTCCGGCATCCTTGCATAGCTGCGCCGAGAATTCTGTCAGATAAGCAATCCCCAGAACCTTAAACAGAATCCCTACGGACCCGCTGCCCAGCCCCGTATTGTCCGTCAGAGACCGCAGCAGCCCGATCGCTTTCTGTAAATTGTCCCCCGTATATAAAAAGATCAGAATCCCGATGATAAGTGCGATATAGATACTGTACCCGCCTCGAAAATCCCGCACCAGCAGGGACAATAGGACTCCCGTCAGCGCCAGCGCCGCGACCTTGAGAATATCCATTTCTTTTCCTCCTACAGTCCGAAGAGCTTCTGAATCATCTCAAAAAGTTCTCCGATGTACTGCACCACCCAGAACAGGACGACAACCAATCCGGCAAGCGTTGTCATCGTCGCCTGCTCATCCCTGCCGGCACGGCTCAGCACTTGATTGAGTACTGCTGTGATAATTCCCACCGCCGCGATCTTAAAAATAATCGATACATCCATTTTCTCCTGTCTCCTCTCTTCAGAGCAGCATAATCGCGGCAGCCAATCCCATGAGAAAACCGAGGCTCCGGTATAATCGGCCGCAGCGCTCTTTTTCCTCCTGAACCCTATGTTCCTTCTCCGTAAGATACTCTTCCATCTGGAGAAGCTGATCCTCCCGAAGTCTTCGATCTCCGGCCGATAAATGGCTTAGCCAGAGCACCAGATTGGACTGGTCTTCTGTATCCAACACGCTTTCCCTTTCCAATCGTTTTTTCCAAAAAGCCGGATCCGGCACTTCTCCCGCCGCTATAGATTTCCCTGCCTCAGCCAAAAGGCTGCCGATCGGATCCAAGCCCTGCGTCTGAAGTCCCTGCAGCATCTCCGGCAATTCTTCTTCCCGCCGAAATCCTGCCTGGGGCCGATAGGCCGCATTCTTCAGGAGCCGAAGCATCCTCAGATGCCGATCAAAGCCGCCAGCGGCGCGGCTGCCCGCCATAAATCCCGTCAGTACCAGGACCCCGCCGCTGAGGATTCTCCAACTCCACATCGACCCTCTCCCCTTTCTCATTCCAGATTCCGGAAATCTCACCCAGTCCCTTGAGAAGAATGATCCTCTCCAGCAGACCATTTTGTATCAATGGAACAAGCTCTCGGCGGCTCATTGCCTCCTCCCGGCTTCCGGCATGAACGCTGCACAGGACCTTGACACCGCAGTGCATCAGCTCCGACAACGCTACCGCTTCTTCTCGGCGTCCGATCTCGTCCGCACCGATCACCTGCGGCGCAGCGCTCCGCAGAAGCATCCGAATCCCAGCCTCTTTGGGGGCTCCATCCAGGACTTCACTGCGCATTCCCACATCGAGCTGGGGAACGCCGGCCTGGCAGGCCGCAATCTCGGAGCGTTCATCTACAATCCCGACCTGCATTCCCAAACGATCTGAACATTGACGCAGAAGATCCCGCAGCAGGGTCGTCTTTCCGCATCCGGGCGGTGAGAGAATCAGCGTATGACACAGTCTTCCTTCCTGTAAGAGACATGGGATCACGGAATCCGCACATCCCTTCACCTCATGCGCCATTCGAAAGATCACTGCCGAAAGGTCCGTCAGCGTCCGGATCCTTCCATTTTCCACGACCGCGCGTCCGCATACGCCCACTCGATGCCCCCCGCGCACCGTCAAAAAGCCCTGGCCGATTTCTTCTTCATACGCATAGAGTGAGTAGCGGGCCAAACGGTTGATCCCCTCCTGCAGTCGGCGCTTTGAGACCAAAAGCCCCTCGCCCGCATGCGTATCCACTGTCCCCTGCTCTGTAAGAAAGCGTTCTTCTCCTCCTTTTCTGACCCGTATCGGTCGTCCGACTCCCATCCGTACTTCTGTTGTATTCTCTCTCCATGTTTCGCAGACGCCGGAAACATTCAGTCCAAACGCTTCTTCTAATAGACTCCAACCGTCTTCCATGGTCCCCCTCCCCTCTCTTTTATCCCATAAGTATGTCCCTCTGCATAAAAAAAGAAGCAGTATTTACTGCTTCCATAAAAACCTTGCGCATTTATGATTGCAAAATATTCAGAATAGTGTTACAATATCTCTCGAAGGAGGGATATTTTGTTTCCAGTGATTTATTTTCTTTTCGTTACAGCCAAATGCCTTTCGTACCGCGGCACTTGGAGCTTATCCCATAAGCACCATACCAACAGTCACATGTATTATTACAAGCAAACGGGCAATAAGACCTGTTATGTGCGGCGCAAGGACGAACCTCAGGTTTTAGCCGAATACAAAGAGCGACAGATGTGGCGCCAGGAGCGCAAAGAACTTCGCCAGCAGCTGATGAATTTGTCGCCTGCCGAGCGCCGCGAAGCCCGCCAACAGATGAAATTATATCAAGAACTTGGACTCGAGAAATTACCCTTGGATAAGGATGTATCTTTCGACGGGACGGTTCTCGATTCCAGAGCAGAGATCATTCTCTATGAGTTCTTGAAAAATCTAGGCATCGTGACTGAGCATAACCATCCAATCGATTCCGGATCCTATAGTTATTGGCCAGATTTTACCTTCACCATCAATGGCAAAAGTATGTACCTGGAACACATGGGCAAATTAGAGGATCCACAATACCACCGCAAGCAGGTTGAAAAGATCAAAAACTACAAAACTCATGACATCCGACTCGGTGAGAATCTAATTATCACAAGTTCCCACAGACACTTTCAGGCACCAAGAATCCTCTGGCAGCTCGTGATCCGCGGAGTTTTGTCAGCTGCAAAAGCAAGAAAACTGATCAAAAAGAACAAAAAGTGATATTCTTATTTTTGGCCCGGCCTTC
>CABUPM010000063.1 GCA_902493345.1 uncultured Eubacteriales bacterium | reverse complement strand
TGGCGAGGAAGTGAAAGAACTTCCCTTGGAAACTGAAACAACAGTCGAGACGGTCGCGCTCTTACAGTCGGAACATTGATTTACCCCTTAAAAAGAAGCTCAGAAGTACACATGATTGTGCGCTCCTGAGCTTCTTTCTTATTCTATCGAATTTTTTCTTACACGGTTCTAAACCCGTATCTCCTTCTCCGCCGAGAATTCTGCCGAATGATAGGCAATGGTCTGTGCAAAGTGATTGCTCTCCTTTAGCTGCCGGAACCCTTTATAATTCAGATGTACCGGATACCGCAGCACCTCCATCGCTCCCTGCCGGGATAATTCCGCACTGTAGGAGTCCTTTTCCAGCGTACCAGTCATGACCACGCCTCCTCCCAGCGCCAGAATCTGCTGCGCAGTGTTCCGTGCCTCGGCGCCGCGCAGCTGCGGATCACTGACGAACACAATCCCCTGTTTCTGCCCGCAGTAGGCCTGAACCGGTACTTCTATCAGGGAGTCCTGGTACCAGAAGCCTCCGGCCCGCTGTTCGGCAAGATTCTTCAAAAAAACCGGATCCGCATAATAAGAAACACCCGGCAGACCTCCGGCAAACAGCCGCAGGATCTCCAGTCCTCTCCCGTATTTCGGCACGGGAAACAACAATACCCGGTACATCTCCAGAAGCCTCTGCGTCTCCTCTATGAGTCGGCTGCAATATACCTCATACGGTGTTTCATCCAGGCCATACGCGCAGTCCAGAACCGCCAGGTCCGCATATTGATCCCGTATCGGATCACAGGCATAGACCTGTGTATTTTCCGTATAATCCCCGGAAAAAAGCATCGATTGATCATGCTCCGTAAAGCGGTACCAGACGCTGCCTGCACAGTGTCCGCTGCGCCCCCATTGCACGTCAAGACTTTGAAATCTCCCTGTTCCATTGGGACAGAACTTATTCAAAATACGACTCTCGGGGGTGGGCATAGGCAGTTGGCGCAAAGTTTCATCCGCCGCGATCAGCTGACCATGGAACCCATTTTCATACAGCCATGGAAGTGCGCCCGTGTGATCGGCATGGGAATGTGTCAGAAATACCGCGTCCAACCTACGGATCTGCTCCGGCATCAGGTGCGGATACGGATCCTCCGGCATGTCTGCCATCTTACCGCAGTCTACCAAGAAATTACTCTCTTTTCCCTGTACATAAAAACAGTTGCGCCCATGCTCCCCTACGCCTCCCGCAATCCAGAGCTTCATTTTATGCTCCTTTCTTCTTCCCGACGCAGCGGCTGAATATCAACAGCGCTGTAGTCGTAATCAGGACGCATAGAACTGCCATGGCCATGCCTAGGGATACGCTGCCCTGCTCGAATTCCCGATTGATATATGTAGAGACGACCAACGTATTCGGCGGTGCGATCAGGCTGGCTGTCACCAGTTCACGGAACGCGATAATAAAGATCATCATCCATCCGGCAAAAATACCGCTGGAGATCATCGGCAATGTAATCCGCCGAAAAACATAGCCCGGTGAGCCGCCAAAGGTCCGTCCTGCCTCCAACAGGCTTTCGTTGATCTGCGTATAGGCCGAAGTCACATATTGGACCGTATAGGGAAGATACAGCACCACATACGCCAGCACCATGATACCGATAGTGTTATAGAGCGGAAGCACCTTGTATATCGCATTCCAAAACAGCATGATGCCAATGATCAGTACGATGCTCGGCAGCATCTCCGGCAGCAGGCTGACGCCTTCTATCGTTTTTTTCAGAGCTCCCTTGGTTTTCCGTACTGCCACCACAACTGCCGTACCGATTACGGAACAGATCGTTGCCGAGGAAACCGCCAGAAACAGGCTCTTTCCGATGGACGTAAGCGCCTTGGGAGTTGTCAGCAGTTCTATGTAATGATCCAGCGTAAAGTTGCCTGCGGCCAGCCCATATCCTCGCAATTTGATGAGTGATGTGGCAATAATCGAAAAATACGGGACACCGATCGCGATCAGAATCACCAACGCAATCCAGGTCCACGCACCGATCTGCCCCAGCAGCGACAGCTTGGTGCGCGCCGGACGGCTTCCCTTACCGCTGACCAGGTGATAGCTGGTACGACCTGTAATATAATTCTGGATCAGCCACATTGCCATACAGATACAGATCAGAATGGACGAAAGGCTGGCCGAACGTCCGAAATCAATAGGCGCTGTGGTAGAATAACGATGAATATCCGTCGTAAACACGTAGAAGCCGATGCGACGTCCTAACGTATATGGCGTGCCATATTCCGACAGAGTCTTGACAAATACGAGCAAGGCGCCGATGGCATAATTGCCGGTGAGAAGCGGCGCAAAAATCTTTCGCATCCGCATTCCAAATCCAGCGCCGAATACGGCCCCGCTCTCCTCTAGGCTTGCCGGGATATTCAGCATCGCGTTCTTGAGCATTGTCATAAGAAACGGAAAGACGTGCAGACTCATGACCAGCACCAATCCGCCAAAGCAGAAGAAATTCTCAGACCACGAGCCCGTTGCCGGGAACATCTGCTGGAAGAGTCCTTTTTTCTGCATAAACAGAATCCAGCCCATGGACGCGATATACGGCGGCGTCATAAACGGAACCATAAAAACGATATCGAGCCAGCTGTGTCTGGCCAGCTGCGTACGTGCCAGAAGAAACGCTGTCGGTACGGCAAGAACCGTCGAACACAGTACAATGCATACGCCCAGCAGCAAAGAATTCCAGACTGTCTGCACATTTCCCGCGTTTGCAATGGTCTTCCATGCCTGATACAGATCAAGGCGGCCATCAACGATGACCGCCTTCGTAAATACTGTAATCAGAGGGCAGAGAATCAGGCCAGTCAAAAGCACCAGCAGAAAAATCGGCAGAAAGTTCTTTTTCAGGTTGATGGATCTCATAAGCCCCTCCACACATTTATTCGCAAAGACTGTTGAGCTTAGCCGCGGTATCCGATGCGATCTCCATCATCTTGTCCCAATCGATCGGAATCTGCGGAATATCGGCCAGATTAGTGCGGTTTTCACACTGCACATCGCTGCGGCCCGGCAGCAGGAACGCATCCGCTACCAGCTTCTGTGCTTCATCACTGAACAGGAAATCCACAAACGCCTTGGCATTGTCCATGTTCGGCGCAGTCTTGAGGATCATAGCAGGACGGGGATTGACAACGGTTCCGGACGCAGGATAGTAGATGTTCAGCGGCTCCCCCTTCTTCATAGAAGAATACGCGTTGTAGTCTACGCCGGCAATCAGAATGCCTTTTTCCCCGGTCGTAACTGCTTCAAGCGCCGCTTTATTGGCTCCGGGCACGGTCAGACCATTGTCTGCCCAGCTCTGCAGGATCGCTTCTCCATTGTCCATTCCGGTAACAAGACCCGCCAGGAAATCCTTGCACGCGCCGGACTTTTCCGGATCCGGGATCGCAATCATATCCTTATACTGCGCATCTGCCAGCTCCGACCAGTCTGCGCTCAGTTCAGGAATCACGGTCGTGTTATAGATTACACCGACCGCGGACGCACTGTAGCCAAACAGCGTGTGGTCACTGTCCATCCAGCCGCTGTTGATCAGATCCGCGTTGGCCGGCGTATAGCTTTCCAGCTGACCATCCGCCTTCATGCTAAGGCCGTCCGACCAGGACGCGAGGATGACTACATCGGCAACCGGATTGGCCTGCTCTGCTTCCAGGCGGGCCAGAATCTCACCGGTCGTTCCCTGGAACTGCTCCACTTCAACACCGGTCTTTTCTGTAAACGCGGCCGCCAGTTTATCAGCCAGTTCTGCCGGACTCGGCATATAGACCGTTACCTTTCCGGACAGCTGCGACTCCGCCGCGCTTTCCGCCGTACTGCTTTCCGATACACTGCTTTCGGATTGGCTGCTCTCGGATGCGCTGCTTTCCGATTTGCTGCTATTCGCTGCGCTGCTTTCCGCCGCTCCCTGTCCGCCGGAGCAAGCCGCCAGTCCAAGACACAGGCTCAAAATCAATACCAGAGACAAAATACGTTCTTTCATGCTGATAAAACCTCTTTTCCTTGAAAATAAATCATCTGATTGGGATCTATGTAAAAGGACAGCTTCTGTCCGGGCACTGCCTTCTGCCCGCTGAGAAGCGTCCATGTTACATCATGGTAAGCGACTGTAATCTCATAGGAATTGCCCAGGTACTGTACATTTTGCACCGGAAGCTCAAAATGCAGCGCCCCTTCCTTCGGGTGATATACGGCGGCCTCCGGGCGAAACAGCTCGGTCTCGCTGATCCAGTTGGACTTTCCGACAAATCGCGCTACGAATTCTGTCGCCGGATGGTGATAGATCTCTTCCGGCATGTCGTACTGCTCCACATGTCCGCCGTTTAAGACCGCGATCTTATCGCTCATGCTCATGGCTTCCGTCTGGTCATGGGTCACAAAAACGGAAGTGATCCCCAGTGATGACGTCAGCTCGGTCAGTTCATGCCGCATCTCTTCTCGCAGCAGGGCATCCAACGCGGAGAGCGGCTCATCAAACAGAATACATCCCGGCCGCACGGCGATCGCCCTTGCGAACGCGACTCTCTGCTGCTGTCCGCCGGAAAGCTGGTGCGGATACCTTTTTTCAAAATCCTCCAAGTGCACAGTGCGCAGTGCTTCCCGTACACGCTCCTGAATCTCCTTGGTCTCTTTCTTGGCACGCAGGCCGAAGGCGACGTTTTCAAATACCGTCATATGCGGCCAGAGGGCAAAGTCCTGAAACACAAATCCGAGGTTTCGCTTCTCCGGCGGCAGATTCACTCCGCGTTCCTTGCTAAAGACACAGGTATCATCCAACCATATCTCACCTTCATCCGGTGTTTCCAGTCCGGCAATCATCCGCAGCAGCGTCGTTTTGCCGCAGCCGGAAGGCCCGAGCAGCGTAGTAAAACTGCCGTCCTGAATGGTCAGCGTCGTGGAATAGATCACCTGCTTCTTATCAAAGCGTTTCTCAATTCGATTCAATCGAATCTCCATAACATCCCTCTTTTCTGTGTTCTGCGATTAGCATACACAATCTATGTAAACTTTACATGTTTCTTTGCGTAAAAGGAACGTAAAATCCACAAAAAAATGTCTCATGGCGACGGATTTCATCCCATGAGACATTCTCTCTTTTCATGTACACTAAAAACATCTGCGCCTCGAATCGAACCAGACCGGCGCCCTGTCCGGCTTTTATGCTGTGCTTATCGGTTCAGCCTGGCCAACACGTTCTGCTCAAAGAACTTCTGGACGCTATCCGGATGAACGGAATGGAACTCATCATCCACCGTAACGCAGACACCCTGAGCGCATTTGCCCATGCAGAAAATACCTGTCAGCTCTACCGTATCCTCAAGATGATTCTCGCGGATCAGAGCCTGCAGCTCCTCGACTACCTGGCGGGAGCCCTTGATATGACATGATGAACCAATACATACGGTAATTTTCATAATTCTTTCCTCTCAATCACACAAGACTTTTTGATTTAGATATGCCAATGAAAGGGCCATGTTTTCGTACTGCACCGGAATCTCCTTCGGCAGGGACAGGACACAGGGGGCAAAACACCAGACAGCGCGGATTCCGTTTTTCACCAAAAGATCGCATACCTCCTGCGCAGCCGCGGCCGGAACAGCGATGACTCCGATCTTGACCCGATGCGCCTTGCAATAGGACTCAAAAAACTCCATAGAATAGATTGGTTTGCCCTGCGCGGTCCGTTCGGTTCCCTGAACCGCTGTATCGAAGGCGGCTACAATCTCCAGGCCGTATTCCTTAAAGCCACCGTAATCGAGCAGCGCCCGTCCAAGCTTTCCCGCTCCAACAATCACTACGCTGTTCTCCTCGTCTCGGTTCAGGAATCCCTCCAGCGCCGATATCAGTTCCTCGATATTATAGCCTGTCTTGGGACGCCCCGCACCGCTGACAATGCCCAGATCTTTTCTTACCTGAACTTCGCCTAACCCTAATTCTCTTGCCAGAGTTGTCGCGGAGATATTCTTCGCCGTATGTGGCTTGTTCTTCAGATACCGCAGATAGAGCGGTATACGTCCTATGGTTGCCCGTGATGCCTCTGTCTGTTTCACACTGCTTCCTCCTGTCCTTCCTGCGATCTTGCTCCTCAGCCGTTAACCTTTCTGCGGTAATCCGGCAGCAGTCTGGGAGAAACCTCCTCCGTCTCGATTCCGGCCTCTTTCCGTTCTGCATCATAGCGGCTGATATGCTCCAATGTGAGCCGTCCCGGAACTACATCCTTGGCATGCGCCGCGGCATTCTGACCTGCACTGCGGCCAAATACGATGATATCCAGCAGGGAATTGCCCATCAGACGGTTTCGGCCATGAATGCCTCCAACGGCTTCGCCTGCCACATAGAGATTCTCTACATTGGGTGTCATCCCATCAATATTGATATCCAGACCGCCGTTCTGATAATGCAGGGTCGGATATACCAGAATCGGCTCCTTACGGATATCGATTCCGTATCTTGCGAACATCCGCATCATGGCCGGAATCCGCTTCTCTATGGTGCCTTCGCCGCCGATCTTCTCGATCATAGGCGTATCCAGCCATACCGCCCGGCCGCTTCCGGTCTCCACGCCTTCGCCGCGATCCGAGCACTCACGGATAATCGATGCCGCCGATACGTCACGGGTCTCCAGCGGATGCATAAATACCTTACCGTCCCGATTCACGAGCTTCGCACCCAGGGAACGCACCTTCTCCGTTACCAGCGCTCCAAAAATCTGCTGCGGGAAAGCGGCTCCGGTCGGATGATATTGCAGGGTATCCGCATACAGGAGCTTGGCTCCTACCCGATATCCCAGAACCAGTCCGTCCGCCGTCGCTCCATAATGATTGGACGTCGGAAATCCCTGATAATGCATACGTCCCGCACCGCCTGTCGCGATGATGACGGTCTTGGCACGCGCCACCATGAGTTCCCCTGTCTCCATATTCTGCAGCACAGCACCGGCAGCCCGTCCGTTTTCGTCCAGGATCAACTCAATTGCCGAGGTAAAATCCACCACCGGGATTCCGCGATTCAGCACCTCATCCCGCAGCGTCCGCATGATCTCCGCGCCGGAATAATCCTTTGCCGCATGCATACGCTTTCTGGAAGTACCGCCGCCATGAGTCGTAATCATCGTCCCATCCTCAGCCTTGTCAAACTCAACGCCCAAATCGTTCAGCCACTGAATGGCCTCCGGCGCATCGCATACCAGTTTGGCCAAAAGCTCCCGCTTGGCCGCGTAATGACCGCCGCCGAACGCGTCCACAAAGTGAATAGCCGGGGAATCATTGGGTTTATCCGCTGCCTGGATTCCGCCTTCTGCCATCATGGTATTGGCATCTCCCATACGCAGCTTGGTTACGATCATGGTTTTGGCTCCGGCCTTATCCGCCTCAATCGCCGCGGAAGCACCCGCTCCGCCGCCGCCGATGATCAGAACATCCACATCATACCGTATGTCATTCAGATCCACGTCGTCCGCCGCAATTCGGCTATGCGCTTCCAGAAGCGCGCACAGCTCCTTGGGAACGCTCTCCCCCTTGTTCGGTCCGATCCGCAGCGCCGAAAACTCACTCTTTTTATAGTCCGGATGGTAAGCAGCGAGCAGATCGTCCTTTTCCTGAGCTGTCATGCGGGCAGGCTCATAAGCAATATTGGCTTCTCTGGCAGCTTCCACTGCCTTCAGCGATTCCTGAAATTCTTTTGAATACATGATGAGCCTCCTTACTTCTCGATCTCTCTGTTATTATACAGTTCTTTAAGCTCCTCGATCGGCTTTCCCATCAGCCCCTCGATCAGCTCTGTAAATTTACCATCCCGAATCTCGCGTACGCGGTCCTCCAAATGCTCCGACTTGGGCGCCAGATACTTGCCGTTCAAGCGTCTTGCCAGCATGGCAACCTGCGGATGAGAGATTCCTGCCGGACAGCGAGAGGAACATACACCGCACATGACGCAGTCAAAGGACTCTTCCGCACATTTATCGAACTCACCGCGCTGCGCGTAGGCAATGTACTGCATGACATTCAGGCTCTGCGTACAGCTCTTGGTACAGGCATTGCATCCCACACACGCGTAGATCTCCGGATAGAGCTGCATCATGATCTGTTCTTCCGGACGAATCTTTTCGATATCATACACCTGCTTTACCAACGGGAAGAAAGGCAGCGTCGCGACATACATTCCTTCCTCAACCTTGGTCTGACAGGCCAGACAGGTCTTAAGCTCCCGATCTCCTTTAATGCGGTAGATCGTCGCGCAGGCGCCGCAAAATCCATTCCGGCAGCCGCAGCCCCGTACCAGCTGATATCCCGCATATTCCATGGCGCGCATAATGGTCAGATCCGCCGGGACGCTGTAACGCTTACCGAACAAATAGATATCTACCATATTCTCCATCGTATCCTCTCCTCCTTTAATACTCATTCGGCAGCTCGTCCAGCTCATCGCACCGAAACACCGGGCCGTCCTTACAAACATACTTGGTTCCGATATTGCAGCGTCCGCATTTACCGATACCGCACTTCATACGCAGCTCCATCGTCGTATATACCTGCGTCTTATCAAAGCCCAGCTCCTGCAGACCTGCCAACGTAAACTTAATCATGATGGGCGGACCGCACAGAACCGCGACCTTATCTGTTGAGAAGCCCAGCTCCTTGACATAATTGGGCACAAATCCTACATGGCCCTGCCACTGCGGCTGCTCCCGGTCAATCGTCAGATAGACATTGACATTTTCGTCCTTTTCCCACTCGCTGATGATCTCCTGATAGTCCACCAGATCCTGCATGCTTCTGGAACCGTATACAATATCGATCTTGCCGTAGCGGTCCCGGTAATGGCGGCAGTAATTGATTACGGAACGCAGCGGCGCCAGGCCGATTCCGCCCGCGATAAAGAGCATATCATGCCCCGCGAACTCCGTGTCCACCGGAAACGGCCGGCCATAAGGTCCGCGAATCGTGATCTGCTGGCCCACCTCCATCGAATGCAGCCATTCTGTCACACAGCCGCACTTCTTGATGGAGAATTCCATATATTCTGTATTGGTCGGAGAAGATGTGATAGAGAACATCGCCTCTCCCACTCCCGGAATCGAGAGCATCGCACACTGTCCCGGCCTATGTTCAAACGGCTTGCTGCCATCCGGCGTCACCACACGGAATGTCTTTACATCCGGCGTATCGATCCGAATGTCCGTCACTTCCCCGATTACAGGAATCAAAGGTTCTCTTCTCTCAGCCATCGTTGCGCCCTCCCAGCTTCCGCATTACCTTAACAATGTTCATCTGAATGGGGCATTTGGAGATACAGCGTCCGCAGCCCACACAGGAGAACAGCCCGTCATTATTGCTCGGATAATAGACCAGCTTGTGCATGAACCGCTGACGAAAACGTTCCATCTGCGTCAGACGCGGCTGTCCTGCGGACATCTTGGTAAATTCCGAATACATGCAGGAATCCCAGCAGCGGAACCGCCGAACCCCATGTCCTGTATCAAAATCCCGAATATCATAACACTGACAGGTCGGACAGATAAAAGTACATGTGCCGCATCCCAGGCAAGCTTCCGAAAGCTCAGCCCACTCCGGCGCATTAAAGAATTCTGAGGTCTTGCCCGCGCCAAACGCTTCTGCCGACAGTTCTGCCAGCGGCAGCTTCGCCAGACGGCTGCGGATCAGCTCCTGCTGTTCCTGCACGGCCGTTCCCTCGTCCTCCTGCGTAACCGCTTCCAGCACGCTCAGAAGCTTCTGGCCTTTTTCTGTGCGGACATCCATATACAGCGCATCCGCTGTCTTATAGCATACAATATCGCCTTGCGGCTGTGCGGCGTCGATGCCGAAGGTTCCGCAGAAGCAGGTTTCCCGCGGCTTCAGGCATGCCATGGACAGGATAATCCCGTGTTCCCTACGGTTCTGATAGTAGCTGTCTACCGGATCGGCCAAAAAGACCCGATCCAATACGTCGAAGCTACGGACATCGCAAGCCCGAACACCAAAGAGTACAAAATCCTCACACTCTTTCCTCGTGTCCAGAATCTCGATCTTTTTCCCCTCCATCTTAAAATCCATCAGATTCTCTGTTTGCGGGAAAAAGAAATCCTTAGGACTCCGAACCGTGTTCAGCGCCTCTGAGAGCTGTACGCCCTCCTGCCACGGCAGGTACTGCGCCCCCGCTTTGGTATCCACCGGCAGATACAGGGAATACTGTGCCGCAATCGCCGCAAACAGCTGATTCAGCTGATCCAACGCAATCTTACGCATGGCTGCTCCCCCTCTCTACCGCCTCGCCGGGCTCCAGGTCCTGCGTCGTATAATTCACAACGGGCGCACGGCTTCCGACTTCGGCTCCCGCCTGATATTCTCCGTAAAAACTGTTGATATCCTTGATAAACTTCCGGTTCAGCAGATGCAGCGGAATGTGCTGCGGACATACTCTGGAGCATTCTCCGCAATCCGTACAGCGGCCGGCCACATGAAACGCCCGGATAATATGAAACATCTGCTCTTCGAAAGAATTGGCAGCCGCCTTATTCTCTACGCCGGAAGCAGGATTGTCAAATACGCACTTCTCACAGGTACAGGCCGGACATACATCCCGGCAGGCGTTACACCGAATGCATCGGGACAGCTCGCCCTGCCAGAACGCGAATCTCTCATCCGGAGACATCGCCTCGATCTGTTCTACCTCGTCAAAACGGCTGTTGTCCGTGATCTCTCCGTCCTCGCCCAAGAGCTCATCATACGCCACATGCTTGCGAGACTTACAGTGCAGGCAGCGGTCCGGCAGCAGTTCCGTCCGGTCTACCGACAGACTTCCGTCATACATCGTCTCGATGCAGACTCTGTCCTCTTCCTCGCGGACCTCAGAGATCCCTTCCGCCTTCTCCCGCACCTTGCCGACATCCAGCATTCCGCCGCAGGGAACGCCAACCGCGTAGACTTTCTCACGGTCGAATCGATGCTCTGTCAAAAGCTGATTGAAGCTATAGCTGTCGCAGGGCTTCAGGAATACCAGCACCTTGCCTTCTTTTTTGGTTTCACCGACCAGATACTTGGAAAAGTTGGCGCCGCAGAAGCTGTTCCAGACGAATCTTTTCTCCATCTCGTCCATACTCTGAAAAACAGCGGGCGTCACATCGTAGCCGTATTCCCCGGCGCTCCAGCCCAGGATCCGATCCACCTTGCCCTCCGCCATCAGTTCTCTGGCACGTGATACAAGAACCTCTCTTGTTATTTCCTGCATCGCAAATCCTCCAATCTCTTGTTCTCCCCAAGAGCCGCGACCTTCTCGGCGAAATCATTCATCGTTGCGGCGAACTTCGCGCCCTCCGCCGCGGATACCCACTCTACGCGGGTCCGCTCTCTCTCGATGCCCAGGTAATCCAACATGGAAAACAGCAGCGCCATACGGCGGCGTGTATAATAATTGCCGGAAGTATAATGACAGTCACCGGGATGGCATCCGCAGAGAATCACTCCGTCCGCTCCCCGCTGAAACGCGCGGAGAATAAACATCGGATTGACTCTGCAGGAACAGGGAACCCGGATGATCTTAACATCCGCCGGATAATTCAGGCGGTTGTTTCCCGCAAGATCCGCGCCTGCATAAGAACACCAGTTGCAGCAAAACGCCACAATCAGCGGTTTGTATTCTTTCATCTGCATATTGCGTCCACCTCCGCCATAATCTGTTTATTCGTGAATCCCTTCAGATCCATTGCGCCGGACATGCAAGCCACCGTACAAGCTCCGCATCCCTGGCACACGGCCTCATTCACTACCGCTACACGGCGGATTCTGGTCGTTCTGTCCGGCATCCGGAATTCTTTTTCCTGATATGTAATCGCGCCGTACGGACAAACCTTTTCACAGGTAGAGCATCCGTTACACATCAGTTCATTGGAATGCGCTACGCAGGGGTTGCCCATCAGCTTATCCTTGCACAGCAGGCCTATCACCTTAGACGCTGCCGCGCCGGCCTGTGAAACGGTCTCCGGGATATCCTTCGGTCCCTGGCAGGTTCCTGACAGGAATACGCCGGCCGTCGGGCTCTCCACCGGACGAAGCTTGGGGTGCGCTTCGGTAAAGAAGTCGTTAGTATCCATACTGGCCGTCAGCATGGTCGCCAGAGGCCTTGCGGACTTATCCGGCTCGATCGCCGCCGCCAGCACTACCAGATCCGCATCGATGTGCAGCTGCTTGCCATCCAACAGATCCGATGCCTGTACCTTGAGCTTTCCGCCTTCTGGAGATACCTTACCCACCATACCCTTGATATAGTGAACGCCATACTCCTCGACGGCTCTTCTGTAAAACTCATCAAAATTCTTACCGGGTGTCCGGACATCGATATAGAATACATATACATCCGTATCCGGATATTTGTCCCGAATCAGCATTGCGTGCTTTGCCGTGTACATACAGCAGATCTTGGAACAATATTCTTTTCCTTTGCCTGCATGCGCCTCACACCGGGAGCCTACGCACTGCACGAAAACGATTGTATGCGGGTGCTCGCCGTCGGACGGACGCAGGAGCGTGCCGCCGGTGGGTCCTGCCGCATTCATCAGACGCTCTAACTCCAGTGACGTGATCACGTCCTTCGACTGCGAATAGGCAAACTCGTCGAATTTCTCCATCGAGATCGGATTGAATCCAGTCGCTACAACGATCGCGCCGTACTTCTCCTGAATCAACTCATCCTTGGCTTTATAGTCAATCGCGCCCGCGCTGCACACCTTGGAGCAGACACCGCACTTTCCGTTTTTCAGCATCATACAATACTGTGGATCAATGGTTGCCACTTTGGGCACAGCCTGCGCGAACGGGATATAGATCGCGTGCCGCTGATCCATACCCAGATTGAATTCGTTGGGAACTCTCTTCTGCGGACATTTCTCCGTACACAAGCCGCATCCGGTACACACATCTTCTTTGA
>CABUPM010000062.1 GCA_902493345.1 uncultured Eubacteriales bacterium | reverse complement strand
ATCGCGTAAACCGCGACTACGATCAGCACGTCATGCAGCAGGGCAATGATCGAGCTGACTCCGAATCGGAAGTCATGGAAACGGAACGTGATATAGATCAATGTCAAAAGCGCCGCGACCAGCGTTGCCGTCACTGCCTTGGTCTGCATCTCGCCGCTCACCGTCGGGCTGATGGTGGACTGAGAGATCAGATTGGCCTTGTTCTCCGTGTCCAGCCCGAACCTCTCCGCAACCGCGCGATACAGGCTGTCAATCTGCTCCGTCGTCAATTCCTTGACCTTGATGGATACGTGATGTTCCTGATTGGCGCCGCTGATCCCCTGAATCATAGGATTGGTGTCGCCGCTGACTTCCTTGACAAGATCCGTCAGCTCACGGTTATCATATTCTTTTTCCATATCGATCTGCAGCATGGTTCCCCCTGCGAAATCAATATCCAGATTCATTCCCTTGAAGAGGAAGAAGCCCAGACCAATCACCAGGACAACTGCCGGAATCGTAAACCACAGCTTCGCCTTCTCGACGATCTTCCAAGAATGCTCTCTCTTCTTAAACTGCAGGAACTGATACAATCCCTTCTTCTCCGGCAGAATCTCAACTGTCGCCTTCAGAAGAATTCTGGACAGCACCAGCGCTGTAAACATGGAGAGTACGATACCCAGTGCCAATGTCAGGGCAAATCCCTTGGCCGTACCGCTTCCCAGGAACCACAGCACACCTGCCGCGATCAGCGTTGTCACATTGCCGTCCACAATCGCGGACAGCGCCTTTTTGAATCCGCTGTCCACGGCCGCGCGGATGCCTCTGCCAGACTTCAATTCTTCATTGATTCGAGCGAAGATAACGATATTCGCGTCGACCGCCATACCGATGGACAGAATGATACCCGCGATTCCCGGCAGGGTCAGTGTCGCATCCAGCAGATTGATGCACAAAAGCTCTGCCGAGATGTAGAATATCAGCGCCAAGCAGGCGATCACACCGGGCACACGATAGATGACAATCATGAATAAAAGAATCAGCGCAAAACCAATCACCGCCGCGGTCAGACTGGTATGCAGCGCATCCTGTCCCAGCGTCGCGCCGACACTATTGTGTTCAATATCCTCCAACTGAACCGGCAGCGCGCCGCCTCGGATATCCGAAGCCAGGTGCTTTGCCTCATCCGATCCGCTCATACCGGTAATTACGGCTTCACCGTTGCTGATTACGGTATTGACACCTGGAAAGCTGACAACCGTCTGATCCAGACGAATCGCGATATACTTTCCTTTGTACTTTTCGGTCGCGTCCGCAAACTTCTTGGTTCCGTCGCTGGTTAATTCCAGCTTTACATAATCCTCGACCAATCCGGCAGAAGATACCTGACCATGCTGCGCAGTCGCATTGCTCACGTCTTCGCCTTCCAGAACGATCTCCGCGATTCCCGCGTCCACTGCCTTCTGCAGAAGCTCTCCCGTCTCATCCGGGAAATAATAGAGCGCGGATCCCGGAGTATTCAAATAGTTCTCTACACTGGAGCGTACCGCGGACTCCGTATATGTAGAGGATCCCTGTTCCTGCAGATCCTTCAGCGTCTTTTCTGTCAAAGCATCCACATATTCATCCCAAAAGTCGGCCTTTTGCACATCCGACCAGTCTACGCCGACAAATGTCAGCATTGCCGTCTTACCGATCTGACGAACGGCTTCATTGGCATCGGACACACCCGGAATCTCTACCCGGATCCGATCGCCGCTCTCCACTACGGCCGTCGCTTCTGTATATCCCAGCGAACTCAACCGGTTGTTGATGATGGCCAACACGCCATCCATCTGCTCTGCTGTCGGATTCTCTTCCTGTGCCTTATAGGTAATACTGACACCGCCGGCCAGATCCAGACCCAGATTGATATTGTTAATTCCGACATAACGATTGTCCCCGATTCCCAAAAAGGCCACCAAGGTCGTAACCGTAATGACTACCAGGGAAAACAGCAGAATTAAAACATTTTTCAGATTCTTCATGCTTGTACCTCTTCCTCTCCCGGCCTTAGCCGCAATGACTTATTATACCGCGTGTTCTGGAAATTTGTCAAGTTCCGGCCGGTATTTTAGAATAAAAGACTTTTTTCTTCACATACTGTTCTTATCTTTCCGGAGAGATTGATATATATTCTTCCAAATGCAGCGCCGCCAGGTACGCATCGGGAATCCGCGCGCCGTCATACCCTTCTCCCAGAAAAACATTGGTTTTATTGATGCCGTGGTAGTCGCTCCCGCCTGTACAGGAAAGTCCCAGGCGGCAGGCCATCTGTATCAGCCTCCCGGTGTCCTCCTTCGGACACCGGGAGTGGATGACCTCCACCCCGGAAGCTCCGCAGTCCTTCGTATGCCGCAACAGCTTCTCCAATTCCGCTGCATCCAGCTGGTACTGCATCGGATGCGCCAGCACCGCGATCCCGCCGGAGGCGCAGATCGTCTGCACTCCTTCCGCTACTGTCATACAGTGCCTTGGCAAATACGCCGGGCCGCCATTGCCGATCAACCGGTCAAAGGCCTCGTTTTTGCTCTCTACATATCCTTTTTTCCAAAGCGCCAAAGCAAAATGCACTCGGGAAACGATCGCGCCATGCGACTGTTCGCATACCTCTTCATAGGTAAGCGGATATCCGAGCTCCGAAAGCTTCTGAAGCATGCGCTGATTGCGCTCTTCTCTCTCTTCCCGAACCGCCTTGAGTCTATTCTCCAGCGATGCTTCCCCGTAGCGGATCCGGTAGCCGAGTACATGTACGTCCCGCCCCATGTATTCGCAGGACAGTTCAATCCCAGGAATCGTAAGCAGCTGACTTCTCTCTCCGGCTGCCATAAATTCTGTAAGCCCGGCTGTTGTATCATGGTCTGTAAGCGCCACTGCGTGCAATCCCAATGCCTTCGCGCGCCGCACAATCTCTTCCGGGCTGTCGCTTCCGTCGGAATAGACGGAGTGTGTATGCAGATCAATCGCCATAATGCAGCATCCTTTCACAAAACTCCGGCTGGTTCAGGAACAGGACACCGCCCTCTCCCTCTTTTCGAAGAAGATTCTTCTCTTCCAGCCGCCGCTTCAGCTCCCTTGCCGTTCCGGCGCCACCGTCCCAGATGGTCGTTGTCTCCCCGACAATTTTTCTCACAGTATCTCTTACAAAAGGATAATGCGTACATCCCAGCACCACCGAATCTACCGGCAGATACGGTCCCAGACGCTCTCTTAAAAACTGCTCCAGTTCCGGCCCATCCAGAATTCCCTTTTCCACAAACTCCATAAGACCCTCGCAGGATACCGGCAGAATCTCCGCCTGTGATCCATACAGATCCACCAGATGCTGAAACTTATCCTCCCGCAGCGTCATAGGCGTCGCCATGACGAGAACCCGGTCGCCCGCATGCTGCATTGCCGCCGGTTTGAGGGCCGGTTCAATCCCGACCACTGGAAGCCATTCATAATACTCCCGCAGTCTCGCGATCGACGCGCTTGTCGCCGTATTACAGGCTATGACCAGTGCCTTTACTCCGTGCTGCAGTAGCTTCTCCACACAGGCAAACGTAAACTGCTGTACCTCTCCCACCTGTCTGGTTCCATAGGGCGCGTGTTCAAAATCGCCGTAATAAACGCATTGCTCCTTGGGAAGCAGTTTCATGATCTCCTTCAGCACACTGATGCCTCCCACACCGGAATCCATAATCCCGATAGACGCTTCCGAATTCTGGACGTAAGCACATGGCTGAAATGAAAAAAGCCTCTCTTCCAGGAGCCTGGCTATGCTTCTCAGTCCTTCCTCATCCTCCGGAAGGAATCTTCCCGGCTGCGGGCTGTCCAGATCCAGCACGGCCGCTACTTTGCCGCCCTGGTGAATCGGCAGAACAATCTCTGATGCGGATGCACTGTCACAGGCGATATGCCCCGGAAACGCATGCACATCCATAACGCGCAGTACCTGATCCGCCTTCCATGCGCTGCCGCAAACGCCTCTCCCTATTTCGATTCTCGTGCAAGCGGGCTTTCCCTGAAACGGTCCCAACGCCAATTCATGGCCTCGAACCATATAAAATCCGGCCCAGTTCAGGTCCGGCAATTGTTGATATAATAAAGCAGACGCGTTCGCAAGCCCTGTGATCACCGGTTCTTTGGGATCGATCAGAGCTTTCATCCCCTCCAGCAGCGTCCGATATCGTTCCGTCACCGCTGCTCCCCCTTTCTTCCTCCAATAAAAATCTAAAGACATTATACACCGCTTATAGCAAAAAAACAAGGCCGAGACGGTAGCATTTTCTTCTGTTCTGTTAATATAATTGGCATGTTCTTTATCACGCCGCACGAGGAGGCAAAAATACTTACACAAGATGCTTTGGAAAAATATCTGCATCAAATCGAATTCACCTACGTTAACGACAAACAGCCGGCAGGAAATCCTGCCGGCTGAAACTTTGCAGATCTTTACTTTTTAGCAAACGCGGATGCGTCATACGCCTTCTGGAGCAGCTCCAGATAACGGGACAGTCCCTGATTCTCCAGGTCGTTCTTATAGCTCTCCCATCCTGTTTCTATGTCCTTGCTGCCTGTGATAAATTCTACCAGAGCAGAATTCTGCGTATTGGTCAGTGTAGCCTTGATCAGCGACATCTCCTCAGCATCTGCCTCCGACATGTACAGATCCGGCAATACGCTCTCCAGCGACTGTCTGACCTTCTCATGCTCCTTGGACGCACGATAGAGTACGATCTGACGTCCGGTCAAAGGCGCTACTCCCTCTGCATACGGATTCTGATTGGTCGTTACGGAGGTCACAAACTTCGGTGTACGAACCAAGCCGCACAGCTGTGTCCATGTCTGATTGGTACTGTCTGCGTTCAGCAGCGTATACGCCGCCTGCTCACCGTCCATATCCAGCTCTCCTGGTTCTGCCTTTCTCCAATGCACTCCCTCGATTCCAATCGCCGATCTCATGCTGCCTTCTTCTGTTGCCAGATAATCGATGAATCGGAAGGCTGCCTCCGGATTAGAGCAGGTAGAAGAGATAAATGTCATACCCGTCTGATACATCAGATACGGATTCCATGCGGCGATGCACTGTCCGTCCGGTCCGGTCAAAGGCGCCAGTGACTGATACTGCTCCCACTTCTTGGAGTTCGGAATCGATGCCAGATCGCATCCAAAGCCAGGACGCATTCCCAGGAACGCACCGATTCTTGCCTGCTCTCCGGCCTCATTAACATTGACCTGATTGCTCAGATCCTGCGTAAAGGATTCCGGATTGATCAGGCCTTCACTGTACATCTGCGCCAGATACTTCAGGCCTTCCTTATAGCCGTCCTGCACCGGAGCATAGGTTACAACCCCGTTATCCACATACAGCTTATCGCCATTGGGCGTCAGCTGGAAGGGAGCCATCAGGAATCCGTCGATCTGCGCGCCGCCTCCCACTGTGGATACAACCGTTGACAGCGGAATCTCGTCCGTCGCGTCTCCGTTGCCGTTGGCATCCTGTTCCTTGAACGCTCTCATAACCGCCAGGAACTCGTCCGTGGTCTTGGGCATCTCCATTCCCACATTCTCCAGCCATGTCGTATTGATCCAGAGCTTCATCATATACTGTACATGCAGCGATCCATCCACATTGGGCAGTGAATAGATATAGCCGTCAGGGGTCGTGATAAATTCCCGCATTCCGTCCAGTTCTTCAAAAGCGGCCTTATAGCCCACCGATACTGTATCCAGATACTCGTTGAGCGGCAGTACCAGGCCCTGCGCGCCAAACAAAGCCTCATTGGCTTTGTCATATCGGGAACCTACACCCACCAGCATGATATCTGTCATCGTATGGGACGCAAACATCACGCTGAACTTATCGTATACGTCATCAGAGGAAGACGCGATCGACCAATCCAGATGAATGCCTGTCTTGTCCTCCAGCTCCAATGTCTCTGTATTCTCCGCCCAGCTGTATTCTCCATTGCTTGGTGCGAAAATACTCAGTGTTACCGGCTCCTTAACGATCGGGAGTTCTCCCGGTGCGTTAAAGATACTGTCCGCCTCCGCACTGGACTCCTCTGCCTTAGAGGACTCCGCCGCAGAGGAGTCCTCCTTGGAACTCTCCGCCTTAGAATCCTGTCCGCCTGTGCATCCCGCCGCGGATCCCAGCAGCATCAGCACCGCCAAAAGCCATGCGCCGATTCTCTGTTTTTTCATAAACCTTCTCCTTCCTGCTCTCAGAGCAATAAAATGATTGTGCCCTTACTATACCCTGAGAGTATCTTCTCTTACAAGACGCACTTCCCCGGAAGGCCGTTCCTTTTCCTGTATCTCCGGCATACATCTGAGAAGGTACCATACATATCCATGGTTTTATGCGTTTTCTGTCCGCCATACCGATGGCGATACGCCAAATGCCCTCTTAAAGGCCCGGCGGAACGAGGCGCTGCCAGAATATCCGCACTCTGTCGCCGCGCTCTCAACGTCCTCTCCTTGCTTCAGTTTTTCCTTGGCAGCATTCAATCGGATCCGCTCCAATACACCGCTGAAGGGTTCTCCGACCGCCTCTCGGAAAAACTCAGAAAAATACGATTCAGAAAATCCAAATTCCTGCGCCATCATAGCAACGCACATCTGCTGATCTCCGTAATGCTCCGCCAGATACTCCAGAAGTTTATGGCGCATATCCTCCTTCTGATTCTTCTGCATATGACTCAGGCCTTGGCTCAGTATCAAAAAGCTTTTCTCCATCCGGTCCATCAGTTCTGCCGGAGTCATCTCTTTCATCAAAGGATCCGGATCGGCCTGGGCCAACGCCAGCTCCCGGCATAGCTTCATATAGACCGACGTCAGCTCCGCCTGCAAGATCCGTAACGATACCGGCGAGAGCGTTCTCTGCTGCAGATTCTCTTTGCGCAGCCGTTCAAAACAACTCCGCACTATGTCTTCCTCTCCGTGCTTTACACCCTGTATGAGTTTTTCCTCAAATTCTGACGGGAAAAAGGCTTCTCTTTTCTCTCCCGACAGCTCTCCATAATAAAGGATCTGTCCCTCTTCCTTTTTCAATGCGTACTGCGCCTGCTGATACGAAAACGGGATATCCCGCAGGGATTCATAGACGCGGCCAATTCCTGCCTGACAGCCATGAACTCCCATGAGCCATTCCTTTAAGCGGGCCAGGTCTCCTTCTCCCGATACGCATGCCATCATCACATAATGCCCTGGCTCTGTATCCACGACCCACTCCAGATGAACCTCTGCCGGAAGCTCCCGGATCTCCGACTGCATAAGCGCCTCTCCTGCTTCTGCCAACACTACACAGTATTTTCCGCTTTCCAGACGAAGTCCTACCCGATCTGCCGCATCCTGTATCTCCTTCTCACTATGAAACCAGCCGTTCAGAATCTGATCGATTACATTTCTCCGTTCTTGCCTGCGCTGATCCTCAAGGATATTCTGCATATCCCGATTGGCCTGTACCAGCAGCTGAACTCCTGTCTGCAATTGAGAATATTCATTTTTCTCCTGTACCGGCGTACCGGTCAGATGTCGGACATTCGTCAGGAGATTCCGCAGCGGCGTCGAATATTTCCATGCAAAATAGCACCCCAGAAGGATCTCGATCAATACACAGAAAAACGCCGCCGCAAACCCGATACTACCAAGACGATAGGCGTCCTGATACGCGATCTTCTGCGGAAGACTAAAAGCAAAGACAAGTCCCTCTTCCGCCTTACGATACAATGTGACAATTCCGTCCTTCTCTATTCTTCCGCTGCTCTGTACGAACTCTGTCTCCTCAGCGATTCCAAGGTCTTCCCCAAGAGAACCAATCTTTCCCTCCTCCGAATAGATTCGAATCTGCCCCTGTCCATTTGGAAAGACATCCGAAAACATCTGTTCCAACTCTTCCTGGCGAATCAGATACTGTACAACCGCCCAAGCCTCCGGACTATCGTTTCTATACCGTACCGGGTAATTATAAGTCAGCGCATGGATATTTTCATTGATCCAATACACCCCCTGCAGCGGCAGGAAATTCCTTTTCGATGCGGAAAAGCTTTTTCCTGTCCATTCCTCCAACGTCATCTTCTGATATATTCTGGACTTATCATAAAAGAATTCCAGTCCGTAAACCACACTTGTATTCGTAAAGATAAACTCATTGTCCCGGAGCATCAGCATAAAATCGGAATACTGCTCCGCGGAAAGCATATCCTTGATGCGTTCGCTGAACCGGACCACCTGCACCACATTCTTTTCCCCCGGCTCCGGTTTACGCATTCTCGCGATATGTCTGAGATCCGTATCATACACCAGCTTCGCCGACATGGAATCCAATTGTTCCAGATATCGCTCAAAATACGCCGCTGCTCTGGACAACTCTGCCTGTTCGCTTTCGATATATTTTTCTCTGGTCATCTTCAGAGCCTGATAATACAAACCTCCCGCAAGTATGGCCGGTATGATCAGGATAATCAGATACGATATCAAAAACAATGTAAAAAAGCTTTTCGATCCATATCGTTTTCTCATGTGTTCCTCCATAACAAGAACAGGCCGACGACCTATGCTGTCAGCCTGTTCCTTCTGTATAATTCTATCTATCAGATCTTGACAACGTCTACGGCCTGCAGGCCTTTGGGAGCATACTCCGTCTCGAATTCTACCTTCTGGCCTTCATCCAGTGTCTTATATCCGTCAGAACGAATGGCTGAGAAATGTACAAACACGTCATCTGCGCCTTCTACAGAGATAAATCCGTATCCCTTCTTAGAATCAAACCATTTTACAACTCCAGTCATATTCGTATCCTCCTGTCACTTTTTCTCTTCGATTACACAATTCTTGAAGTCAGCATATCCGGGACTTACACGTCCTTCAAAGTTTGCCGCGAAGATACCGGGACGCGCGCTGACCCATCCTCCGGCAACGGCTGTCCAAGGCTCTCCTACATTCTGATAGGTCTTGCCGTCCAGACTATAAGCAAACCGTACCTGGCTTGTCGGATGCTCGCCGCTGAAGTCTCCCCGCACCTGCATCTGCAGATACACGGTATCATTCGGAACCGCCGCCGAAACCAGAGGAGTCTCCCATACCAGCTCCGTCTCCGCATTGCCCCTCGGGAGCTCTCTCACTTCTCCGTTATAGAGTGTGACCTGCATTCCCTTCTTGCCGTTCTCCAAGGCAAGATAACGATAGCTGCTGCCCATCATGGCCAGACCCGCACGGTCTCCCGACTCTTCCGGATGCAGGGTTACCTGTACCGTCATATCGAAATCGTAATACTGCATCAGCTGAGACAGGAACTGTCCTGCATGGAACAGTGTGCTGGTGCGGCTGATGCGGCAGGTATTGAGGCGCAGCGCTTCCGGATTCTCCGTCATGCTGTACCATTCCTGTCTCGGATTGGCCTGCCACTGCCACTGCAGTCCCAGCTTATCCCCGGCAAAGGTATCTGAAGTATAGGGCATGATATCGGAAGGCTTGTATGCTGCCGGCGCCGGATACTCCAATACAGGCTCACCGATTCCGTCGCCATTATTATCCACACCCATCTCCGGCCAGTCATTGACCCAATGTACCGGCTGCAGATGCGGAACCCGGCCGTATACGTAGATGTCCTGGAAATGAATAAACCAGTCCTCACCCTCCGGCGTATCCACCCAGCCGCCCTGGTGCGGTCCGTTGATCGGTGTCTGTCCCTGATGCAGAACGACCTTCTGCTCATAAGGTCCATCAATATTCTTGGAACGCAGGATCAGCTGCCATCCCGTCTTCACGCCGCCCGCCGGGCACATGATATAATAATATCCATTCCGCTTATACAGCTTCGGGCCCTCTGTGGTAGGATGCTTCTTCTCCTCATGGAAGATCTCCTTGCCGCCGTCAATGACCTTGGTTCCCTCCGCGTTCATTCTGTGCAGATACAGTCTGGAATCGATACAGCTGCGGCTTCTGGCCCATGCATGTACCAGATATACCTGACCGTCATCATCAAACAATACCGTCGGGTCGATCCAGCCGGTCTCATTGGCCGCGTGGAACATTCTCCACGGTCCGGCAGGATTCTCTGCCCGGAATACCAGAAGTCCCTCATCCGGCGCGCATACATAAACATAGAACAAACCCTTATTGTAACGGATACACGGAGCCCATGTTCCCTTTTTATACTGCGGCGTATCATACGCGGCAAACGGCAGAGACTGTGCCGCGTAGCCGATATGCTCCCAATGCACCAGATCCTTGGAGTGCAGCACCGGAATGCCCGGGAAATACGTAAAGGAAGAAGAAATCATATAATAATCTTCGCCTACCCGAATCACGTCCGGATCTGAATAATCCCCCTTCAGGATTGGGTTGGTATAAGTTGCGTTCATGTCATTACCCCCTAAATATGTGTACTTGCATCTTGCAATGATTTGCAGTATAATTGTATCGTATTTTTGAAGAAAGGTCAATCTATTTTATCATGATTTTATCAGCAAGCCATCTTGCCAAAGCATTTGGTGTTACCGAAATATTAAAGGACGTTACCTTCCACCTGGAGGATAAAGAAAAGGTTGCTCTGGTGGGCATCAACGGCGCGGGCAAAACAACGCTGTTTCAGATTCTTCGCGGCGCCTATACCGCCGATTCCGGCAGCCTATATATTCAAAAAGGTCTTCGGATCGGATATCTGCCGCAGAATGCCGCCCTGGAATCCGACGAACGGATTGAAGACGAGCTGTTGAAAGTTTTTGAGCCTCTGCAGCGTATGGAAGACAAAATGCGCCAGCTGGAAAAGGAGATGAAGGATACTCCTTCTCCGGAGCTTATGGAGCAGTATTCCCGCCTGCAGGCTTCCTTTGAGCGTCAGGACGGATACGCCTATCACAGTCATGTCCGCGGCGTACTTAAAGGCTTAGGATTTGCTGAATCCGAATACGAGCTTCCGATCACGCTGCTCTCCGGCGGTCAGAAATCCCGTGTCGCCTTAAGTAAGCTTCTGCTGCAAAAACCGGATCTGCTGCTTCTGGACGAGCCTACCAACCATCTGGATATCGATGCCATCACCTGGCTGGAGGAATACCTCTCCTCTTTTGCCGGCGCGGCTCTGATCATTTCCCATGACCGATATTTTCTAGACAAGATCTGTACCCGTACCATCGAACTGGAACGTGGTACGACACAAGTCTATTCCGGCAATTATTCTTTTTACATTCAGGAAAAGGACGCCCGTGTCAAGGCCGCCATGCGGGAGTACGAAGCCCAGCAGGCAGAAATCCGCCGTCAGGAAGAGATCATCGCCAAGCTCCGCTCCTTTTCTCAGGAAAAATTCATAAAGAGGGCGCAAAGCCGTGAAAAGGTACTGGAACGGATGGACATCGTCGAAAAGCCGATCACCTACGAAGAGGCGATGAAATTCACCTTCACGCCCAAAATCCTAAGCGGGGATGATGTCCTGACGGCCCATGAACTCTCCAAAGCCTTTGACAGCAAAGCATTGTTCTCCCATGTCAATTTTCTCATCAAGCGCGGCGAAAAGATCGCGCTGCTGGGTGCGAATGGAACCGGAAAATCCACACTGTTCAAAATGATCATGGGGCAGGAAAAGGCGGACAGCGGTCAGCTGCTGCGCGGCGTCAAGGTCTTTCCCGGGTATTACGATCAGGAGCAGCAGAGTCTCTCACCAGAAAAGACCGCGCTGGAGGAAATCTGCGATGCCTATCCTCTGATGACGCTGGGACAGGTGCGGAATGTCCTTGCCGCTTTTCTATTCCGCGGGGACGATGTATTTAAGCCCATCCATACGCTTTCCGGCGGAGAAAAGGCCCGCATATCCCTATGCAAGATCATGCTGAGCGAATGCAACTTTCTCCTGCTGGACGAGCCTACCAACCATCTGGATATTCTGTCCCGGGAAGTTCTGGAGAACAACCTTCTCGGCTATCAGGGAACCCTCTTCTTCATCTCCCACGACCGATACTTTATCAATCGTGTCGCGACCAAAATCTTTGTCCTGACTCCGGACGGAATCGAAATCTTTTTGGGCAATTATGATGAGTATCTGGCCAAACAAGCGGAGAAAAAAGCGCCGCCTGTCCCTACCAAGAATACAGCGCCTAGTGAAGAAAAGATCTCCTATCTTGAAAAAAAGCAATCCGCTGCCACACTGCGTAAGCTCCGGGCCAAGCTCCGGGATACCGAGCGAAAGATTGAACAGACGGAGGAAGAAATCTCCAATCTGGATCAGGAAATGCTGAAACCCAAAAATTATTCCAGCGCTTCTGCTTATGCCAAACTAGAGGCGCAAAAGAAAGAAGCGGAGGATGCTTTGACGCTCCTCTATGAAGCCTGGGAAGCTCAAAGTTCTGAACTCGAACAGGCGGAAAGCTCTGAACACGAATAAAGAAAAGACTCTTTGCAGATCCTATCACCGGAAGGTGATAAAATGAAGAATCCGCAAAGAGTCTTACTTTTTTCTTATGCAGGTCTGGCCGGAATCGCTTGTGTACTGTGTATCGCCGCGATTTTCCTCTGGTCCGGAGCAAAGCATGCTCCGGAAAATGCAGCAGAAGCCGAACTCTCGGAAACTCCGGCCGCTCAGGCTGCCGATGCCCCCGCCGCCCCCGCGTACACGGTTCGCGTCTGGAAGGACAGAATCGCTGTCTTTGATTCCACCGGAGAACTGCTTCGGACCCTCTCTGTCCCGCTCTCCTCCCTCTCACCGGCCCGCCGGGAGCTTCTGCAGCAGGGCATCCCTGCCGCAGACAAGGAAGCCCTGGACCGCCTTCTGGAGGATCTTACCTCCTGAAGCGCAGACGAATCAGGAATCGTCCGTACGGCAGCTCTCGGATCTCACTCCGGCTATACCAGGAGCTATTCAGAATCAGGACAAAATACAGTACCACACTGCCCGCAACCGACAGCAGAATCGCGATCGTATTGGATGGATACAGCGCATACATGCCATGATAAATCAGCCATGTGAAGACACCCATCAGTACGGCGCAGATCGCAGGCGGGATGAAGAGATGCGCGATATCGATCTTACACTGACTGTACTTCAGGACACTGCGCATATTAAAGAACGCGATGCAGAAGGAGAAGGTGGTGACACTCGCGATCATGGCGTAAACCTTCAGATCCAGCACCATAATGCAGAAGATCAGAACCGGCGTACTGATACAGGTACCCTTGATCGCGTTGATCA
>CABUPM010000061.1 GCA_902493345.1 uncultured Eubacteriales bacterium | reverse complement strand
AACACAGATATACGCTGCCGACAAAAAGCGCTGCCAGGAGAACCGTCGTTAACAGATGCTTATTCGCCATAAGGAAGCCATACTTGAAATAATGCTTTACCGGCATCTCAAACCGTGCGACCAGGGCTGGAACATACAAGCTCAGGAAGATGAGCTCCATCCCCACCAACGCTTCCAATGGGATCAGAATATAAGCGGAAGTTCCGAAACTGGCCCGATTGTATATGATCAGCCACAGATTATACAGAATCAGCGCAACCAGCGTAGTGATCACAAGGCTCAGAATCATGCAGTCCTTGTAATTTGTCTTATAGGCATGCCAGAAATCCCGCATGGTATAAGTATCAACCCCTCGCTGCTTCTTGCCCATAGTATAGACGACTGCACAGGTTGCCGGGCACCAATGCAGGATAAAGATATACATCAATATCAGTCCCACTGCTGGCGGAACATAGGCCAAAAGCCCAGTAGACAGGAGAATCATGATCGGCAGAGCTCCGCCCATCACAGTCCACACCGCACTCAGCATGATCATGTCAAACAAAAGAGTCCCATATTTGACAAATGGGCCGTCCATACTAAAAAAACCAGCCATATTGTATCTCCTCCAAATCTGAATTGTTATTATTATACCTTATTTTTTTGTTTGAAACAACCATAGTTTGTATCCTTTTTATGAACAGTTTGTAAAATTCGTCCTATCTCTTCCGTTTCTTATAAAATCCGCCTTTTCTATTGAATTATTCTTTAAAAAATGGTAAACTGTAAAAGGTATGTAAAAATAAATCAGGATGGTGGCAATATTGAACCTAATATCTTATCTTCCTCTGTTGGCCGGTATCGGGCTCTTCCTGTACGGTATGAATCTGCTCGGCAAATCTCTGGAACGCATGGCCGGAGCCAAGCTAGAAAAAACGCTGGAAAAGCTGACCGACAATATTTTTAAAGGAGTCCTTCTGGGAACGGGAGTTACCGCCGTCATTCAGAGCTCAGCCGCGACCACAATCATGGTGGTAGGTCTTCTGAATGCGGGTATTATGAAGCTCTCTCAGGCACTTCCGGTCATCATGGGCGCCAATATCGGAACAACTGTCACCGGACAGCTGCTGCGCCTGGGTGATATCAGTGAAAGCAATTTCTTCCTATCTTTATTGAAGCCCTCTTCCTTTGGACCGATTCTGATCGCCGTCGGCGCGTTTCTGATCATTTTCTCCAAAGTTCACAGCCGTAAGACCTGGGGAAATCTCCTGATCGGTCTGGGAATGCTCTTTTTCGGTATGAATACCATGGAGATCACACTGTCGCCGCTCGGCCAGCAGCCCTGGTTCCAAAACCTTCTGGTCATGTTCCAGAATCCGCTGCTCGGAATCTTTGTAGGCTTCCTGGTCACTGCCATTCTGCAGAGCTCCTCAGCCTCCATCGGTATCTTGCAGGCGCTCTCCATCACCGGCGCCCTGACCTATTCCAACATGATCCCATTGGTTCTTGGACAGAATATCGGCTCTTGTATTCCGGTGCTGCTGGCAGCTATCGGAACCAGCAAGAACTCCAAGCGTGCCGTATTCATGCATCTGACGTTCAATATTTTAGGTACACTTTTCTTCATCATTGGAATCTACGGCGGAGATCTGCTGTTCCATTTCTCCTTCTGGGACACGGCCGTTACCCGCGGTAATATCGCCGATTTCCACACAGCTTTCAATATCGTTACGGTTCTGGTTCTGCTCCCCTTCTGCAAGCAGTTTGTCCGGATGTCTCAATGTTTCATCAAGGATACCAACGAGACGACTGTCAATTCCGCAGCCGGTGAAGCCGAGCTGGCCCGTCTGGACGATCTGTTCCTGGCCACACCTTCCATGGCTCTGAATCAGGCCCGCAAGGTCGTCGTCGAAATGGGCAACACCGCTCTTGCTTCCTTTGATCTTGTGCGCAAGCTTCATCTTCATTATTCTCAGGAAGACGCCGCACAGCTGGAACGTATGGAAGATTTTATGGATCGCGCCGAAAATACTCTGAACAACTACATTCTGAAGATCACGCCGCACCGTCTCAGCAATGCCGAGAACAATATGTCCACTGAAATGCTGCACGCGATAGGCAATTTTGAAAGGATCGGCGATCACTGCATCAATATTCTGGATGTCGCCCGATATAACGCGGAGAATAATATCACTTATTCTGAAACCGGCTGGAAGGAACTGAACACCATCATGGATGCCACACATGAGGTCCTGGAGGTTACGGCCCGCATGTATGCCAATAATGATCCGGAAGAAGCCTCTCATGTAGAGCCCTATGAAGATGTCATTGACAGTCTTCAGGCTCGGCTGAAGGATCGTCATATCGAGCGGCTGCGTCTGGGACTATGTAATGTATCAAGCGGCATCTCCTTTCTGGAGATCCTGACCAGTCTGGAACGCATCTCCGACCACTGCTCGAACATCGCACTCAATATCATCCAGATGAATTCCAAAGATTATACAAACTTCGCATATCATTCGCATGTGAGCAATGGACCGAAGCTCTCGGATTCTCCGGAATTCAAGGTTCACACAGAATACTTCCGTCATAAGTATGAGCTGCCGGAAGATGAGGAAATCCTGCGTCTCAAAGCCCAGGAACAGGCCCTCGCCAATGCGGAAACGGCGATGGACGAAGCTCCTCCCGCTGCGGAAAAAGAGCAAAAGGCGATTAAGAAAAAGAAAAAGAAAAAAGAGAAATCGGAGTGATTCACTCCGATTTCTCTTTTATTAACCGTGTAATCTCTGTACGACCCGATCCGCACCCAGAAGTCCGCAGACCTGTGCAAGATCCGGAGACTGCGCCCGTCCAGTAATCGCTACGCGAAGTACCATGGACAAATCCGCAACCGAACCGGCATAGGCCGACGGATCTTTTTTGTATGCCTTCATATCCGCACAAAGGTTGTACTTAGGACACATCTCCTTCAGCCTTGCAAACCACTGGTTGCTGTCGTCTTCCGGATGATAGACAGTCTTATAATCCTCCAGAATCTGCCGGATGGTCTCTGCCGGCAATGCGGGCATCTGAGAGTCATCCCGCTCGAACAGCTCGTCAAAGAAAAAGGACATATAAGGCTTTACTTCGCTCCAAAGCGCGATATCCTTACGAGGCTTCTTACCTCCGCGGCCAATCGCCAGAATTGCTTTGGAGTATTCCGAATCTCTGGTCAGAAGTGTATAGAACTCCGGATCATACTCCTGTGCCCAGGCAGCGACCTGCCAATAGACTTCCTCCGCGCTCATGCGGCTGATCACATTCTTGCTGACATCGGTCAGTTTATCGATATCAAACAGTGCTCCAGAGCCGCTCATCTTAGCCGTTGTAAACTTAAAGTCTTCCATCGGGGCTGTCGGATTGGCCATCCGCCACTCCTCAAAATTGGAATTGAGCATCGTCATCAGATATTCCAATACCGACGCTGTCGGGTATCCCAGCTGCCGATAGAAGCTGAGCGCCAGTTCCGGATCCTTACGCTTGGATAGCTTCCGCTTAGCCCCTGTCTCCGGATCGATCTTCATCAGCTGTGCCGTATGCAGATACTTGGGCGGCTTCCACCCCAGCGTCTGAAACATCTGCAGATGCATGGGCAGTGTGGGCAGCCATTCCTCACCGCGAACCACATGCGTCGTTCCCATCAGATGGTCATCAATCACATGCGCGAAGTGATAGGTCGGAATTCCATCCGACTTCAGCAATACCAGATCCTGATCATTTTCGGTCAATTCCAGCTTTCCCTTCACCAGGTCATTGTGGAAGATCTTATGCTCAACATTTCCATTGGAGCGAAAACGTACTACATAGGGAATTCCTGCCGCGATTTTGGCTTGGATCTCCTCCAATGTCAGATTTCTGCACTTGGCGTATTTGCCGTAATAGCCAAAGTTCTCCTTGGCGGCTTCCTGCTGCACACGCATCTGTGCCAACTCGTCTTCTGTACAGAAACAGGGATACGCATGTCCCTGCTCTACCAAAGCCTTGGCAAATACATGATAGATCTCCTTGCGCTGACGCTGATAGTAAGGACCGTACTCTCCCTTTTCGCCTTCCAGTGTCGCTCCTTCATCCGGATGCAGACCAAAGCTTTGGAAAGCTTCTATAATCATACGGACACCGCCCTCAACAGCTCTCTTCTGATCAGTATCCTCAATTCTCAGATAGAATACACCGCCGGACTGATGTGCCAGCCGCTCATCTACCAACGCTCCATAGAGATTTCCCAAATGCATGAATCCTGTAGGACTCGGCGCGATTCTCGTTACCTTTGCCCCTTCCGGCAGTTCTCTTGCCGGATAGCGTGCGATCACATCCTCCGGCGACTCTGTCACCTGGGGAAACAACAGCTCTGCCAACGCTTTTGTATCCATTCTTTTCTTCCTCCCTGTTACTGTTTCCATTGCAGGCCGTAACGCTGCACCAAAAGATCCGCTGACAAATCCTCCGACTTACGGTCCCGGTTCATCAGCAGCCTCTGTACCTCGCCTACCGGCAATCCTTCATATAATATACGGTATACGCATTCTGTGATCGGCATCTCAATCTGATACTTCTCAATAAACGCTTTGGCGGCCCGGGCCGTATAGGCTCCTTCTACCACCATCTTAACCTCTTCCATCGCTTCATTCAGTGTTTTGCCCTGTCCGATCAAAATCCCGGCGCGCCGGTTGCGGCTATGCATACTGGTGCAGGTTACGATCAGATCTCCGATGCCGGAGAGCCCGTTAAACGTATGAAAATCAGCCCCCATCGCCATGCCGAGACGCGCCATCTCCGTGATTCCGCGGGTCATAAGAGCGGCCTTGGTATTGTCTCCATAGCCCATACCATCCGATATTCCGCATGCCAGAGCAATTACGTTTTTCAACGCGCCGCCCAGCTCTACACCGACAAGATCCGGATTAGTATAAACCCGGAAGTATTCATTCATAAAAAGCTCCTGCGTTGTCTGGGCCGCGTTCCTGGATTCCGATGCCGCAACGACCGAAGTCGGAATCTTTCTGGAGACCTCCTCCGCATGGGAAGGCCCGGAAAGAACTGCTACAGGATTGCCAGGACAGATCTCGGCGATCACCTGGGCCAAGGTCTTGAGCGTTTGCGCCTCCAGCCCCTTGGCTACATTGATCAGCAGCATTCCCGGCTGAATATACTCACAAAAGCTCTGAAGCGTCGCCCGCAGATACTGTGACGGTGTCGCCAGTACGACCGCTCCCGCTCCTGTTAAAGCCTCTTCTGCCTGATGCGTAAAACGCACGCCTTCCGGAATCCGGACTCCCGGCAGAAACGCCCGATGCTCCCGATCCCTTGAAAGGGCTTGGTATTCCGCCTCGTTATAGGACCACAGCCATACTTCATGACCGTTTTCACACAGCAGAATCGCCAGTGCCGTTCCCCAGCTGCCGGATCCCATTACCGCGACCTTCATGTCTGATCCTCCTGCCGGATCACGACTTTCTGGCCCATCTTACGCTCCGTCCCCGCCATAAGACGCTGAATATTGGAGCGATGCCTCCAGTAGATCATCACAGTAAAGAACAGGGACAGCAGAAAAATCTCCAGTCCGTGCGGCTGTCCCAGATAAAAGACCAGCGTACACAGGGGAAATATTGTAACGAAGAGGAGCGAGGCTACCGACATGTAGCGTGTTACTGCCAGCACGATCAGTGCCGGAACTCCTGCAATCAAGAGAATCCGCCAATCCATACAGGCCATAATGCCGATCGTGACCGCTACGCCCTTGCCGCCGCGAAATCCCATATAAAACGGAAAATTATGTCCCAAAACCGCGCCTACTCCCGTAAAGAGCAGAAGCTGCTTCTGGTCATATCCAAAGAGAATGGAAGTCACTACCATGGCCAGGATTCCCTTTAGAATATCTCCCGCCATACAGGCCAGGCCCACCTTGGTTCCCAGTACCCGTATCGCATTGGTCGCGCCGGAATTGCCGCTGCCGTAATTCCGAATATCGATATGCTTCCATACCTTTCCGACAATATATGCCGTCTGAATACAGCCAAAAGCGTATCCCAGCAATATGCACCAGAGTCTTTCCATAATAAGCCTCCTTAGAATCTCTCGTCCAATACGCCGCGCTCACGGATGATGAACTTCAGCGGCGTACCCTCAAATCCAAAATTCTCCCGCAGACGATTTTCAATATAACGGGTATAGGAATAATGCATCAATTCCTTATCATTCACAAAAATAACGAATGTCGGCGGCTTGACTCCCACCTGCGTCATATAATAGATCTTGAGTCTCCGTCCCTTATCCGACGGCGGCTGATTGACAGCCATCGCCTCATAGAGAACGTCATTCAGGACACCCGTCGGCACTCGCTTGGCATGATTGGCCGCGACCATCTCCACTGCCTCAAACAGCTTATTGACTCTCTGTCCCGTCTTGGCCGAAATAAAAAGCTTCTGAGCATACGGCATAAAGGACAGCACCTGATCCACCTGCTCCTGGAAACGATAGATTGTCTTATCATCCTTCTCTACCGCATCCCACTTGTTGACGGCAACCACCGCTGCCTTTCCGTTATCATGGGCCAGTCCGG
The DNA here is from genome assembly GCA_902493345.1 of uncultured Eubacteriales bacterium. Taxonomy (GTDB): domain Bacteria; phylum Bacillota; class Clostridia; order Lachnospirales; family Bianqueaceae; genus Faecimorpha. The sequence continues at coordinate 6,709 of CABUPM010000061.1, read as the reverse complement.
CAATCTTAGCGTCCTGCTCGGTAATGCCGGCCGCCGCGTCGATCATGATGACAGCCACATCACATCTCTCCACCGATGAAACCGCACGGATCACGGAATACCGCTCGATATCCTCATTGACCCGGCTCTGCCGGCGGATTCCCGCCGTATCGATAAAGATATATTTCTTGCCTTCATATTCAACCTGCGTATCGATCGCGTCACGTGTGGTTCCTGCAATATCGCTGACGATCACCCGCTCCTCTCCCAGCAAGCGATTGATCAGCGAAGACTTGCCCGCGTTGGGCTTGCCGATGACCGCCACCTTGAGCAGCTCCTCTTCGTCCTCACTCTCTTCCGCGTCCTCTGGGAAAAGCTTTACCACCTCATCCAGCAGATCCCCGATTCCCTGTCCCTGCTCTGCGGAAATGGGCATCGGGTCTCCCAGACCCAACTCGTAAAACTCATAAATCGGTGTGATATCCACCATATTATCCAGCTTGTTGACCGCGACCACTACCGGCTTGTGGCTCTTACGCAGCATATTGCCGACCTCCGCGTCGGCATCCGTCAATCCGGCCTTAGCATCCGTTACAAAGATGATCACATCTGCCGTGTCGATCGCGAGCTCTGCCTGAGAACGCATGTACTTTAAGAGAACATCGTCCGTCTTCGGCTCGATTCCGCCGGTATCGACAATCCGGAAGGTATGGTTCAGCCACTCCGCGTCCGCATAGATCCGATCCCGCGTTACACCCGGCGTGTCCTTAACAATGGACACGCGCTTGCCTGCCAATTTATTAAATAGTGTAGATTTTCCCACATTGGGCCGTCCTACTACTGCAACAATCGGTTTCATAATGTCTCCTTCTGTAAGCAATTTACAATCTTACGGACAAAATCCCGTCCAGAAGATTGTACTATATCTACCGGCGTCTGTAAAGTCTTTTTGAAATCTTCCAGACGCATATCATCCAAAAATATCTCTTCATCCGCCTTGAGCAGGTTTTCCGGTAAAAGAAGCAGCCGTCCCAGATCTTTTCCTTCGAGCTGACGCAGAATATCCTGACCGGTTAAGAGACCTGTCACAGTGATCCTCTCTCCGAAGAAATCATTACGGATACAGAAGACCTGTACCTCGCCGCCGTCCATCTTCTGCTGAATCGCGTCCACAATCCTCTGAATATGCCCATACGCAGACAGCGCCGTAACCAGGGATACCTTACCATATCCCTTTTCGCCCTGCGGAATCTCATCTACCGCCTGCATCGCCTCATCCCAGAACAGGCGCATCATACCCACACCGTTCTCAATCTGAAGATATCCGTCGTAGGCTTCTTCTGGCGGAAGCTCCACCCCTCCCAGGATATAGAATTCGTCTGAAAGGTGTACAAAATGCAGTCCCGTCTCCTTATAAAACTTCTCCCGCCAGGGCTGTACCTGCTGAATCAGCGCCCGCGCGTCCTCCGGCGTAAACGGCTCCAGAGGGTACAATCCCTGTCTGTGGCGGCTCAGTCCGACCGGCACAATGGAGAGGCTCTGCATCTGTGGAACGAACTCCGAGAGATCCGTCAATGTCCGTTCCAGCTCGGCTCCGTCATTAATCCCGCGGCAGAGAACAATCTGTCCATTTAGGACGATTCCGCCCTCTACAAACCGTCTCAGATGTGTCATAATCTGGGCGGCCCTGGGATTTTTCAGCATCTTGACCCGCAGCTCCGGATTGGTCGTATGCACTGACACATTCATCGGCGACATATGATAGCGGATAATCCGCTCCATGTCCTTCTCCTGCATATTGGTCATCGTAATATAGTTGCCGTTCAAAAAGGACAGACGGGAATCGTCGTCCTTAAAGTACAGCGTCGGACGCATCCCCTTGGGCAGCTGATCGATAAAGCAGAAAATACATTTATTATGACAATGCTGATAGGTTCCCATGAACTGATCCTCAAAGATCAGACCTAAGTCCTCTTTCTCTTCTTTTTCGACTTCTGCTTCCCATTCCTCACCATTATGGTCCCGGATCAGAAGTGTCAGAACCTCTGCCTCCATATAAAAATAGTAGTCCAGTACATCTTCGATCTCATGACCGGATATGCTGAGCAGACGGTCTCCCGGCTGAATCTCCAACTCCTCCGCGATACTGCCCGGTACGATTCCTTTTACTTTCTGTTCCATTATTATATCAACTCCAAAATCGCCGCCATCCGTCCCAGCGCCTTATTTTTTCTCCATGAATGAAAAACATCCGCATGGCAGGCCGTACAAAGATCGGTTACGGTAATCTTGTCCGGCATGACACCGCAGCCTACCATAATTCGCCGATTGGTCTCCCACAGATCCACCATATATTTTCCCTCTGTCTGCGCCGGACGAATTATCGCGTCCGCATCTGCCGGAAAATGAGCGGCAAACTGCTCCGCTACCTCCGGGCCGACCTCAAAACAACAGGGTCCGATGGAAGGGCCGATGGCTGTCAGAAGATCTTCCGGATCTGTGCCGAAGTCTTCCCGCATCCTCTCGATCATACGCGCTCCGATCTTCTGCACTGTACCTCTCCACCCTGCATGAGCCAAACCAATGGCTTTCCGCACGGGATCCAGAAAATAGAGCGGTACACAATCCGCATGGATCGTGACCAGTCCAACCTGCGGCCGATTGGTGATCAAGCCGTCAATCCCCTCGATCTCCCTCGGCCGGACAATCCCCTGTCCCCGTTCCGTCACTCCTACCCGGAGGATTTTGTCCCCGTGTACCTGCGCCGAAACGATCCAATTGCCGGGATAGCTTCCTAAAACATACGCGATCCTCTCATAGTTACGCAGTACATTGCCGGGATCATCCTTGCTTGTGATCCCCAGATTCATCCCATAAGGCTCCGGACTGAAGCCGCCCCTGGAGGTCGTAAAGCAATGCCGCACCAAACCGCTGCGGCTAAAACTGGGGATGGTCAGATACTCGACTCCATCCTCTTCCTTTACCTGCCATGTCTTGCTTGTTAGCATCCTTTGCCTCCTATTCCGGAATAAAAGCAGCTTTGAGCTGACGAATATACAGCCGGCCTTCGATCTGTACCATCTCGATCACATCAAAACGAATCGCATCCGAGAGCCTGCCCTGCCGCTGCGCGTACAATGCCGCCGCCTGTACAATTCTGCGGCGTTTTCTATCATCCACTGCCTCCGCCGGACTGCCATAGCGCTCAGAAGAACGGTACTTGACCTCCGCGAATACCAGTGTCTGTCCTTCTTCGTAGATCAGATCGATCTCCGCTCCTGCTCCTCTATAGCTGTGTTCCAAAATCCGTCCTCCCTGCTTTTCCAGCCAGGAAGCCGCGATCTCTTCCATTCTTGTCCCTGTACGGTGTTTATTCATTCGACCCTGTAAAATTTTTGATAAAGGTCCGCCGATGAATCGGACAGGGTCCGTACTTGCGCAGCGCTGCGATATGCTGTGCCGAACCATATCCCTTATTGGAAGCAAATCCATACTCCGGATACAGACTATCAAGCGCAATCATCATCGCGTCCCTGGTCTCCTTCGCAACGATACTCGCTGCGGCAATGGATACACTAAGCGCATCTCCGTGTATCAAGGGCTGCTGCGGCAGGGAAACCTGCGCCAGCTCTACCGCGTCGATCAGCAGAACCTCCGGAGCTGCCTGTAATCCCTCTACCGCCTGCTTCATCGCTTTTTTGGTCGCCTGCAGTATATTGATCTGATCGATTGTCTCTACATCTACGATTCCAACTGCCCAGGCAATGGCTTTTTCCTTGATCTCTTCCAGAAGCTTTCCCCGGCGGAGACTACTGAGCTTTTTGGAATCGTCCACTCCCGGAATCACCAGCTCCGTGTCCGGCGGCAGAATCACCGCGCCTGCTACCACCGGCCCTGCCAACGGTCCGCGGCCTGCTTCATCCAATCCCGCGATATATCGGTAGCCCTTTTCCCGCAGCTGATTCTCGTAATACGACATCTCATGATATTGTGCAATCAACTGTTCCTGTGTTTTTCTCGGCATCTTCCAAATCCTCCGGCACTTCCAGCGTAATCCTTCCCAGCTTGCCGCCGCGGAACTCATCCACGATCACACGGGAGGTTCTCTCCCAGTCTATATTGCCGCCGCTGACCTTATGCCCGCGGTGCGCTCCGATCGTCATCAGAAGGTCCGCCGCGCTCTCTTCGAGTTCTTCCGCACTCAGCTTGTATCGTTCCTGCAAATTGGCATTATAATCGGGGCGCAGAAGATCCAGAAGCTCTGTCGCCACCGTATACGCATCCAGATTCTCATCCTTGATCGAACCAATACACGCAATCTTTTTCCCTACCTGCGGATCTTCGAACTTAGGCCACAGAATACCCGGCGTATCCAACAGCTCCATATTGCCGCGAAGCCGGATCCACTGCTTGGCCCTCGTCACACCCGGCCGATTACCTGTCTTGGCCGCTTCGGAACGTCCCGCGATCCGATTGATCAGCGTAGATTTTCCTACATTGGGGATTCCCGTAATCATAAGCCGCAGCGCCCGTCCCTGCCTGCCGCGCTCTTTTTCCTTCTCCAGCTTATCTCGGCACAGCTTCTGCGCCAGGGGCTGGATCTCCGATATGCCTTTGCCGTGAAGGCTGTCCAGCAGTACCGTACCATACCCTTGGGCCTCATACCAGCTTCTCCAGCGTGCTGTCCTTGCCGGATCTGCCAGGTCGGCTTTATTCATCGCGATAATACGCGGCCGCCGCTTCCACAGCTCATCCAGATACGGATTTTTACTGCTTGCAGGAATTCTGGCATCCACGACTTCCACGACTATATCGACCAGCTGAATCTGTTCCTCCATCATCTTCCGGGTCTTTGCCATATGCCCCGGGAACCATTGCACTTCCATAAATCTCTCCTTTATCGTACACAAAACCCCAGAGGATGGGCCTCTGGGGTCATAATACCGATTATTGTATGATTGAAAGCTTATCCAGCGGCCAGAACCGGAATGACGCCTTACCTATAATCTGATCCTTGGATATCGCTCCGACATCGCTGTACCGACTATCCTTACTGACGGAACGATGATCGCCCATGACGAAATACGAATTCTCCGGCACTACAAACGGCTCGGTGATATTGCCCGTGATCTCCGTCTTTTCGACCAGATACCCTGACTCGTCATATTTCTCGCCATTGATATACACATCTCCGTCAATCAGCTCCACCGTATCTCCAGGCATACCGATGATACGCTTGATCATCAATTCCTTGCCTTTTACCGCGTCCTCATGCTCAAAAACGATAATGTCACCACGCATCGGCTCGGTAAAGCGATAGATAAACTTATTGACGATGATCATCTCTCCGCTGTATAAAGTCGGCTCCATGGAACTTCCGTATACCGTACTGTTCTGGGCTACAAATGTCAACAGCAGCCATACCAGCAGCAACGCGACGATGATCTCCTTGCTCCATACAAATACGCCTTTGACGATACTCCAGACACTCCTCTTGGCAAGAGCCTTATCGTGCGGCTCCTTCTCCGCCTTCGGCGCCTTTGCCGTACCGTCTTTTCCAGCTTTTTTATTGGTGCCGGAACCAGTGGTCTTCTTCTGTGTCTGCTTTTCTGCGTCCGAGAAAAAAGAATCCATTGACTGTTCTTGCTGCTTGCCGGCAGATGGCTTGGCTTCCTGTTTGTTCTGATCCGCCGCGCCGGTATTGTTCACGGAATCAAAATCAAACTCCAGCAGCTCTGACAGGTTTGTAGTCTCCTGTCCGTCTGACGCGCCCCGTTTTCCTTTCTGATTCTCCATATAATTCCCCTTTAAGGGTGTCCGTAAAGACATCCCCGTAATCCCTATTCTTAAAAGCCTGTAAAAGACCTAAACGGGCAGTACTGCGCCTGCCCGTTCAGTTTTTTTACAAGTGTTACGGCAAAGATCAGATCTTCTCCTTAACCTTTGCTGCCTTACCAACGCGATCCCGCAGATAGTACAGCTTAGCTCTGCGTACAGAACCCTTGCGAACTACCTCGATCTTGTCGATCACGGGAGAGTGCAGAGGCCAGGTCTTCTCTACGCCTACGCCATAGGACATACGGCGTACCGTAAAGGTCTCCTGCAGGCCGCCGTTCTGACGCTTCAGAACAGTACCCTCAAACATCTGAATTCTCTCTCTGGTTCCCTCCTTGATGCGGGCATATACACGAATGGTATCACCTACACGGAATTCGGGACGGTCGGTCTTAAGCTGCTCATTCTCAATCTGACGAATGATCTCCTGATTCATAACTGAATCTCCTTCCTTTTCATAGCAACTCTTATTACAAGCAACGTTCATAGGCAGTCGCTTATCGTAACAGCGGAGCGGCCGTAGTAATTAGGGCGTCTCCCGCAGAAGTACGCCGACTGCCGGCTATACCGGCAGACTTAACATATAAATTATATCACAGGTTTTCCTGTTCCGCAAGACTTTTTTTCAAAATCTTTTCTCTAACGCGCTGATAGATCTTCAATTCTTCTTTATTCATTCTGGTCGTATCCAGAAGCTCCGGCCGCTTGCGCATCGTAATCTCCATCGCCTGCTCCAGCCTCCATTTGCGAATGTTCTCATGGTGGCCGCTCATAAGCACCTCCGGAACCTCCGTCCCATGGTACTCTCTGGGTCTTGTATACTGCGGATATTCCAGGTACATTCCGGAAAAGGATTCATCTTCGGCGGAATCCTCGTTGCCAAGAACTCCAGGCA